>NZ_PPPT01000152.1 GCF_006483445.1 Bradyrhizobium guangdongense | reverse complement strand
ACACGGCGCAGGCGCGTGCTGCCGCTTGAGCTCTTCGAGCGCAAGCTTGGCACGCGCCTGCGCCGTGTCGCGGCTGGCCAGACCGACATAGACGCGCACGGGGTCACGCGCGGCCCGTCCCGTGATGGCACTGATCTCGGCTGCGGTCGGACCCGAGGCAATAAACCGGCGTCCCATGCGCCCGAGTTCCTTCCAATTCACCAGCGATGCCTTGCTTCCCGTCCGATCGGACGTGGTCGGCTGCGGCCGCTCGGGCTCGAACAAGATATCGAGTTCGCGAAAGGAGGAATCCAGCACGTTGAACGCTGTGCGGATCAGGACGTTGCTGGCGATCGACCAGAACAGCAGGCCGGCGACGAGCACGCCAAGAACATTGGCGACCTTCCGTGGAATGAAGCGCCGGCTGCGCGCGGCGAGGAAGCTCGTCACGAGCCTGAACAAACGTCCCAGCAGCAGGAGCGCAAAGAACGTGAGAAGCGCGATCGCGCAGACCTTGAAGGGATGGGCGCTTTCGACCGGCTCCATCTTCATCACAGTTCGGATTGAGTTCTGCCATTCCGCTGCGCGCCAGAGATAAATGACGACGACGGCCAGGCAGGCACCAGCGATCAACAGATTGGTCGTCGACCGAATGCGCTCGGACGGCTCGGGCAGTTCGAGGTAATGCCACAGCCAGCGCCAGAAGATGCCGGCGCCGTAGCCGATCGCAAAGCAGGCGCCGGCAAGTGCGCCTTGCGTGAGATAGCTCCGCGGCACCAGCGTCGGCGTCAGCGCCGCCGCGAAGAAGAGACCGCCCAGTACGATGCCGACGCCGGACAGCGACTGCATCTGCCGCCTGACAATCCGCACCGAATTCCCGACGACGCCCACTTGCGCGATTTCCTAAACGACACGGCCAACCGGTCGTAAGGCGACTATCGCACAACCGGCGCCGTTCTCAACCGGGGCAAGGCGTCCCTCACCAAATCGGGATTTGACATTTTTCCTGATTGTGTAAAGTTCGACAAATGGGACCGAAGACCCGCATTCTCGATGCCACCATGCTGGTGTTCCGCCGGCACGGCTTTCGCCGCTCCTCGATCGAGCAGGTGGCCGAGGCCGCCGGCCTGACGCGGCAGGCGCTCTATCATCACTTCGAATCCAAGGAAGCGTTGTTCCGCGCCGTCATCGCGCGCGTGCACGAGACCGCGATTGCCGCCGAAGAAAGTGCGATCAACGATGCGGAGAAGGCGGGGGCAGGCTTCGCCGACATTCTTGTCGCCGGCATGACGGCGCGGATGCGGGCCATGATCGGCTCCTTCGACGGTTCGCCGCATATCGAGGAGCTCTATTCCGAACACCTCGTGCATGGGCGCGACCTCTACCAGAAATTTTCGACGGTCTATGCGGAACGGCTGGTCGCGACGATCACGCGGGTCGCGCGCAAGCAAAAACTCGCGCTGCCGCAAGGCCTGTCGCCGGTCGAGTTCGCGCGTCTCGTCGAGATGGCGGTGCACGGATCGAAATCGCAGCACCCGGCGATGCAGCCTGTAGACGCGTTCTTGAAGGACATGGCGCTGATGGTGCGGACGCTCTGCGCGGGCGCCGTGCCGAGATCGCAGGACGCGCCGTCCGGCAAGGCCGGAATCAGAGCAAGATCGTCACGCAGCAAGGCTGGAGCACGTTCATGAGCACGACGACCATCAACGGCCGCGTCGAAACCCTGTCCGACGATCCCGACGCGATGCTGATCGACGTTGTGCGCGACCAACTTGGTCTCACCGGCACAAAACTCGTCTGCGGCGGCGGCGTCTGCGGCGCCTGCACCGTGCTCGTCGACGGCGTGCCGGTGACGAGCTGTCTGATGCCGGCGCGCGCCGTGGCTGGCAAATCTGTGACGACGGTGGAGGGCATCGGCGCTAACAATCTGCATCCGGTGCAGAAGGCGTTCATGGCGCATGACGCCCTGCAATGCGGCTTCTGCACGCCGGGTTTCGTCGTGGAGGCGGCCGCGTTCTGCGATCGCTGGCGCGCAGCGAACGCGAGCGCGGTGCCATCGCGCGAGGAAATCGCTGCTGCGCTGTCAGGCCATCTCTGTCGCTGCGGCGCCTATGATGCGATCTACCGTGCCGTGGCCGATGCCTGTGCCGGCCGCTTCGACGGCGAAAATTTTGCAAGTCCCCGCATCGAGGCGCGCGCCAAGGTGACGGGCGCAGCCAAATACACCGTTGACATCAAACATGACGGGCAACTCGAGGGCGTGATCTTGCGTTCGCAGCATGCGCATGCGCGCATCAGCGCGCTCGATCTGGCGCCCGCGCAGGCACTGCCCGGCGTCACCGTGGTGTCGCTGCTGTCCGAGGATCGCGTCGTGCGCTATGTCGGCGAACCGATCGCGGCGGTCGCGGCGAAGGACCGCCGAAGCGCGCTCGCCGCACTTGCAGCGATCAAGGTCACCAGCGAAAAACTGCCGGCGGTGATCGGGCTCGATGCTGCACGGAAGGAAGATGCGCCCGTGGTGTTCGATCGTTCCAGCCGCAAGAAGGCCGGCAACGTGTCGGAAGCGGCCGGTGGGCCCGCGCCATGGAAGCAAAACATCCGCGGTCCGACCTCGGTGTTTGCCAACCGCGCCAAGAAGGCGCGCAACTGGGTGAACGAGGCGCGTCAGGCCAGCAGCCCGCTACTGTTCGAAGGTACGTTCCGCACCGGTACGCAGCAGCATACCTGTCTCGAACCCCACGCCGCGGTTGCGCGTTTCGACGGCGACCGACTGACCGTGCACGCCTCGTCGCAATGGGTGGTGCATCTCAGGGATCAGCTCGCAAAGCGCTTCAAGCTTGAGCCCTCCAATATCCGCGTGATCGCTGACCATGTCGGTGGCGGTTTTGGCTCGAAGGCGAGCATCGGCACCGAAGCGATTGCGGCCGTCGAGCTCGCGCGCGCGGCGAAGGCGCCGGTGCGGGTGGCCTATGATCGTCATGAGGAATTGTCGGTGGCCGGCTATCGCCCCGCCGCCGAAGTGAAGGTCGCGTTGCTTCCCTCCGCGGAAGGCGGGCTGAAGGCCCTTTCGGTCATCGCGCATGCCGACACGGGGGCGGCGATCAACTCGACGATCGCGGGCCTGGCGCGGCTGATGTATCCCGCCGAGGCCAAGGAGCTGTCGGATTTCGACGTCATCAGCAACCTGCCGCCGGGGGCGGCGTTCCGCGGCCCCGGCGGTCCGCCGATGTCGTTCGCAGTGGAGCAGGCGGTCGATGAGGCCGCGCTGAGGCTCAAGATCGATCCGATCGCCTTGCGCAAGCGCTGGGATCCGGATCCCAACCGCCAGCGGCTTTATGACTGGGCTCTCGGGCTCGATACCTGGCGCGACTCTCGGCGCAATCGGCCAGCTTCGCAAACCGGCCGCTATCGCCGCGGCGTTGGTGTTGCGACCGGCTACTGGTTCTATCTCTGGCAGCCCAAGGTGAAGGTCGAGGTTGCAGTGAAGGGCGGACGCATCGTGGTGTCGACCGCGACGCAGGATATCGGCACCGGCATCCGCAGCGTGCTGGCCGATACGCTGGCACGCGAGTTCGATCTCGAGCCCGGTGAGATCGAGGTACGCATCGGCGATTCCGTGCTGCCGGAAGGTCCTGGCGCCGGCGGCAGCCGCGTCACAGCCTCTTTGATGCCGCCGACACTCCAGGCGATCGAGAAACTGAAGGCCGCGATCCTCGCCCAGGCCACGCGCAAGCCCGCGCCCGGCTCCAATGCGCCGTGGCGCGAGCTGATCGCGCGTTCGGCCGACATCGCCATCACGGAGACCCGCGGCGAAGACGGAAAGAACACGGCGCCCGGCGTCCGCTCACCGCTGAAAGACCTCGGGCTGCTCGGCATCATCTTCGGCTGGATGATGCGCCGCAACTCGAACATCGTGATCGGCGCGGGCGTGCCGAGCTCGGTGCAGGTGATCGAGGTCGAGGTCGACACCTGGCTCGGCCACGTGCGCGTGCTGAAGGTGCATACGGGGATCGCGGTCGGAAAGATTGCGGCGCCTCAGCTCGCGCACAACCAGGCCTGCGGCGCCGTCATCCAGGGGCTCGGCTACGCGCTCTACGAGGCGCGCGAGATCGATCCGCGCAGCGGCGACGTATTGACTGGCGGCATGGAGGATTATCGCATCCCCGGCATTGCCGACACGCCCGAGATCGGCGTGCATTTCGACGAGGGTGGATTCGATCACGTGGTCGGCAACAGCGTCGGCATCGGCGAGGTGGCGACGGTGCCGACGTCGCCCGCGGTCGCGAACGCGATCTTCGATGCGATCGGCGTTCGGCTGACCGAAATTCCAATCCGGCCCGATCGCATCGTCGCAGCGCTGAAGGGGAGGACCGCGGCATGAGCCCCTTGTCAGCAACCATGGATGCTGCATCCGAATTCCGCGCCGCCGGCACTGACATCTCGGAGCGCCGGCGCAGCGGCGTGTCCCGCGGACCCATCGTCGATCTCGCGGCCATATCAGGCACGATCGAGTGGGCTGCCGACGGCTCGGCCCGCATCGGCGCCTTCACCACGATCGCGGCAATCGCTGCCGACGCGCGCATCCGCGATGCCTATCCCGGTATCGCCGCGGCCGCACAGGGCCTCGCCACGCCGCAGATCCGGCATCTGGCAACGCTCGGCGGCAACCTCGCCCAGCGCTCCCGCTGTTGGTATTTCCGCAATCCGCAGATCGACTGTCTGAAGAAGGGCGGCTCGGATTGTCCGGCGCGATCGGGCAATCATCTCTATCACGCCGCTTTCGATCTCGGTCCCTGCGTGGCGCCGCATCCCTCGACCATGGCGATGGCGCTGCTCGCCTATGATGCGACCGTTGCGACGGACCGGCGCAACCGCTTGTCGATCCCCGATCTGCTCGGTGACGGCGGCAACGGCGCGGCAGATCATCTGCTTGCCCCGGGCGAAAAGATCGAAGCCATCGCGCTTCCCCTGCCGCAGGCGTCCGAACGCGCGCATTACAAGCGCGCCATCAGCCGCACCTATGCGGAGTGGCCGCTGGTCGAGATCTGCGCGCGCGCCGTGCTGTCCGGCGGCACTTTCCGCAATGTCCGCATCGCGGCCGGCGGGATTGCGCCGGTGCCGCTGCGGCTCACCGCCTGCGAAGCGGCGCTGGAAGGCAAGCCGGCAACTGCCGAGATCGTCGCGCAGGCCGCGCAGCTTGCGACGTCAGGCGCGAAGCCGCTGCCGATGACGGGCTACAAGCTCGAGCTCATGGTCGGTCTGGTGCGGGATGTGGTGGAGGGACTTGCGAAATAGGGAAACCCGTTCCGCAGAGTCCAGCTAGCCCGCCTGCGCCAACCGCGCGTCGATCTCCTCGCGCAGCAGCGCGAAATCGATCGGCTTGGTCAACAGCCCGGTCGCACCGCTTTCCAGCGCCTTGCGCTTGGTGTCCGTGTCGCCATAGGCCGTGATCATGATCACGGGCACCTCGGGGCGGATCTCCTTCACCTTCGGCAGCATCTCCAGCCCGGTCATCCCGGGCATGTTGATGTCGGAGAGGATCAGGATCAGCGACTGCCCGATATTGTTGGCAACACGGGCCAGCGCGTCCGCGGCCGAGTTGGCAAAATCCATCACGAAGCGTTGAGCGCGAAGATCGCGGCGAAATTGCTGGCGGAACAAGGCCTCCACATCGGGCTCGTCGTCCACCACGAGAACCATCACAGTCACGGCTAACCTCTGGTCTTGTCTGAAAAATTGCTTTTACGCGGCAATCGGATCGTAAACTCGGTAAACGCGCCCGGCAGAGTATCGACTTCGATCGTGCCACCATGTTGTTTCACGATGATGTCGTGGCTCATGGATAGACCGAGACCGGTGCCTTCGCCAGCGGGCTTGGTCGTGAAGAAGGGGTTGAACATCTTCTCCTGGACGTCCTGCGGGATTCCGGTGCCGTTATCGCGGATGCGGATCTCGACGGCGTCGCCGCGCGCCCGAGTCGTGGCGCTCAGCACAGGCTCGAAGCCACCAGCAGTTTCGCCGCGCCGCTTGGCGACGGCATAGAATCCGTTGGAGATGAGGTTCAGGAGCACGCGGGTGATCTCCTGCGGAAAAACCTCGATTGCTCCGGCCGCGGGATCGAGGTTCCGCTCGATCATGACATTGAACTGCGGCTTCTCGGCGCGTGCGCCGTGATAGGCGAGGTTGAGGCTCTCCTCGACCAGCGCGTTGATATCGGTCGGCCGGTGCTCGCCGCTGCCTTCGCGGGAATGCAGCAGCATGTTCTTGACGATGGAATCGGCGCGCTTGCCGTGCTGAACCACCTTTGCAAGGTTGTCCCTCAACAAACCGGTCAACTCGTCGACTTCGCCGCGGAGGTCGTCGGCGACGGTCGCGGAGGCGAGCAGGTCGTTGAGCTCGCCGGTGAGCTCGGCCGACAGCGCGGCAAAATTGTTGACGAAGTTGAGCGGGTTCTTGATCTCGTGCGCGATGCCGGCGGTCAGCTGGCCGAGAGAGGCGAGCTTTTCGGTCTGCACGAGACGATCCTGCGCGGCACGCAAATCGTCGAGGGATTGTGAAAGGTCGTCGGTCCGTTGCCGGAGTTCCCTGAGAAGCCGCGTATTTTCAATCGCGATCACGGCCTGTGCCGCGAACTGTTTCAGCAAGGTGATCTGTTTCTCCGAGAACGGTCGGTTCTCCTGCCTGAAGATCATGACGGTGCCGACCACGTGCCCGTCCCGGAGCAACGGCACCGCGAGCAGGCAGCGGGCGCCGCCGAGATCGACCAGCGCCCGTCGGTTCCGCTCTCCGGCGCGATAGGCGTCCGATTCGACCAGGTCGGCGATTTCGACGAACGTCTCACCTTGCAACAGGCGCGCGGGCGCGGTGGCTGGACCATAGTCGAGGGGCTGCATGCGCCGAAACTCATCGTAAGCCGGGGGCAGCCCATAAGTTGCCGCGGTGTGGAATTGTGCGCCGTCATAGGTGTTGAGCACCCCGAAACTGGCGCCGCAGAGCTGCATGGCCCTGCTGAGCATCGCCTCGAAGACCGGCGCGAGATCGCCGGCCGATCGGCTGATGACGCTCAGCACCTCCGACGTTGCGGTCTGCTGCTCCAGCGATTCCGTAAGCTCGAGCGTTCGCGCCTGCACCTGCTCGAACAGGCGAACGTTCTCGATCGCGATCACCGCCTGGTCGGAGAACGTCTGTAGCAGCTGCACGTGGTGATCGGTGAAAGACCCGGACTCGAGCCGCGTGACGCTGATCAGCCCGATCGGTGAACCATTGCTCATCAATGGCGCGAACAGCATGCTGCGAAAGCCGCGCGCCCGCGCGATCTCCTTGATCTGCGAGCCCGGAAGCGTCTCGATATCGGGGATCTGGACCGGCTTGCCGCCCTGCGCCAGCTTGAACGGTTCGAAGTTGTCGACCGGGCTGGGGAATCCCGCCTTCAGCACCTCATCGGCTTCAAAGCTCGTCGGCGTGAAGGCCGCCAGATGCGCGATTCCTTCGACGAACCGGAACACCGCCGTCGAAAAGCCGCCGATAAGCCGCTTGGCGCTGGTTGCGATCGCCTCGAACACCGGCTGGACGTCGGAGGGCGAGGAGGCAATTACCTTCAGGATGTCGGCCGTCGCGGTCTGCCGCTCCAAGGCTTCGCGCGTTTCGTTGAACAGTCGCGCGTTCTCGATCGCTATGACGGCCTGGTCCGCAAAACTCTGCTGCAGCGCCAGCTCTTCCGGTGTGAACGGCTGCGGCTTGTCTCGGTAGACGATCAGCGCACCGATCGCCTTGTCGTCGCGGCGCAGCGGCGTGCCGCACATCGTGCGGGTGCCGGCGGCGCGCGCCAGCGGCAGGCCCGGCCATTCCGACATCGAGGGATCTGTGTGGTCGAGATCGGGAATGTTGATCTGCTCGTTGCGGGTGATCACCTGGCCCGGCATGTTCTTGCCGCCGACGGTGATCTGGGTGAGGGGAACGGTCGTGCGGATATGCTGCGCGCTGGTGCCGACGCGGTAGGCTTCGCCCCATTCGCCGTTTTCCGCGAGTTGGATCGAGGTGCTGGGCGCGTCGAACAGCCGGGCGCTGGTCTCGGCGATCTGCTGTAGTGCACGGGTCGCATCGCCCGGCGAACTGGCAATGGTGCGCAGGATCTCGGCGCTTGCGTTCTGTCGTTCGAGTGCGCTCCGGGTCTGGTTGAACAGCCGCGCATTCTCGATTGCGATTGCTGCCTGATCGGCAAAGATCTGTTGGAGCGCCATCTCCTCGTCGGAGAATGGCTGGAGCCGATCGCGGTAGACGATCAACGCGCCGATCGCCTTGCATTCGCGGCGTAGCGGCGATCCCGACATCGACCGCGTCCCGCCGGCGCGCGCGAAGGGCAGGCCGGGCCAATCGGCAATCGCGGGATCGACATTGTCGAGATCGGGAACGTGGACCTGGCGGTTCTCGGCCACGATAACGCCGGGCATGTTGCGGCCGCCGATCTTGAGTTGTGAGTCCGGAACGCCGGCGCCGACACGCTGCGAGCTCTCGCCGACACGAATAGTTTCGGCCCAGCCGTCGCCCTCTGCGATATGAATGGTGGCGCTCGGCGCGCCGAACAGGCGGGCCGAGGTCTCGGCAATTTGGTGGAGGACGCGGCGGGCATCACCCGGCGCATTGGCGATGGCAGCGATAATGTCCGCGCTGGCATTGCGGCGGTCGCGCCAAACGTCGAGGGTGCCGCGCAGCCGCGCGGCTTCGTTCTCCGCCGCGACCTGGCGGGCCAGCGCCTGGTCGCGCTGGGTGGCACTCGCCTGCAACTTCTGCTCGAGCTCGGCAATTCTGGCTTTGAGCTCGGCCACCACGTCCTGCGGAAGGGCGGTCATTCCAAAAATCCAAGTGGCACGGTGCCTTAAGGGGCCGAGCCCAATCGCTGAAAGCCGGATTATTCCATCCTCGATCGGTCCCCGCCAGCGCTATCCTTGGGGTATCCGGGTGTCCTTTGGTACGGCTCAGGTCCCCGGCCGCGACACCTCGGTCTCCTTGCTGGTGATAAACTCCAGCAGCACCGGGACGCCTTCCCTGGTCTTCTGGATGCCGCGCCTGATGGCAGGGATGATGTCCTCCGGCTTTGTGACGCGCTCGCCATAGCCGCCGAAGGCCCGCGCCATCGCAGCGTAGTCGCCGGAAATATCGGTGGAGCGATATTTTTCGGTCGAGATCGAAATCACCTTGAGCTCGATCGCCATCGAGAAGTTATTGAGCAGGATCGACATGATCGGAATACGCTCGCGCACCGCGGTCTCGAAATCCATACCGGTGAAGCCGATCGCGGCATCGCCCCAGACGTTGATGCAGAGCTTGTCCGGCTTTGCGAGTTTTGCGCCCATCGCAAGCCCGAGGCCGTAGCCGAGCTGGGTCGTCTTGCCCCAGCCGAGATAAGAGAGCGGCTCGACCGCCTTCCAGAACGGCGAGAGCTGGTCGCGCGGGCTGCCGGCATCATGCGTGATGATGGTGTTGTGGATGTCGACGGTATGCTGGAGATCCCAGAGCACGCGGTAGGGATTGAGCGGCGCGTCATTGTGGGTGAGCTTGGGCATCCATTTTGCCAGCCACTCCTTGTGCGAGGCGGCGATCTCGGCGGCGACTGCGGATGCGTCGCGGTTCGCGGTGACGGTCTTGCCGATCTCCGCCAGCAGCGCATCGAGCACGAGGCCGGCATCGCCGATCAGGCCGATCTTCGCCTCGACATCCTTGTTGAGATGGTTCGGATCGAGCGTGGAGTGAATGATGGTCTTGCCCTTCGGCATCGCCACGCCAAAGCTGGTTTCGGTGAAGGAGCAGCCGATGCCGAAGATAACGTCCGCCTCACCTAAGAATTTTGGCACCGCGCGCGGCATCGCGACGCCGCCTGAGCCGAGCGAGAGCGAGTGCGTTTCGGGGAACGACGATTTGCCCCCCAAGCTGGTGACGACGGGGATCGCGAGCCGTTCGGCGAGCTGCTTCAGTTGCGGCCAGGCCTGCGCGTAATGCACGCCCTGACCGGCATAGATCACAGGGCGCCTGGCGTTGACGAGCAGGCTTGCCGCCTCCTTTACATGGACGGGGTCGGCGCCGTAGCGGGTGCGCAGCACCGGGGTGTAGTCGAGCGGCTCCGGCACCTCCTCGTTCCACATGTCGGCGGGGATTTCGACGATGACAGGCCCGCCGCGGCCGTTCTTCAGTTTTGTAAAGGCGCGGCGAAAGATGTTGGCGACTTCAGGAGCCAGGATGATCGGCTCGGACGACTTCGAGAACGGCTTCATCGCCTCGGAAGAGTTGAAGTTCGGCTCGATATGCGCAAGGCGCCGCTGATAGCCCATCGGCAGCACCAGCACCGGAACGGATTCGCCAAAGCATTGCGCGACGCCGCCCATGGCGTTCTCGGCGCCGGGCCCGTGCTGCATGCAGAAGGCGCCGATCGAACGACCCGAGGTGACGCGGGAGATCGCATCCGCCATGTGGATGCCGATGCGCTCCTGCCGCACCATCACCGGGCGGATGTCGGCCTTGGCCGCAAACTCGATCAGGTGGTTGACGGGATAGCCGCAGAGGATCTCGATCCCCTCGCGCCGCATGATTTCCGCAATCGCAGTGCCGAGCTTCATGGCGTCTCTCTCCCCTGGCGCGGGCCGGTTGGTCCGGTCGATTGATGCAGAGAGGATCAGGAATTTGCGGAAGCGTAAAGCACGCGCGGCCGCGTGTCGCGGTAGGTCAGCTATGCAGCGCGTCCTCGCGGGCGGTTAATTTATGCTCGGTACGGCAGGACGAGCAGATCATGCAACAAATGCTCTTTACCTGTTCGGTGGGTACGCGGATATCAACATTGCTGCCTCCTGCGCCGCTGCGAGGGCCTCTTGCTTGCGTCCAAGTCCCGACAGTATATTGAACAGATTGTTTAGCGACATCGCTAAATCCGGACTGAAGGCCATGGGCTCGGTGCTGGCGAGCCCACGATAGAGATCGGTTGCCTCGCGCGCAGCACCGAGCGCCTGCTCCGGCATTCCGACTCTCCAGAGAGCATTAGCGAGATTGTTCAGCGACATCGCAAGGTCCGGCTCGAACGCTGTGGGTCGAAAATCAGCGAGTGAGCGATAGACATGCGCAGATTCCTGAATCGCGGCCAGCGCTTCCTCCGGGCGTCCAAGCTCTGATAGCAAGTAAGCCAGATTGTTCAGTGAGGCGGCCAGCTTCGGTGCGAACGCTTCCGGCCGCGCGTCCGCAAGTATGCGATGGACATGGGCCGCTTCTTGCACCGCCGCGAGCGCTTCCTCTTTGCGTCCAAGCTTCGACAGTGAATGGGCTAGATTATTCAGCGAGCCAGCCAGGTTTGGCGCGAACGCCTCGGGCCGCGCATTGGCGAGCGCCCGGCGAATTTTCACTGCCTCTTGCGCTGCCGCGAGTGCGTCCTCCCAGAGTCTGAGCTCCGACAGCACAGTGGCGAGATTGTTTAGCGAAGTTGCCAGATCCGGTGTGAACGCGTCGGGCCGCTTGCTGGCTAGCTCGCGCCGCAGCTCTACTGCCTCTCGCGCCGCTGCGAGCGCTTCCTGTTTGTGTCCAAGGTCCGACAGCCCATTGGCGAGGTTGTTCAGCGAAGTCGCAAGAAACGGTGTGAATATTTCGGGCGTCGCGTCGGCGAGAGAGCGATAGAGTTCGACAGCTTCCTGCGCAGCCGCATAAGCTTTCTCCCGGTGCCCAAGCTCTGACAACACATTGGCCAGATTTGTCAGTGAGCCGGCCAGAGCCGACGCAAAGATCTCTGGCTCTGCCTCGGAGAGGACGCGATAACGATCGGCTGCCCCCTGCGCGGCCGCAAACGCTTCTTCTTGGCGTCCGAGCGCAGACAGATAGCTTGAAGCATTACTGTAGTAGAGTGCAGCATACGCAGGATTCTCACTCGCCTCGGCTAAGATTAGCGCGACGCGAGTAGCAAAATTCGCTCCCCAAAAAGGAACGTTAGCTTCCGCCAGGTCTGCAAACTGAACCGCGAGTGTCGGCTCTTGAGCAAGCATCTCTTCCAACCGCTGGTCGAGCGGGTGCAAGCCTACGTCGCCGCGTAACGTATGCAGGTCATACAATACTCGCGCCAAGCGATTGCCGAATGAACTGGCATTCTCGTGCAGCGCAATGGATAACCACTTGGTCAGACCTTCGCGCCCTTGCGGAACGATGCTGAAAAGCGCAAGATCGAGAAACGCCGCCGCAGGCGCGTCAGGCTCAAGTCGAGCCAGTCGACCATTCCTCCACCACGGGGTCAGTGCGAGCGTCTCGACTGCATCTCCTGTTTGCTCACATGCTCCGCTCTCAGTCAGCTTTCGCACTGCTGCTTCATTGAGCCCATCGCCCAAGACTCCAAGCGCAAGCAAATTTTCGAGGCCGTTTCGACCAAGCCCCAATGACTCAGACATCGGGCGCACGCGGTCAATTTCGCGCTGCCCAAGATTCTTCAGCAGCTCTCCTCCACCGATGCTGAAAGCCGCCTTGGGCGAGAGGACAGCGTGGATAGCAGCGGAAGTGGCATAAAGCGGCAACCGATGCATTGGAGAAGCTTCAAGCCATGCTCCCGCTGATTGAAGAGCTGGCGCCGGCCTTTTGGCCAGTTTGGCGAATTTTGCGGTTGCTTCTTCGATAAGCTTGAGACCACTCGCAACATCAAGCGGCGCGGCTGCAGCGATCTCGTGTCGACCAAATCGCCCCTGGAGGATTGTCGTTTCGCCTTCCCACTGTGCAAATGACCTCCGCGACACGAAAAGAACCCGAAGCGGGTAGGGCGCAGTCTTGCGTTCGGCTAATTCCTTTAGAATAGCTTTTGTGCGGTCGGGCTGCTCCTCGGGATAGTCAATGACAAGAAATAGGCCCTTCTGTCCGATTTTGAATTTGAACCTGTCCCGATGTCTTGGAAGGAAGCCTGCAGTCCATCTTCTATCACGCAAGATGGCCGCCGCCGCAGCGGCAAGCCGCGTTTTGCCTGCGCCGCCTTCGCCCGTAATCAGCCGCGCACTCGCAGTCTTCGAGCCGCTCTCCGCCCATTCGAGGATACGACGCAAGTCCTCATCGCGACCATGGAGAGTCTCGACGAGACGGTAGTTCCAGGTCAAAAGGCTGAAGAGATTTGGTTCTCCGTCATCCAAGGCGTCCGAGGGCTCCAGCCAATCGAGACTCGGCTCGCTCTCGGCCATCTGCTCAAGCCCCAGCGCTGAAGCTTGGAGCTGGAATGCGCCTTCTCCGACAAAGACAGCCACGTTCAGATCGCGACCGACGTCGGCCTGTCCAATCTGGGCCCCTGCGATTGAAGCGGTAACAGCCCGGGACCTGTCGGCTACCGCTTGGATTCCCCCACGTTCGATACCTCGGCCGTGAAAGCTCCCGTTGTTTTTGCCGTGCCAATCTTCATGCCGGTGCCGCCCTGAACGTCTGTTGCCTTCAGCGCGATGCTGGCGGCCTCAATTTGTTGGACGTCGATGCCGATGGGATTGGCTTCCGCCGCCTTCCGGAGGGCCTCGTTCAGCGCCAACACTAATGCTTTGATTTCGGTTCGGACCTCAGGGGGTTGCCGGTTGATCTCTTCCGCTACGATCAGTTGCCGTCCTTTGGAATCGGGGTCTTTCTCAAGAGCAGCCAAATCCGTACCGGACCACTCTGCAATCTTGCTCTTAAGTCCCGCGTAAGCGTCCTTGATGACTTCACCAACGCCCGCCTCAAGTGCCTTCTTTGCTGCAATACTAAGCGCCGAGACGGCCAGACTGCCAATCGTCAAAGGATCAGTCATAAATGCGCTCCGTCGATGAAAAAATGGAATTAGGGTAATGGTTTAATAGACCAACTATATGCAGTTTTTCCGCCCGTGTCGCGTGTTATTGTCAAACGTGCAACTTGGCGCTAGGAGGCCAACTTGCGTGGCCATGCGCGCCGCAGTTACCTCGCGCCCGGCCACAAGTCCGGACAGCAGATACAGCGCCACCAGCAGTGTTCCCACCGACAGCGCCGTGGTCATCGACACCGTGGCCGCGACCAGCGGCTCCTCGACCTCGTGCTCGTGCGCCAGAACATACACGGTCTTGGCGGTCGGCACGGCGGCGCAGATTACGGCGGCGACGGTGTAGAGCGAATTGAGGCCCGAGATCACGCAGAGCCCGTAGACGACCAGCGGCATGATCACGAGCTTGACGACCGACAACGCGATCGAGGTCGTGAGGTGCGCCCGCAGGCCTTCGATCGACAGGCCTAGCCCGATGGCAAACAGCGCGCAGGGCGTAAGCGCGGCCGCGATGATGTTGAGATAGGCTGCAACCGGCGCCGGGATCGGCAGGCCCGCGATCGCCCAGGCAAGCCCGATCAGCGTCGACAGCAACATCGGATTGAGCAAAATCTGCTGCACCAGTCCGCTCGACGATGCGGACGGTTCGCGCTTGCCGTTGCGTTCCAGCAGAATGACCGTGATCGGAAACATCACGGCTGCGACGAATACGGTGGCCACCGCAGCCGGCAACACGGCAGGCTGGCCGTAGATCGCGTGCAGCACCGGGAGCGCCACGAACCCGGTATTGGTCATCGCAGCCGTCATGCCATAGATCGTGCTGGAAGCAAGGTCATGCTTGCCGCTCGTGCGCACCGCCAGGAAGACGAGCGCAAAGCAGATCAGCGAGCCGCCGCCGAAGGCGAACAGAAACCGCCATTCCAGCAGATTGCGGGCCGGCTCCTGCGCGATCGTGACGACCAGCAGCGCCGGCATCGCCACATTGTAGGCAAAATGCACCAGTCCCGTGGCGAGTGAGCGGGAGAGATAGCCGACCGAGCCGGCGAGCCAGCCGGTGACGATGATCGCGAACACGGGAAGGACCAGGCTGACGACTTCCATACCCCCATTCCCCAAATTGCCCACGCGTCGACGATACATCAGATAGCATGTTACTCTGGCGATGTATCGTCGTCACCGTTCAACCTGGCCGCGCCGTCATGACCTGCCAATGGTCGAGGAAAAGGCGCGACCGCTAACGGAAGGAGAGGAGCCGTCATGCGTTTTCCGCTCGGCGAGGCGATCGTGGACATCATCGTCGATGATGACGATTTTTCCATGCCCGTCTCTGATTTCTTTCCCGACCGCGATCCGGAGCTGATCAAGAAGCACCGCGGCGTCCTGGAGCCCGATTTCCTCGATCTCGCCACGGGCATGGCCAGATTCGCGATCCAGAGTTTTGTGCTGCGGACCGCGACGATGACGATCCTGATCGACAGTTGCCTCGGCGAGGGCAAGGACCGTCCCGAAATTCCCGTCTGGCATCAGCGGCGCGGCAGCGGCTTTCTCGACCGGTTGCGGCGGGCCGGCGTCGATCCCGCGAGCATCGATCTGGTGTTCTGCACCCATCTGCATATCGATCACGTCGGCTGGAACACGCAAAGCGAGAACGGCCGCTGGGTGCCGAGCTTTCCCAATGCGCGCTATCTCTTCGGTCGCAACGAATTGAACGACTGGCTGGATCAGCTCAGGACGGGCCGCGCTTTGCCGTTGCACGCGCGCGGGCTCGAAGACAGCGTCATTCCGATCGTCGAGGCGGGCCGCGCCGATCTCGTCGATGATGGCTATGAACTGGGTCCGGGGCTCCGGCTCCTGCCGCTGCCGGGGCATACCAGAGGACAGATGGGTGTCGCGGTGGATTTCGCGCAAGCTCGCGCACTGTTCTGCGGCGACGCCGTACACAATCCGCTGCAGATATATCAGCCGGGCCTGTCGACCGGGACATGCGTCGATCCCAAGGTGGGAGGCGAGACGCGGCACAAGATCTTCGCCGAGGCCGCCGACAACGGCCGGCTGCTCGTTCCCGCCCATTTTCGTGGCCAACGCTGCGCGCATATCCACGCGGCAGGCGACAGCTACGAACCGGTGTTCGATGTTCGACCTGGTGAGTCCTAACTGCCGTCCGCCAGCGCTCGCCGCAATCGCCGGATGATGACGCCGCGGGCGCGGTCGTCGGCGGCGGCGCCGATCTTGTCGTTGATGTCGAGCATCAGCTCCGACATCTCGTTGTGCCAGTCGAGCTGCGTGACGGCCTCGTTCGCCAGCCGGCGCCGATGATCGACGTCGAGCACGCGTGGCTCCGCGGTTGAGAGCTCGTAGATGTCGTCCAGCACCGGCTGATAGATCCTTGCCGCCGGGATGATCCGCTCGGACACGCGCATCGCGAGGCCTGCAATGGCGTCCTGTTCGCCGTGCACAAGGAACAGGCCGCGCGCGATCGGACGGCGCGCGGCGATCCACTGCGCCATGCTGGCGCCGTCGGCATGCCCCGAATATTCGTCGATCATGCGAATGCGCGCAGCGACCCTGATCTCCTCGCCCTGGATCCGCACCGCCTTGGCGCCGTTCTGCAGGAAACGGCCGAGCGTGCCGTTGGCCTGGAAGCCGGCGAGCAGCACGGTCGCGCGCTCGTTCCACAGCCAGCGCTTCAGATGATGGCGGATGCGGCCGGCGTCGCACATGCCGCTGGCGGCGATGACGATGTGAAAGCCCGTCAGCCGCATGATCGCCTTGCTCTCGTCCACGGTCTCGGTGAATTTGAGATGCGGCGAATTGAGCAGGCGATTGACGTCGACGGTGGGATCGAGGCTTGCCGCGTGCGCGCGAAACACCTCGGTGGCATGGATCGCGAGAGGCGAGTCCAGGAAGATCGGCGCCGCCGGAACCTCGCCGCGCTCCATGAGGTCGACGAGATCGACGATCAGCTCCTGCGTCCGCTCGACGGCGAAGGCGGGGATAAGGAGGGCGCCCTTGGCCGCTGCGGCGTCGCGAACTTCGCTGGCGAGATGCTGGCGGCGCTCTTCCGGTGTTGTGACCGCGCGGACGCGGTCGCCATAGGTGGCTTCCGAGATGACGTAGTCGAGATCCGATGGTGCCTCCGGATCGGGCTGCAGCAGCTTTGCTTCTGGGCCGACGTCGCCGGAGACCAGCACGCGCAGCGGCCGCGCGCCGTTCGCGCCGGCGAATTCGAGCTCGATCGAGGCGGAACCGAGCAGATGCCCGGCGTTCCAGTAGCGGGCGCGGACGCCTGATATCACCCCGACCCAGTCTTCATAGGCGACCGGCCTGAACGATTGCAGCGCGGCGATGGCGTCGGCCTGGGTGTAGATCGGCGTGACGTCCCTGCGCCCACGCGCCGCATTGCGCCGGTTGAGCGCGGCGACCTCGGATTCCTGGATGCTGCCGGCGTCGGGCAGCATGTAGGAGCAGAGATCGATGGTGCCACGCGTGGCAAGGATCGGCCCCTCGAAGCCGCCGCGGACGAGTTTCGGCAGGAGGCCGCTGTGATCGATATGCGCATGGGTCAGCAGCACCGCGTCGATGTCGGCGGGCCGGAACGGAAAGGCGCCGTAGTTCAGCTCCTTCAGCGTCTTCTGCCCCTGGAACAGGCCGCAATCGACCAGGAAGCGACCGTGCGCGGTCTGGAACAGATAGCTCGAGCCGGTCACGGTGCGGGCGGCGCCGCAAAATCGAACGGTCACGCTCATGTCGTTGTCTCCGGCGGATGGGGTGCAGTCAGTTCGCGCTGCAGCGCTGCGGCAAGAACGGCGTCGAGCGCAATCGCATTGGTCGGATGCGGCACGCTGTCGGTCGAACGGATGGAGCGAATACCGGCGTCGGCGAAGGTCTTTACCATCTCGGGCGGAAACAACGCATGCGTCACGACGGCATCGACGCGGCTTGCGCCGAGCGCCGTCAGCGTCCTGGCCGCAACCATCAGCGTTCCGCCGGAGGAGACGATATCGTCCACCAGCAGCGCCGGCCGCCCTGCGATCCGGTCGCGGTCGGTGAATGCGATGTCGACGGAACGATCTCCGCGACGCGTCTTGCGCGCCACCATGTGCTGCAATCCGAGCCGGCTGGCGAGATCGCTGACCCACGGCTCGGATTCTGCGTCAGGCCCGATCAGCATCGTGGCGGGATCGACGCCGGCCTCGGCCAGCGCGGTTGCCATCGCTGGCATCGCGGACAGGTTCTCCGCCTCGATCCCCGGAAATACCGCGCTGATGTCCGGTGTGCGGTGCAGATGCGCGTCGACCGTGACGATGCGATCCATGATCGTCGCAAGCAGGCGCCCGATCGCGCGTTGGCTGACGGCTTCGCCGGCGTGAAACGCAATATCCTGGCGCATGTAGCACAGATAGGGCGCGACCAGGACCAGCCGCTTCGCGCCGTTGCGTCGCAGCGCTTCCGCCGCAAACAGCAGCGCGATCAGCTTCTCATTGGGCTGGTCGAGGGAAGCATGGAGGATCGTCGTGGGTGCCGCGGGACCGACGGTGACGCGCAGCTCGCCGTCGGGGAAACGGTGAAGGCTGATCTCATGACAGGGAAGCCCGAGCCGCGACGCCAATCGCCTCGCGGCGTCGCCGCCGAACGGCAGGCTTTGGAAGGCGATCCCGCTCACGGCGCCGTCTTGTCCTGGGAGGCCTCATGGCCGTTGATCGAATAGCCTGATGCGGCAGCCGTCGCACTCGCCGCGAGATCGTGCTCCGGACGGTCGAACGTATAGACGCGGTACAGCGGCTCGCCCTGCTCGACACGGTCGCCGATCTTCTTGAACAGGCGGATGCCGGCGCCCTTGTCGACCGGCGCACCGGCGGTGCGCGCCAGCCGGTTCAGCCGCAGGCAGTCGATGGCGGACACCACGCCGTCGCGCGTCGCCTTGACGTCGAAGGCGAGGTGACCGAGTGTGGTCGCGCATTTCGACGGCCCCTGCGCGTCGATGATCTTCTGCATTTGCTTCATCGCCGCGCCGCTGTCGAGCAGCTCGCGCGCCCGTGCATAGCCGGTGCCGCCGCGCAGTTGCGGATCACAGTCGAGCAGATGCGCGGCGAGCCGCAGCGATTTCTCGCGCAGGTCGCGCGGCGCGTCCGGTTCGTTGCCGAGCACCGCCATCACGTCATTGGCCTCGAGCACCGGACCGATGCCGGTGCCGATCGGCTGGCTGCCATCCGTCGTGATGACCTCGATGCTGCGGCCAAAACGGTCGCCGACGAATTCAAACAGCTTTCGCAGCCGCATCGCCTCCGTCGCGCTTGTCACCTTGGCGGTCGGCCCGACCGGAATGTCGATCAAGAGATGCGTCGAGCCTGCCGCGATCTTCTTCGACATGATCGAGGCGACCATCTGCTCGCGCGTGTCGAGGCTCAGGGGACGCTCGACCGAGATCAGGATATCGTCGGCGGGCGACAGGTTCACGTGCCCGCCCCAGATCATGCAGCCGTTGCAGGCCGCAACCACCGTCTTCATCTCCTCGACGCCGATATTGACGCGCGCCAGCACTTCCATCGTATCCGCTGTGCCGGCGGGCGAGGTGATGGCGCGGGAGGACGTCTTGGGGATGGTCAGGCCGTGGGCGGCCACGATCGGCACCACGATCATCGAGGTGCGGTTGCCGGGAATGCCGCCGATGCAGTGCTTGTCGACGACGATCTGTGACGGCCATGTCAGTTGCGTGCCGGCCTCTGCCATCGCGCCGGTCAGGGCCAGCAGCTCATCGGATGTGATGAAGCTCGCCGATCCGATCAGGAAAGCGGCGATCTCCATGTCCGAGTAGCGATAATGGGCGAGGTCGTCGATCACGGCGCCGATCTCGGCGCGGCTCAAGGTCTGGCCGCGGATCTTTGCGCGCACCGCCTCCATGCTGTCCGGCGCCGCAGCCGGCGTCACCGTGACGAGGCTGCCGACGGGCTGGGCGAAACGGCGGAACGCAGGCTCGGACAGGCCGATCTCGTCGGGCCCGGCCAGCGCGTCATCATCTGTGATCAGCAGGGTTGCGAGCAGCGTCCGGGAATCGCAGCGGAGCTCGACGCGGCTGAAACCGCGAAAAATGTCCGCGCGCAGCGCCTTCGACTGCCTGGAGATGACGATGACGTTCTCGCGGCCGGTGTCGAGATGGACGCGTCTTGTCTTCAGTTGTGGGCGTGAAAGGTCGGAATTCATGAGCGGACCGGCTGAATGCAGCCCCGCATTGGTAGCGGCTGCGGCCGGCCGGTCTCTTGACCCAGATCATGGCTTGCCCCGCGATCGGGTACGCGGCTTACGCCGTGGGCGGTTGTCCGAGCTTGGTTCGGCGCTTCAGCACGGCGGCCAGCCGTCCGACGAAATAGCTCACGACATGCGGCTGCGATCGCGCCGCATTGTCGGCGGCGCGCTCTTCCTCGGCCGTGTCGTTCACGATGCCGATGTAGTTCCTTCTCGTGTCTTGCTGCTGCACGAAACCTTGCTCCAACGCGGCCGACCATGCTGCGCGGACAGGCAATCGAAGGTTAATTTAGTCTTCCGTAGGATTACCGTGGCGCAGCATCGCGGCCGCGCGAAATGCGAGCGTTCACAGGGCCAGCGTGCTTAACGAAGCGTTGACGCTTCCCGTCAACATCGTGGCCACGTCGCTGAATAGACGGAGCGTTTCGAGCGAAGTGGATACCGGTTCCCATCAAGACAACGCGTCAGGCTTAAGCCACGCTATTTGCCGCGGCGCTGTTCGTTCAGCGCGCGCAGCATGCCGATGCGGGCAAACAGCAGCCAGCCGCCGCCGGTCTCCGCCGCGTTGATCAAATTCTCGATCGCGACCTGCCAGCGCGCCTCGTGCTGCTCGGCTGCGCTCAGTTGCATGACGTAGTCGGCCGCCTGCTGGAGCGTGCGCAGCTTGCGCCCGCCGGGCAGGGGGATCGGGTCGTCGAACGGCGTCGACCAGGGCATGTCAGGCCGGGCGATGCGCTGAGAGGGACATCACGAATGCGTCGCCCGCAGGTTTGCCGCTATCCGGCCTTCCTGCCGCGCGCCGGCGCACGCACCGGCTTGTCGGCCTTCTTCGGCGGGGCCTCTTTGGCGGTTGCGGTCTTGCCGCCCTTGCCGGCGATCGGCAGCAGCATCTCGCGCTGGCCTGCGATGCGCTTCTTCGGCTTCTTGGCCTTCTCGGCTGCCTTGCCGTTCGCCTTTGCTGCCGGCGCGGCGTCCTTCTCGGTCGCAAGACTCTTCTTGAGCGCGTCCATCAGATTGATCACGTTGCCGGTCGTCTTCGGCGCGGCCTTGGCGATCGGAAGGCCGTTGCGCTTCTTGTTGATGAGGTCGATCAGTGCGGTCTCGTAGTGATCCTCGAACAATTCGGGCTCGAACGCGCCGGACTTCTTCTCGACGATGTGCTTGGCGAGGTCGAGCATGTCCTTGGTGAGTTTGACGTCCTGGATGTCGTCGAAATAGTCCTTTTCGCCGCGCACTTCGTAGGGGTAGCGCAGCAGCGTGCCCATCAGGCCGTTGTCCAGCGGCTCCAGCGCGATGATGTGCTCGCGGTTAGTCAACACCACGCGGCCGATCGCCACCTTGTCCATGGTCCGGATGGTCTCGCGGATGACCGCGAAGGCGTCATGGCCGACCTTGCCGTCCGGCACGAGATAATAGGGGCGGATCAAATAGCGGCTGTCGATGTCGGCCTTCGGCACGAACTCGTCGATCTCGATCGTGTGCGTGGAGTCGAGCGCGATCTCGTCGAGCTCGTCCTTGGTGACCTCGATATAGGTGTCGGTGTCGACCTTGTAGCCCTTGACGATGTCTTCGGAGGTCACCTCGTCGCCGGTCTCGGCGTCGACCTTGAGGTACTTGATCCGGTGGCCAGTCTTCTTGTTGATCTGGTTGAAGGACACCTTCTCGGTATCCGAAGTGGCCGGGTAGAGCGCGACCGGGCAGGTCACGAGCGAGAGGCGCAAAAAACCCTTCCAATTGGCTCTGGGGGCCATGGGTTACTCCAAAACGCGTTACTCAAAACCAACAGGGACAGTCGATGAGGATAACACCTGAGACCCCCGAATCATAGCGAGCGGCCGCGTCCTTCTCGCAACGACGTTAACCAGTCCTCGTTGCTGCCAGCGGCTGCCAAAAAGGGCGTGCGAGGCACGGTGGCGCCCCCCGGAACCTCGTTCGCGATCAGGCGTTGGCTCTGCGGACGATATGAGGCAGCGAGGAGGTCGCTGCATTAGGGCGCGACACGCAAGCATTTGAGGTCACCATGGCAACCACCCGACAGCAACGTCAGATCGTCGAGACCCCGACCGAAGCACGCCAGGGTGAGCTGGGACCGTCGGTCGCCGCACTGCTCACCGTTTCGACCGGCCTTGCGATCCTGATCCTCGGCGTCATCTGGTTCGTGTTCTTCCGGACCTGATTTTTAGCGCTTCCGACTCACCGCGTTCAGCGGCAAATTGCGCCCGTCGGGGCGGTGGCTTGGCCGCCGCTTTGGCGGGCGCAGAAGCGTCGGCACATAGCCAAGTCGGTTCATGACCGGTACATGACCAAAAAGTAACTTTCGCAGGTTCCCGGCGTTCATATTCAGTTCACGCCGGGAGAGGTCATCTGGGGACGGATCTCTTGCGGTCTTTGCAGCCAATCTTTGGAGAGACGCGTGCGCCTGCTCGTTGTTGAGGACGACCCCGATCTCAATCGTCAGCTCACAAAAGCCCTGACCGACGCCGGTTACGTGGTCGACCGCGCCTTTGACGGCGAGGAGGGGCACTATCTCGGCGACAACGAGCCCTATGACGCCGTCGTGCTCGACATCGGCTTGCCCAAGAAGGACGGCATCTCGGTGCTGGAGGCTTGGCGGCGCAACGGCCGTACCATGCCGGTCCTGATCCTGACCGCGCGCGACCGCTGGAGTGACAAGGTCCAGGGCTTTGACGCCGGCGCCGACGATTACGTCGCAAAGCCGTTCCATCTCGAGGAGGTGCTGGCGCGCATCCGCGCGCTGCTCCGCCGCTCGGCCGGCCATGCCCAGAGCGAATTGACCTGCGGCCCGGTCACGCTGGACACCCGCACCAACAAGGTGACGGTATCGGGCAATGCCGTGAAGATGACCTCGCACGAGTACCGGCTGCTGCAATATCTGATGCACCATTCGGGTCGCGTCGTCTCGCGCACCGAGCTGGTCGAGCACCTCTACGACCAGGATTTCGACCGTGACTCCAACACGATCGAGGTCTTTGTCGGCCGCATCCGCAAGAAGCTCGATGTCGACATCATCCAGACCGTGCGCGGGCTTGGCTATCTCCTGACCCCGCCGGCCGCGCCCGGAGCGTGAGGCAAGAGCACTTTCGAGCAAACGAGGCGCTTTCGCGCGGCGCGGATGCCGGAAGGGCTTGACCATGCGGCCGGACAAGGCTCTTGGTCGGCCATGATTGTCTTGGACGCCCCGACCTTCAGCGCCGGCCTCCGCGCCACCTTGGGCCCTTCCGATGCGCGCTAGCTCGCTTGCGAACCGCCTGTTCCTGTCGGCGACCGCCTGGCTCGTGGTCATCCTTGCGATCACCGGCGTCGTGCTGTCGTCGGTCTACAAGAACGCCACCGAGCGCGCTTTCGATCGCCGCCTCAATCTCTATCTGCGCACCTTGATCGCCGAGGTGGCAACGCCAGACGAGCCGCCGGACCGCCAGTTCCAGTCGCTGGGCGAGCCGCTGTTCGAGCTGCCGCTGTCCGGCTGGTACTGGCAGATCACCCGCACCGATACCGAGAAGCCGGAAGCGCGCTCGTCGCGCTCGCTGTGGGACAAGAAGCTGCCCAAGCTGGAAGAGCAGGGCACCGAGCTCACCGCCGCCGGCATCCGGCTCGCTTATGTCGACGGGCCTGAGGGCCAGACGTTGCGCATGGTCGAGCGCCCCGTCGATCTCGGCGCCGACGGCAAATTTCTCGTCAGCGTCGCCGGCGATGCCACCGAGATATTCGATGAGACGCGCAGCTTCGATTATTACCTCGGCGGCACCTTCACCGCGCTCGGCATCGTGCTGCTCTTGACCACGGTGTTCCAGGTTCGCTTTGGTCTTGCGCCGCTGAAGCGCATTTCCGAGTCGATCGCTGACATCCGCTCCGGCCGTGCAGAGCGGCTGGAAGGCGAATTCCCCGTCGAGATCGCGCCGCTGGCGCGCGAGACCAATGCGCTGATCGAGGCCAACAGGGAGATCGTCGAGCGGGCGCGGACCCATGTCGGTAATCTCGCGCATGCGATCAAGACACCGCTCTCGGTCATCGTCAACGAGGCGAGCGCGCATGCCGCCGACCCGTTCGCCTCAAAGGTGATGGAGCAGGCCGATGTGATGCGCGACCAGGTCGCCCATCACCTGGAGCGCGCCCGGATCGCAGCCCGCGCCTCGATCGTTTCGACCGTGACCGAGGTGGCGCCGACCATCGAGGCGTTGCGCCGGACGATGGAAAAGATCCATCGCGACCGCGCCATCATCGTCGAGGCCAAAACCGATGAGACGGCAAGGTTTCGCGGCGAGCGGCAGGACCTCGAGGAGATGGTCGGCAACCTCGTGGACAATGCCTGTAAATGGGCAGATACCCGGGTCTTCATCGAGGTGGCCCTGGACGCCCCGGCCCAGCCGGGGGCGGGGCACCGGATGCGGATCGTCGTCGATGACGACGGACGGGGCCTGTCGGAAGCGGAGCGGGCGCAGGTGGCGCGCCGCGGCCAGCGGCTCGACGAGTCCAAGCCGGGGTCCGGACTGGGCCTGTCCATCGTGACCGACCTTGCCTCGCTCTATGGCGGCAGCCTGACGCTCGGCCACGCGCCCATCGGGGGCCTGCGGGCGGAACTCGCGCTTCCTGCCGTTTAGTCGTTGTTCCCACGAAGGTTTTCTACATCTCATCCGGAGCTTTTCGGGTGAAAACGGCGCGTTCCGACCCAACTTCCTAAAGGGCTTCTTAACGCGGCAGCCCCTATGATCGCGCGCGGACGAAACCCTCCCGTCCGCCTGACCACCGTGCATACCGGGCTCATGAGCCAGACATCGATCGAGCGGCTGAGAGACTATCTCGCGCAGCTCCCGCCGCAGGCGCAGGCGCTGCTGATGCGGGAGTTCGAGCGCGCGCTCGAACGCGGCCAGGACACGGCGGTGGCGACCCTCGTCCTCGACCAGTTGCGCAGGATTGTCCGCGCCGCCGAGCCGGACGAGGAAACGCCGACGCGCAGCTCCGACCCCGCGCGCGTGCTGTTCCAGCCCCTCGAGCCTTTCCTTGTCGATGCCGGGATTCCGATCCGTGTCGGCCAGATCCGCCGCTCCTCTCTGCATCCGATCTGGCAGTGGCTGGGCCGTGACGGCGCAGCCGAGCAGGTGCGCGAGTTCGAGACCGCGCTTGCCCGTGCCGATGACAGCCAGGCCGAGGCGCTTGCCCGCAAGATGCAGGGCGTCGCAGCCGACGCGATCTATCAACTGACCGGCCCCGGCGGCGGCGACAAATCGCGCGCGCTTGCCCGCGTCGGCCCACCCAACGTGATCGAGGATCTCTATTCGATCGGCGCCGTGCTGCAGCTTCGCGAAGCCGTCGATACGCTCAGCGGCCGCCTGCCGCGTTTCCTGCGCGCGTTCGGTGATTCCCAGATCGCTTCCGTGACGGCCTCGCTCAACGTGCCCGCGCTGCAGACGCCGCAGATGCTGCCCTTTGCGCTGACCATGGTGATCGCGCGCATGACGGCGCCGTGGCAGATCATCCGCCTCGCCATCAAGATGGCCGCCTCCGACGACGAGATCCGCGTCGCCGCGACGCCGTTCGGCGTGGCCGTCACCATCGCGCTGCACGATCTGTCCTGCCTGGCTGCGAGTTTGCGCTTCGACATCAAGCGCGGCCGCTTCGACAATGTCGGCGAGAATTTGAAGGCGCTGCATGACGGCGTGCGTGGCCTGCGTACCGAGCTCGATCTGCGCAATGATTCCGCCTGGGGCAAGCAGCTCACCTCGATCCGCGCCGACATTTCCAACGCGCTGCAATCCGAGATCGACAGCGTTCCCGGCCGCGTGCGCCGCATCCTGCGCCAGCGCGCCGAGAAGGACATCCCGCCGGGGGCGCGGATCGACATGACCGAGGTCGAGGAGACCGTCGCGCTGATCGACTTCGTCGCGACCTGCCGCAACTATGCGAGCGAGCTCGCGATCAACGAGGTGACGCTGCGCACCTATTCCGACCTGCAGCAGTATGTCGAGCGCTCCACGGAATCGCTGGTGCAGTCGCTGCGCGCCGCCGACCTCAAGGCCCGCGGCTACCGGCAGCAGCAGATGCAGGCCGCGATCCGCTTCTGCGAGGTGCTGTTCGGCGACGACTACGCCTCGCTGATGACCCGGGCGGCCGAGAATGCGCTGACCGGCGAGCGCAAATCCTCGCGCGCCGGCTAATTCTGCGCGAAATTTTTCTGCCTACAATTTACGGTTGACGTTGTCCGTTGCGAACCGTACGGTCCGCGCAACAGCCGGGACAACTGTTTTTGTGGGCGCATGAAACCCGTCATCAGCTTCGTGGAAATTGAGAACCGCGTGATCTCGGCGACCTATCGCAGGTTGATGGTGAGGGCCAAGGTCGTGCTGGTCGAGAAGGCCAGCGGCCGGCAGCTCGTCGAGCCGGTCGCGACAATCGCTTCGCCCGTTCCCGTCGGCGCGCTGCGAATCCATCTGCCCGAGACGGTCAGGCCCGGAACCTATTTCCTGAGGGCGCTCGACGGACACGGCGAGGACGCTGCCCGCAGCGTCGAGTTCGAGGTCGCCTAAGCCGTTGGTTCAGCACCGTTTCGACCCCCGATCGCGGTCGCGCCCAATTGACAATTGTCAATTGGCGCCCCGCCGAGGCGTGGTGTAAAGCGACGGTATCGGCGCGCGTCGCGCGCTTTGCCGGAAACCTGCCTGATGACGCTTTGGTTCGTGTTCGCGCTGATGACGGTCGCGGCGATTTTCGCCGTGCTCTGGCCGCTCGGCCGCGGCAACCGCGCGGCGAACCAAAGCCTTGAAGGTCAGGGCAGCGAGACTGTGGTCTACAAGGACCAGCTCGCCGAGGTCGAGCGGGACCTTGCCGCGGGCCTGATCGCCGGCCCCGAAGCCGAGGCGGCGCGGATCGAGATCGGCCGCCGGCTGTTGGCCGCCGCCGGCGTGGAACAGGCCTCCGCCGGCCAGTCCAATGTGAAATGGCGGCGAGTCGCGGCCGTGCTGGCGCTGGTCGGATTGCCGCTCGTCGCCATCGGCGTCTACGGGCGGCTGGGCTCGCCGCAGTTGCACGACTTTCCGCTCGCCGAGCGTAGCCGCGCGCCCAACATGGCGCAGTCGCTCGAAAACCTGGTGACGCAGGTCGAGCAGCATCTGGAGAAGAACCCGACCGACGGCCGCGGCTGGAACGTGCTGGCGCCGGTGCTGGAGCGGCTCGGTCGCTATGACGACGCCGTGCGCGCCTATCGCAACGTGCTGACCTATGGCGGCGAGAACGCCGAGCGCCATTCCGATCTCGGCGAGGCCTTGTCGGCAGCGGCAGGTGGCGTCGTGACGGCCGAAGCCAAGAGCGAGTTCGAGCGCGCCGTCGCGCTCAACGCCGACGAGCCGAAGGCAAATTACTTCCTCGGCCTCGCCGCCGAGCAGGACGGCCGCAAGGACGATGCGGCAAAGATCTGGCGCGCGCTGCTCGCAAAGGCGCCGGCCGATGCGCCGTGGCGTCCGCTGGTGCAGACCTCGCTGACGCGGGTCGGTGGCGGCACCGTGGCGCCCGCGCTCTCGGATGAGACGCTGGCTGCGGCCAAGGACATGAACGAGGGCGACCGCAGCGCGATGGTGCGCGGCATGGTCGAGCGTCTCGCCACGCGGCTGAAGCAGAATGGCGACGACGTCGAGGGCTGGCTGCGTCTGGTGCGCGCCTATCTCGTGATGGGCGAGCGCGACAAGGCGAAGGCGGCGCTGACGGATGCGCGCCAGGCCGTTGCCAACGACGCCGATCGGTTGCGTCAGCTCAACGAGGGCCTGAAGACTATGGGGCTCGATGGATGACGATCCCAGGACGATTTAGCTCGGGAAGACATTTGCCATGACGCGCAAGCAGCGACGTATGACCATCATCGGAGGCTCACTCGCCGTGCTCGCGCTTGCGGCAGCCCTGGTGCTGAACGCGCTCCGCGACTCCATCGTGTTCTTCTCGACGCCGACCATGGTCGCCGAGAAGCACGTCGAGCCCGGCAAGCGGTTTCGTCTCGGCGGCCTGGTGCAGCCCGGCTCGCTCCAGCGCGGCGACAATCTCGCTATCACCTTCGAGGTCGCCGACGGCAACGCAAAGCTCCCCGTGGCCTACAAGGGCATCTTGCCCGACCTGTTCCGCGAAGGGCAGGGCGTCGTCGCCGAAGGCGCGCTTGATGCCAATGGCGTGTTCAAGGCCGACACAGTGCTCGCCAAGCACGACGAGACCTACATGCCCAAGGAAGTCGCCGACGCCCTCAAGAAGCAGGGCCATTGGAAGGACGATTACGGCGCAAAGCCCGGAGTGACCGCGCAGGGCGAACCGAAGGGAGCCGTGCGGTGATCGCGGAGTCCGGCCATTACGCGCTGGTGCTGGCGCTCGCGCTGGCGCTGATCCAGTCGATCGTTCCCCTGATTGGCGCGCGGCTGAACGACGCCGCGCTGATGAACGTCGCGCGCTCGACCGCGCTCGCGCAGCTCCTGTTCGTCGGCGCGTCCTTCACCGCGCTCGTGACGTTGCACGTTGCGTCCGATTTCTCGGTCGCCAACGTCTACGAGAATTCGCATTCCATGAAGCCCTTGATCTACAAGATCACCGGCGTGTGGGGGAACCATGAAGGCTCGATGCTGCTGTGGGTGTCGATCCTGGCGCTGTTCGGCGGCCTCGTCGCGCTCTTCGGCAACAATCTGCCGCTGTCGCTACGCGCGCATGTGCTGGCCGTGCAGGCCTGGGTCGCCAGCGCCTTCTATCTCTTCATCCTGGTGACCTCGAACCCGTTCCTGCGCATCGCCAATCCGCCGCTTGAGGGACGCGATCTCAATCCGGTGCTGCAGGACATCGGCCTCGCCGTACACCCACCGATGCTCTATCTCGGCTATGTCGGTTTCTCGATCTCGTTCTCGTTTGCGATTGCCGCGCTGATGGAAGGCCGCATCGATGCGGCCTGGGCGCGCTGGGTGCGGCCGTGGACGTTGATGGCCTGGATCTTCCTCACCCTCGGCATCGCGATGGGCTCCTACTGGGCCTATTACGAACTCGGCTGGGGCGGCTGGTGGTTCTGGGATCCGGTCGAGAACGCCTCGCTGATGCCCTGGCTTGCCGGCACCGCGCTCTTGCATTCGGCGTTGGTGATGGAGAAGCGCAACGCGCTCAAGGTCTGGACGATTTTGCTGTCGATCCTGACCTTCTCGCTGTCGCTGCTCGGCACCTTCCTGGTGCGCTCCGGCGTGCTCACCTCCGTGCATGCCTTTGCAAGCGATCCCACCCGCGGCGTGTTCATTCTGCTCATTCTCTGCGTCTTCATCGGCGGCAGTCTCAGTCTCTATGCCGCGCGCGCCTCCTCGCTGAAGCAGGGCGGATTGTTCGCGCCGATCTCGCGCGAGGGCGCGCTGGTGCTGAACAACCTCTTCCTCACCACGGCCTGCGCGACCGTGCTGGTCGGAACGCTCTATCCGCTCGCGCTGGAAGTGCTGACCGGCGAAAAGATCTCTGTCGGCGCGCCGTTCTTCAACCTGACCTTCGGACCGCTATTCGTGCCGCTCCTGATCGCCGTGCCCTTTGGGCCGCTGCTGGCCTGGAAGCGCGGCGATATCCTGGGCGCGGCGCAGCGGCTGATCGCGGCCGGCATCGGCGCGTTGCTCGTGCTCGCTCTGGTGTGGGCCTGGACGCGCGGCGGCAGCGCGCTGGCGGCGCCCGCGATTGCGCTGGCGGTCTTCGTCATCCTGGGCTCGGTGAGCGATCTCGTCGAGCGCGCCGGGCTGTTCCGTGTCCCGTTCGGGACGGCAATGCGGCGTGCGCGGGGCTTGCCGCGTTCGGCCTGGGGTACATCGCTGGCACATGCCGGCCTTGGCGTCGCGCTGATCGGCATCGTCTGCGAGACCACCTGGAACAGCGAATATATCGGCACCATGAAGCCCGACGACGTCGCAAAAGTCGCCGGCTACGAATTGAAGCTCGACGGCCTGTTTCAGCGCCAGGGGCCGAACTTTCGCGAGATGATCGCGGAATTCGCTGTCAGCCGCGATGGCGACAAGGTCAGTGTCATGACCCCGTCGAAGCGCAGCTTTACCACGCGGGGATCGTCGACCACGGAAGCCGCACTCCTGACCAGCGGAGCCAGCCAGCTCTATGTCTCGCTCGGCGACGTCACGGCTGAGGGCGCCATCGCCGTGCGCATCTATCACAAGCCGCTGGTGCTCCTGATCTGGTGGGGCCCGGTGCTGATGGCGCTCGGCGGCGTGCTGTCGCTGTCGGACCGGCGCCTGCGCGTCGGCGCGCCAAAGCCGGCGCGGGCGCAGCAGCGCCTCCAGCCGGCGGAGTGATCTGATGCGTCGGATGATGGCGGCCATCGTCGCGCTGGTGCTGCTCGGTCTGCCGGCCGTGCACGCCGTGCAGCCCGACGAGATCATGTCCGATCCTGCCAAGGAAGCGCGCGCCCGCGAGCTGTCGCGCGAACTGCGCTGCATGGTCTGCCAGAACCAGTCGATCGACGATTCCGAGGCGCCGCTGGCGCGCGATCTGCGGCTCCTGGTGCGCGAGCGGATCGGCGCCGGTGACAGCAATTCGCAAGTGATCGAATTTCTCGTCGCCCGTTACGGCGAGTTCGTGCTCTTGAAGCCGCGCTTCGAACGCCAGACCCTGTTGCTGTGGCTGCTCACGCCGGTCGTGCTCGCGCTCGGCGGTATCGCGCTGTGGTTTCAGATCCGGCGTCGCTCGCAGGGCGGTGCAGACGTACCAGCGCCGCCGCTCACGCCAGACGAAGAGGCAAGACTCGCCGCGCTGATGTCCGACGACGCCAAATCGAGCCCGTAGCCGCGTAGAGATACGCAGGGCAGCGCGACGCACATTCGCTTCATGCTATTTTGACCATTGTCTGGAAGTGTCTTGCCGCGCTTCCTTCCAGACGAGTCATCCCGATGTTCTCCGACAGCAAACTGACGATCCGCTTCCTGGTCGGAGCCGTCGTCGCGGCTCTATTGTTCCTGCTTGGCATCGGAGGCGGCACCGGGTTTGTCGCCGTGCTCTATCTCAACAACCAGATCACCGGCCTGTCGGCCGACTTCGCCGCGCTCAGCGGTCCGGCGCGCGATCATGCGATGCTGATCTATCAGCAGGCCCAGGCGGCGTTTTCCTACTTCCTGATCGCGTGCGGCGTGATCGCCATCGTCGCTTTCGCGATCTGCCTTACGACCTGGTTTGCCGTTCGCAACGGCATCTTGCGTCCGCTCGAAGCGATCGTGCATGCGATGCGCGAGGTCGCCGACCAGAAGTTCGAGACGCCGATCCCGGGCCTCGGCGGTACCAACGAGATCGGGCTGCTCGCCGGCGCGCTCGAAGTGTTCAAGACCAACGGCGTCGAGCGGCGCCGGCTGACCGAGCAGCAATTGCAGGAGGCGCAGCACCAGGCCGAGCGATCAAAATTCCTCGATGCCCGGATCAAGGGATTCAACGAGCTCGTCGCAGGAGTCGTCGACAGCGTGGCTTCGTCGGCGGTGCATCTGAAGAGCAACGCCGAGACGTTGTCGGATGTCGCCAACGAAACCAGCAGCAAGGCCAATGCGGTGGCGAGCGCCGCGAGCCAGGCCTCGACCAGCGTGCAGACGGTGGCTGTTACGACCGGGGAGATGACGAACTCCATCGGCACCATCAGTCGCCGCGTCACCGATGCGACCCAGCGCGCCGAGGGTGCGGCCGCGCAGGCCGAGAAGAGCCGCGACACCATCCACACGCTGTCCGATGCCGCCGACAAGATCGGCGAGGTCGTGCAGCTGGTGCAGGCCATCGCCTCGCAGACCAATCTGCTCGCGCTCAACGCCACCATCGAGGCGGCGCGGGCAGGCGAGGCCGGCAAGGGTTTTGCGGTGGTGGCCTCCGAGGTGAAGAGCCTCGCGCATCAGACCAGCAAGGCGACGGAGGAGATCACCTCGCACGTCGCGAGCATCCAGGGCATCACCGCCGAGACGCGCGGCGCGATCGACGCCATCTCGAAGACGCTGTCGGAGATCTCCTCGATCATGTCCGGCATCGAGGTCGATACGACGCAGCAGCGCAATGCGACCCAGGAGATCACCTCCAGCGCCCAGACCGCCGCGCGCGGCACGCTCGATGTCTCCAATCACATCGGCCAGATCACCGCGAGTTCGTCCCAGACCGGACGGATGGCGGCGGAGGCGCGTGATTCGGCCGTCGACCTGTCGCAGCAGGCCGAAGTCCTGAAGCGCGAAGTCGGCGAATTCATCGCCAGCGTCAGGGCCAGCTAAACCCGGGCAGAGCGCTTTCCGCTCAGCCCGCTTAAGTTCCTGTTACACCACGACTTTTGTCTGCGCCAAACTGCCGCATCCGGCATTGCCCTTCATTACAAAAGTTTAACTCCGCCGCCAGCGCACGGTAAGGCGCAAGACCCCATGTTTGGGTCCGTAAGGTGCTGGCAATCCGCACCAAAAGGAATTCATGGCCCTGGAGACCTCTGCATGACCGACCGTTCCGATCTCTCGAACCTCCCGTCTTACCGGCAGCCCCGCCGGTCGCTGTTCTCTGCGCGCAAGTTTGCGCTGATGGCTTCGGTCGCGGCCGGGCTCGGCCTTGCCGCCTATGGCTTCAGCCCGACCTCGCCGTCGGACCTGTTCACCAGCCCGGCGCATGCGCAGGTCAACACCGAGGTTCGCAAGGTCGAACGTCCCGTCGGCTTCGCCGACGTGGTCGAGCGTGTGAAGCCGTCGGTGATGTCGGTGAAGGTCAACATCAAGGAAAAGGCCTCCGCCAGCAACGACGACAACAATGACGACTCGCCGTTCCAGCCGGGCTCCCCGATGGAGCGCTTTTTTCGCCGCTTCGGCGGTCCGGATGGCGTTCCCGGCCTGCGCGGTGGTCCGCGCGGCGGCGGGCGCGCCGTCACCGGCCAGGGCTCGGGCTTCTTCATCTCCGCTGACGGCTTTGCCGTGACCAACAACCACGTGGTCGACGGCGCCGACAAGGTCGAGGTCGTAACCGACGATGGCAAGACCTACACCGCCAAGGTGATCGGCACCGACCAGCGCACCGACCTCGCCTTGATCAAGGTCGAGGGCGGCTCGAACTTCCCGTTTGCAAAGCTTGCCGACGGCAAGCCGCGCATCGGCGACTGGGTGCTCGCGGTCGGCAATCCCTTCGGCCTCGGCGGCACGGTGACCGCCGGCATCGTCTCGGCCGTCGGCCGCGACATCGGCAACGGCCCGTATGACGATTTCATCCAGATCGACGCGCCCGTGAACAAGGGCAATTCCGGCGGTCCGGCCTTCAACATCGACGGCGACGTGATGGGCGTGAACACCGCGATCTACTCGCCATCAGGCGGCAGCGTCGGCATCGCGTTCTCGATTCCCGCCTCGACGGTGAAGACCGTCGTTGCCGCGCTCAAGGACAAGGGCTCGGTGAGCCGCGGCTGGATCGGTGTGCAGATCCAGCCCGTGACGCCTGACATCGCCGACAGCCTCGGCATGAAGAAGGCCGAAGGCGCGCTGGTTGCGGAGCCGCAGGCCAACGGTCCGGCCGCCAAGGCCGGCATCGAATCCGGCGACGTCATCACCTCGGTGAACGGCGAGACCGTGAAGGATGCGCGCGAGCTCGCTCGGACCATCGGCGGTATGCCTCCCGGGGCGTCCGTGAAGCTCAATGTGCTGCACAAGGGCCAGGACAAGGTCGTGAACCTGACGCTCGGCCAGTTGCCGAACACGGTCGAGGCCAAGGCCGACACCGATGATAGCAAGAAGGCTCCGGACAAGGGCACCGACGTGCCGAAGCTCGGCATGACGGTTGCTCCGGCCAACAGCGTGGCCGGCGCCGGCAAGGACGGCGTCGTGGTCACCCAGGTCGATCCGAAGAGCGCTGCGGCCGAACGCGGCTTCAAGGAAGGCGACGTGATTCTCGAGGTCGCCGGCAAGAGCGTGACGACGGCCGGTGACGTGCGTGACGCGATCAACGCGGCGCGCACCGACAACAAGAACAGCGTTTTGATGCGCGTGAAGAGCGGCGGACAGTCGCGCTTCGTTGCCATCCCCCTTGCCAAAGGCTGACGGCAAGACATTGACGAGTTGAAGGAAGCCGGCCGGCATCAGTCGCCCCCGCCGCCGGCCTCCTTCCGGGGAGCGAGCCAACGCCCGCTCCTTCGGCTGACCTTCCGGTGGAATACGCCCCCCTCCGTCGGAAGGGCCTAAGGGCGGTGAGGTCCCCCAGCTTCACCGCCCGCTTTTTTCCCCGGCCGAGTCCGTCCGGCTCGGCTTGCAAGCGTGAGATGCCCGCGCCATGTTGACAGAAGGGTTGACCTCCTTGACCGCCGCCGATCGCACGATGCGCCTGCTCATCATCGAAGACGACCGTGAATCCGCCGATTACCTCGTGAAGGCGTTTCGCGAAGTCGGACACATTGCCGACCACGCCGCCGACGGCGAGGAAGGCCTCGCCATGGCCGAGAGCGGCGATTACGACGTGCTGGTGGTGGACCGCATGCTGCCCAAGCGCGACGGCCTGTCGCTGATCGGTGCTCTGCGCGACAAGGGCGACACCACGCCGGTGCTGATCCTCTCCGCGCTCGGCCAGGTCGACGACCGCATCAAGGGCCTGCGCGCCGGCGGCGACGACTATCTGCCGAAGCCGTATTCCTTCGCCGAGCTTTTGGCGCGCGTCGAGGTGCTGTCGCGCCGCCGCGGCGGACCGGCCGAGGACACCGTCTACAAGGTCGGCGATCTCGAGCTCGATCGCCTGTCGCATCGCGTCGCCCGCGGCAAGGACGAGCTGACCCTGCAGCCGCGCGAGTTCCGCCTGCTCGAATATCTCATGAAGCATGCGGGACAGGTGGTGACGCGCACCATGCTGCTCGAGAACGTCTGGGACTACCATTTCGATCCCCAGACCAACGTGATCGACGTGCACATCTCGCGGCTGCGCTCAAAGATCGACAAGGGCTTTGAGCGGCCGCTGCTGCACACGATCCGCGGCGCCGGATACATGATCCGTGACGGCATTCGGTAAACTCATCCGCACCACGGCGTTCCGGCTGACGCTGGCCTATCTGCTGCTGTTTGCGTTGTTCGCGGCGTCGCTGCTCGCCTATTTCGCCTGGAACACGCGCCGGCTGATCAACGAAGAGATCACGCAGACGGTCAACGTCGAGACCGCCGAGATCAACGAAATCTACGTTCTCCGTGGCCTGTACGGCCTCGCGCGCGCGATCGAATACCGCTCGCTGCGGCCGAACGCCAACCTCTATCTCGTGACCAATCCGTCCGGGCAGGCCATTGCGGGCAATGTCGGCTCGCTCGCGCCCGGCGTGATGGCGACGCGCGGCTGGGTCGAAACCGCCTACCGGCGCATGGAGGAGACCGACAGCCGCGATCATCGCGCGCTGGTTTACGTCAGCGAGCTGCCGAACGGTTTTCGCCTGCTGATCGGCCGGGATCTCGACGAGCGGCGCCGCCTGTTCGGCATCGTGGCCAAGGCCGCGCAATGGTCGATCCTCATCGTCGTGGTGCTCGGTCTCGGCGGCGGCATCTTCGTCGCGCGCCGGGTGCTCCGGCGCATCGATGCGATGACCGGTACTACCCAGCGCATCATGTCCGGCGATCTCTCTGAGCGGCTGCCGGTCGGGCGCAGTGGCGACGAGCTGGATCGCCTCGCCGAAAACCTCAACGCCATGCTGGAGCGCATCGAGGCGCTGATGGCCGGCCTGAAGGAGGTCTCGGACAATATCGCCCACGACCTCAAGACGCCGCTGACGCGGTTGCGCAACCGCGCCGAGGAGGCATTGGCGAAATCCGGCAGCGAAGGCGAATATCGCGCCGCGCTGGAACGCACCATCGAAGAATCCGACGGGCTGATCCGCACCTTCAATGCCCTGCTGATGATCGCCCGCGCTGAGTCCGGACAGGCGCGTGGCAACATGGACGATTTTGACGCCGCCGATGTCGCCAACGGCATCCACGAGCTCTACGAGCCGCTCGCCGAAGAGGACGGCATGACGCTCAAGGTGAAGACGGAGCCGACGCCCGTCCACGCCAATCGCGAGCTGATCAGTCAGGCGCTCGCCAATCTGGTCGAAAATGCCATCAAATACGGCAAGCCTGTCACGCAGGCCGCGGGAACCGTGGTCAGCATGGACAGCCGCCAGATCCTGATCGAGGCACGGCGCGAGGGGGATCAAGTCCTGCTCAGCGTCACCGATCGCGGTCCCGGCATTCCCGAAGGCGATCGCAAGCACGCGGTGGAGCGATTCGTGCGGCTGGAGGCGAGCCGGACACTACCCGGCTCCGGTCTGGGCCTCAGCCTCGCATCCGCCGTTGCCACCTTGCATGGCGGTGAATTGAAGCTTGGCGACGCCCATCCCGGCCTCGTCGCCACGCTGGTGTTGCCGGCGCGCGCTGGCGTCAGCGACAGGGTTGCTCCCCCAACGCAGGATGTGCCACAGAAGGTGGCATGACTCTCTCCGCGCCGGGAAACGCGGACAAGCATGGTGTCGCTCTTGCCGCTCGCTTTGCGGAAGCGCCTCATGTTGCCGCTTCCACCACTGCCGACCAACGTCTTCGCGACTGGCTCACCGAGCTCGATCCGCAAGCTGCGTCCGCCATCGCGGCGCAATTGGCGCATCCGTTCGCGCGCGACATCCTGGCGGGGATTGCGGATTTCTCGCCCTATCTCTTTGACCTGGTCCGTGCCGATGCGGCGCGGCTCATCCGCCTGCTCCACAGCGATCCCGATGCGCATCTCGCCGATCTGATCGAAAACACGCGGCTCGTGGTTCTCGCTGCCTCCGATGAAGCGGACGTGATCCGGCTGCTTCGCCGCATGAAAGCGGAAGCCGCCCTCCTGATCGCGCTGTGCGACATCGGCGGCGTCTGGCCGGTGATGCGGGTGACGGCGGCGCTGACCGATCTCGCCGTGTCCTCGGTGCAGACGGCCCTGCAATATCTGCTGCGACAGGAGGCCGCGCGCGGCCGCATCTCGCCGCCCAATCCCGATTCGCCGGAAGAGGGCTCCGGCCTGATCGTGCTCGCGATGGGCAAGATGGGGGCGGGCGAGCTGAACTATTCCAGCGACATCGACCTGATCGTGTTCTTCGATCCTGACATGACGACGCTGGCTCCCGATATCGAGCCGCAGCCGTTCTTCGTCCGGGTTACGCAGGGCATGTCGCGCCTGCTGCAGCAGCGCACCTATGACGGCTACGTCTTCCGCGTCGATCTGCGGCTGCGGCCCGACCCGTCCTCGACGCAGGTCGCGATCTCGCGCGACGCGGCGCTGCATTACTACGAGCGGGAAGGGCGCACCTGGGAGCGCGCCGCCATGATCAAGGCGCGCGCCTGCGCCGGCGATCTCCGGGCGGGTGACGCGCTGCTCGCCGAAATCTCGCCCTTCGTCTGGCGCAAGCATCTGGATTTTGCCGCGCTTGCCGATGTCCATGACATGAAGCGGCAGATGCAGACCTATCGCGGTCAGACTGACGTCTCCGTCGAAGGCCATAACGTCAAGGTTGGACGCGGCGGCATCCGCGAGATCGAGTTCTTTGCCCAGACCCAGCAGTTGATCGCCGGTGGCCGTCATCCCGAGTTGCGCGTGCGTCCCACGCTCGCTGCCCTCGATGTGCTCGCCAACAGCAACTGGATCACTTTTCAGGCGCGCGACGAACTCTCGACCGCCTATGAATTCCTGCGCCGCGTCGAGCATCGCCTGCAGATGATCGCCGACGAGCAGACCCACACGCTGCCTGACGACAAGGAGGCGGTGGAGCGTCTCGCCTGGTTCTTCGGCTATGAAAGCCGCGAAGCCTTTGCCCGCGACCTGCTGCGCCAGCTCGAGATCGTGCAGGGCCATTACGAAAAGCTCTTCGAGGGCGACCCGACCGGGACGGCGAGCCTGCCGTCGATCGACTATGGCGCCGGCCCCGACGACCAGCGCCTGCTCCAGCATCTCGCCACGCTCGGTTTCAAGAAGCCGGCCGCGGCAGCCCAGACCGTGCACGACTGGATCACGGCCGACTACCGCGTGTTCCGCAATGAAGCCACGCGCATGGCCTTCGTCGAGTTCGTGCCCGCGCTGATCGACGGCCTCGCGCATGCCGAGGAGCCGGATCGCGCCGTCGTCGCCTTCGACGGGTTCTTGCAGGCCCTGCAGCGCGGCGGCCGCCTGATCACGCTGTTGAGCCAGAACCGCGACCTCGTCGCGCTGGTGGCGCTGGTGCTCGGCGCAGCGCCTCGGCTCGGCGAGATGCTGGCGCGACAGCCGCAGCTCATGGACGGGTTGATCGACCCGCGCTTCTTCGGCGCGATGCCGGACCGGCAGGAATTGTCGGCGCGGCTCGCCGCCACGGTGCGCGACGCGGATTCCTACGAAGAGTTCCTCGATCGTCTCCGCCTGTTCGGGCAGGAGAGCCTGTTCCTGATCGGCACACGCATTCTCTCCGGCACCGTCTCGGCGCAGCAGGCAGCGACGGCTTTCGCCGATGTTGCCGAGGGCATCGTCCACACCGTGCATGGGCTGGTCGCCGATCGCTTCGCCGCCCAGCACGGCCGGATTAAGGGCCAGGAGACCGCCATCATCGCCATGGGCCGGCTCGGCAGCCGCGAGATGACGGCATCCTCCGACCTCGACCTGATCCTGCTCTATGATTTCGACGGCGACGAACCCGACTCCGACGGCGAGCGGTCGCTGCAGGGCGCACATTATTTTGCACGTTTCACGCAACGTTTGATCAGCGCCTTCACGACGCGGACCAATTACGGCGTGCTTTACGAGATCGACATGCGGCTGCGTCCCTCCGGCCGGGCCGGTCCCGTCGCCTCGCATATTTCATCCTTTGCCGACTACCAGGACAACGAGGCCTGGACCTGGGAGCACATGGCGCTGACGCGCGCGCGCGTCGTCTCGGCATCGCCAGCGTTCCGCGACCGGATCGAAACAGTCATCCGCCAGGTGCTGACGCGCCGCCGCGATCGCGCCACCATCGCCAACGACGTCGCCGAGATGCGGCGGGCGATCGCGCTGGAGAAGGGGGAGGACGACATCTGGGACCTGAAGCTCGCGGCCGGCGGCCTCGTCGACATCGACTTCATCGCGCAGTACCTGCAGCTCGTCCATGCCGCCGACAAGCCGGAGATCCTCAGCGTCTCCACCCTCCAGGTGCTGGAGAACGCAGCAAGACTCGGCGTGCTCGATGCATCAGAAGCCGAGATTTTGCGCTCCGCTGCACGGCTTTACCACGATCTGACGCAAATCCTGCGTCTCTGCGTCATCGGCAAGTTCAACCCGGAGACCGCGGGCGTCGATCTGCAGCGCGTGATGGTGCGCGCCGGCGACACGCCCGACTTTTCCGCGCTGGTCGCCCGCGTGCGCGAAACCCAGACCGAGGTCCGGCGCGTCTTCAAGGCGATCGTGGGCTAGCTCAGACCACTGCGATGGCGCACCCGATTCATCGGAATCCGCAATCGGACGATAAGAAAATGCAATGATCTCCTGCGGTTTCCCTCTGTTGGCAGGTGCAGGCCGTGATAGCCTGCACGGCATGAGACTATGCGAGGGGACTGCCGCTTGATCGACAAGCTTGAACTGTTGCTGGCACTCGCGAAGGAGCGGCATTTTGGACGCGCGGCGGAGGCCTGCGGCGTTACCCAGCCGACCATGTCGACCGGGCTGAAGCAGCTCGAGGAGATTCTCGGCGTGATGCTGGTTCAGCGCGGCTCGCGCTTCCAGGGCTTTACGCCGGAGGGCGAGCGTGCGCTCGACTGGGCGCGCCGCATCGTCGGCGACAGCCGCGCCATGCGCGATGAGATCAACGGCCTCAGGCACAAGCTGTCCGGCGAGATCCGGATCGCGGCGATCCCGACCGTGCTCGGCATGGTGGCGTCGCTGACGACGCCGTTCCGCGCCAAACATCCCGACGTGCGCTTCCGCATCCAGTCCACGACCTCCTCGGAGGTGCTGGGGCTGCTCGAAAATCTCGAGGTCGATGCGGGACTGACCTACATCGAGAACGAGCCGATCGGCAAGGTGCGCACCATCCCGCTCTACAATGAGAGCTATCGCCTGCTGACCGCGCCGGATGCGATGTTCGGCGATCGCGAGACGGTGACGTGGAAGGAAGTGGGGCAGGTGCCGCTGTGCCTGCTGACACCCGACATGCAGAACCGGCGCATCATCGATCGCGCGCTGCGCTCGGTCGGCGCGGAGGCGACGCCGACGCTGACGTCGAACTCGCTGCTGGTTCTGTTCACGCACGTCAAGACCGGGCGCTGGGCGAGCGTGATGCCGGCGAAGCTGGCGGAGACCTTGGGCCTTTCGGACACCGTGCGTTCGATCCCGATCGTCGATCCCGCCGTCAACTACAGCATCGGTCTCGTGATCCCGCAGCGCGATCCGATGACGCCGCTGATCGCCGCGCTGGTCAACATCGCGCGCGAAGTCGCTCCGACGCTGCAATCCTGAAGAGTTCTTACGCGGCTGCAGATATCTTCGGCAGTGCCTTGTTGGCATCGCGCGGCAGCGTCACACGGACAACGGTGCCGACGTCGATCTTCGAGCGCAGCCGCATCGAGCCGCCATGGAGCTGTGCCAGCGAGCGGGCGATCGCAAGCCCAAGGCCGGAGCCGTGATAGGTCTTGGTGAGCTGGCTCTCGACCTGCTCGAACGGGCGGCCGAGCCGCGTCAGCGAATGCGGCGCAATGCCGATGCCGGTGTCGGCGATCATCAGCACGATCCGGTCCTCGAGCTGCCGGCTGCGCACCACGATGCGGCCGCCATCGGGCGTGAACTTCACGGCGTTGGAGAGCAGATTGACGATGATCTGCTTGGTGGCGCGGCGGTCGGCGACGACGGAGATGGTGTTGTCGATTTCGGCATCGAGCGTCAGGTGCTTGTCCTCGGCGCGGCCGGAGACGACGCGCAAGGATTCCGCGAGCGTCCGCGACAGGTCGAGCTCCTCCATGTCGAGCTTCATGCGGCCCGCCTCGATCTTGGACATGTCGAGGATGTCGTTGATGACTTCGAGGAGGTAATGGCCGCTGGTGAGGATATCCTGGCAGTATTCCTGGTATTTTTCGCTGCCGAGCTCGCCGAACATGCCGCTTCCCATGATCTCGGAGAAGCCGATGATGGCGTTGAGCGGCGTGCGCAGCTCGTGGCTCATATTGGCAAGGAACTTCGACTTGGTCTGGTTGGCTTCCTCGGCGCGGGTCTTCTCGCGCTGGTACTTCTCGGCAAGATCGGCGAGCTCGTTGGTCTGGCGCTCGAGGGCGGCCTGCGAGCGCTTGAGGTCGATGACGGTGGCGCGCAGGCGCAGATCGTTGTCGACGAGCTTCTGCTCGTGCTCCTTGATGCGGGTGATGTCGGTGCCGACGGAGACGTAGCCGCCGTCCTTGGTGCGGCGCTCGCTGATGTGCAGCCAGTTGCCGTCGTCGAGCTGCGCCTCGAAGGTGCGGGCGCCCGGCGCCGGATTGGCGGTTTCGTTGTGGCGGGTGCGCACCTCTGGCATGCGGCCGACCTCCAGCACGGTCTCGTAGGAGGTGCCGGGGATGACGGCGGTGTCCGGCAGCCGGTGCAGGCGCTGGAAGTGTGAGTTGCAGAGCACCAGGCGATCGCTGGCGTCCCACAGCACGAACGCTTCGGGGATGGTCTCGATGGCGTCGCGCAGGCGAAGGTCGGCCTCGACGGTCTTTTCGGCGAGGCTCTTCTGCTCGGTGATGTCGACGGCGATGCCGATCAGGTGCTTGCCGGAATCGGCCGCGCCCTGCGTGAGCTCGCAGCGCACGCGCAGCCAGATCCAGTGGCCGTCGACATGCTGCATGCGAAAAGTCTGGTCGATGTGGTCGATCTGTCCGGAGATGAGCTGGTCGGCGATCGCGAACAGGTCGATGTCGTCAGACTTCACCAGCGCGTTGACCTCGCCGAAGGTCAGGAGCTCGTGACGGCCGTCGAGCCCAAGCATCGAGAACATCGACTGCGACCAGAAGATGCGGCCGCGTGAGAGATCCCAGTCCCACAGGCCACAGCGGCCGCGGTTGAGCGCGGTGTCGATGCGGCCGCGCACGGCGTCGTTGATCAGATCGCCCTCGCGGGCGCGGGTCGACTGCCAGTGGAAGGCGAAGCCGAGGATCAGGACGACGAAGCCTGTCGTGGCCGACAGCGTCACCGAGAGCGCGGCGTCCGAGCCCCAGATCGGCTCGATCTTCTCCTGGATCACGGTGACCTGGCCGGGCAGCGACTTGATGGTGCGCGAGGTCAGCATCGCGCCGTTGCCGTTCGGGAGCGTCAGCTCGGAGACGCCGCCCTGCTGCGGCGGCGCCGTGAGCAGTTGCGCTGTCGTGATGGCGTCGAGCAGGCGGTCGTTGCCGCCGATGTCGGTCTCGACGGGAATGCGGGCCAGCACGCGGCGCTCGGCGCCTGCCGAGGTGACGACGATGTGGCGACCATTCGCCGTGCCCCAGGACGGGACCAGGTCGGGCAGCAGCGTCGGCAAGGCCTCGATGGTCTTGAGACGCTCGGCGCGGATCGAGGTGAGACGGTCGATGCGCTCGGCGAGCAGGTCGGCGAGCGCGGAGATGTCGCGCTTCATCGTGGCGCGCTTCTGCCGCGTCTGGTCGACGACCTGCACGAGCGCGCCGAGGCAGATCGTGATGAGGAAGGCGATGATCAGCGTGGGCACGGCGCGGCGCAACGCCGGCTCCGCAACCAGGAGCCGGTGGTAGGCAGGTTTCGCGATCGATTGCGCCAATCCTTTGATCGAATCGGATTGGACGCACGCGTTCGCGGCGTCTGCGCGCGCCATGCCTTCGGCCCCCCACCAATGACTCAGAAAAACGTCGCTGCTACCCGGTTCGGAAGAGCCCCAGCTCTCGTTCCGAATCACAGCGATTTGAATCCAGTTTTCCCGGGCTGTCGAGAGTCAACGATTCGTTAATGCGAAATAAATCTTGTCCAACGGAGTCTTAGCGTCGCCACGTTCCGAAAAATTACGTGAGATGTGAGTCCGAAACGAGAACGTGTGACTCTTCGTCACGCGCGCGGCGGCTCGGCGTGACTGATGACGCGCTTCACGCTCGGGAACGCGCGGCGCAACGCGCGCTCGATTTCGTCGACATGCTCGTGCACGCGGATCACGCTCATCGAGGGTGCGGCGCGGCAATGGAAGTTGACGATCTCGCCGGCGTCGGTGTTGCGGACCCGCACATTATGGATGTCGTGGATGTCGGTGCCGGCGGCGAACTGCGTCAGCGCCGCGGCAATGGTCTGGACCCGCTCGGCCGGCGCGTCGATGCCGTGGGGCAGTTCGGGTTCCAGCGGCTCGATATGGACGTCGACCTCCACGTCGTCGCCAAAATCGTCCATGATGTTGCGCTCGAAACTGTTGGCGACGTCGTGGGCCGTGACCAGCGGCATCGCGCCGTCGACCTCGAGGTCGATGCTGACGATCAGCTTGGTGCCGAGGTCGTGCACCGTGACGTGGTGGACGGCGAGGCCCGAATTGCGTGCGATCACCATGATGCGGTCGCGCACGGTCTCGTTGTTGCGCGCGACAGGCACGGCGGTGAAGGTGAGGTCGGCATCGCCGAGCGCTTTGTGGACGGCGGCCTGGGACTGCTGCTTGATGCCCTCGATGCGGTCGATCGGGTAGGTGCGGGGCACCTGCACGATGGCGTCGACGAAATGGGTCGAGCCGACCATGCGTGCGCGCAGCCGCTCGACGTCGACAACCCCGGGCACGCCACGGATCGCCGCGGTGGCACGCTCGGCAACGCCCTCGGGCGCCCGGTCGACCAGCGTCTGCACGGTCGAGCCCGCCATCCGCAGGCCGAGTAGCGCGATCATCACGGCCACGGCGGCGGCGGCGGCGGCATCGCCCCACCAGAAGCCGAGGGCAGCGAGGATGAGGCCGGCTATGACGGCCAACGAGCCCATCACGTCGGAGGCGAAGTGCAGGGCGTCGGCCGCAAGCGCCTGGCTCTTGGTCGCACGCGCGGCACGATGCAGCGCGCGGGCGCGCCAGAGATTGACGACGATGTCGATGACCAGCACGACGAACGGCACCGCCGAGATGGTCGGCGGCGGCGTGCCCTCGCGGATCCGGCTATAGGCCTCCACCAGAATGCCGCCGGCCAGCACATAGAGCAGCGCGGTGACGCCGAGCGCGGAGACGCTTTCGAGCTTGCCATGGCCGTAATGGTGCTCGTCGTCCGCCGGCTTGTCGGAGACCCGCACCACTGCCCAGGTGATTATGGTCGCGACCAGGTCGATCGAGGAGTGCAGCGCCTCCGAGATCAGCGCCAGCGAGCCGATCGCGATGCCGACCGCAAATTTGGCAATCGCCATGCCGCCGCTGGCGAAGATCGAGATCGCCGCGACCGAGGTCTTGGAGGTTTCAGAGCTCATGGCCGGGGATTTAGCAGGCCGCCTGCGAACATCAAGCGACGATCCACAGGTGTAGACGCGATTGATTTGCAGGAGCGACGGCTACAAGCGCCGTCATTCCGGGGCGATGCGAAGCATCGAACCCGGAATCTCG
>NZ_PPPT01000151.1 GCF_006483445.1 Bradyrhizobium guangdongense | reverse complement strand
GATCGAGCTGGCCGCTGCGCATCGGCATCGGCATCCATTTCGGCGAGGTCGTCGCCGGCAATATCGGCTCGCCCCGCCGCAAGGAGTATACCGTCATCGGCGACACCGTGAACTTCGCCTCGCGCCTGGAAGCGCTGAACAAGGAATTTGGCTCGCAGTTCCTGATCTCGTCTTCGGTGCGCGATGCGCTCGGCGATGACGGCGATGACGCTATCGAGCTCGGCGAGGTCGAGGTGCGCGGCTATGAGCGCCCGGTCGCGGTCTATCAACTGGGCTGAAGAGCCTCGCGCACGATTGCACCGAATGCACTCAATTGAGGGGCGTGACGGCTGACAATGTCGGCATGTAGAGTGCCGCCGACATTTTTGAGAGGGCAGACAGATGCAGCGGCGTTACATCACCGTCGACGTGTTCACCGACCGCGCCTTCGGCGGCAATCCGCTCGCCGTTGTGCTCGATGCCGGTGGCTTGACCACGGCGCAGATGCAGTCGATCGCGACCGAGTTCAACTATTCCGAGACGACCTTTGTGCTGCCGCCGCGCGACAAGACCAACGATGCCGAGGTGCGCATCTTCACGCCGGTCAGGGAGCTGCCCTTCGCGGGCCATCCCAATGTCGGCACCGCCTACGTTATGGCCACGCTCGCCAAGGAGCTGAAGCCGCGGCTGCTGTTCGAGGAGAAGGCGGGCCTCGTGCCGGTCGATATCAGGCGCGAGCAGGGCCGCGTCGTCTCTACCGAGCTGACCGCGCCGCAGGCCCTGACGCGCGCCGCAAAACTGTCTGCGGCCGACATTGCGGCCTGCCTGTCGCTGAGCGCGGAGGACGTCACGTCCGATCGCCATGCGCCGCAGGTCGTGGGCGTCGGAACGGCCTTCGTGGTCGCGGAATTGCGCACGCGCGATGCGGTGCGGCGGGCCAAGGCCGATGCTGCTGCATTCGCCCGCGTATTGCCGTGCGACGGGGCGTTCGCCGTTTATTTCTATACGCGCGACGTGCCCGCGGCGGAAAAACCCTGCGATCTGCAGGCGCGGATGTTCTTCCCGGGCTCGAGCGGCCTGATCGAGGATCCCGCCACCGGCAGCGCCACGGTCGCGGCCGCCGCGCTGCTGGCCGAGCTCGATGCCAGGCGCGATGGCGAGCTGAAACTCACCATCGGCCAGGGTTTTGACATGGGCCGTCCCAGCATCCTCCTGACGCGCGTGCGCAAGGAAGGCGGCAGCATTCTCTCCGCCCATGTCGGCGGGCAGTGCGTGCCGATGATGGAAGGAACGTTCCGGCTCGCGGGCGAGGGGTAGACACTCCCACCACCCCGTCATTCCGGGGCGGCGCGACGGGACCGCGCAAGCGCGAACCGGAGCGTCGAGCCCGGAATCCATCGGGCCGCAGACCTTGAGGATGAATGGATTCCGGGCTCGCGCTTCGCACGCCCCGGAATGACAGCTTCAAAACTGCCGCCCCACCAAATTCGTCACCGTCACCTCGTCACGCTCCTCGATGATCTCGGCAATCATCTGGCGATGGCAATGGGTGTGGTCGCGCTCATAGCAGAGCAGGCAGACGGGACCGGCCTTCTTCACCAGTGCGGACAGCTCGTCCATCTCTTCGCGGGCCTGCGGCGTTTTCAGGTGCTTTGAATAGATCTTCTCCAGAACGTCGAATTGCCCGCTGCGGGCAGCGAGGCGGCCGTCCTTGGGCGTGCCAAGCGCTGCGAGATGCACATAGGCGATGCCGCGCTCGTCGAGGCCGGCGGCGAGCTGCTTCTTGGAAAAGCCCGGCCGCCGCGACGAGGTCACTGCGCGAACATCGACCAAAAGCTTGACGCCGGCCTGTTCGAGCTCGTCCAGCACCGCGTTTGGCGGTGTCTGCTCATAGCCGATGGTGAAGAGGCGATTGGCCTTGCGCGCCATGTCGGTTGTCCGCGTGATTGGCTCTCCGGAAAAGGTTACGTCATCTCCGAAGCACTCGCCATAACCGCGGAGGCCATGTTGCTGCGACGGGCTACGTGTTGCATAGTTTGGCCGAGAGCCGGTCGAACCGGCCGCGCGGCGGAGGGCAGGATGATTGGGGCAGGCCGGTTACTCACGGCAATCGCCGTCGCGTTAGCGCTGGGCATGATGCCGATCCAGGCGCAGACCAGCTATCCGGAACGTCCCGTCAAAATCATCGTTCCGATCGGCCCCGGTGGCAGCTACGACCTGGTTGGGCGCGCGCTGACCGACGCCCTGTTGAAACGTTTGGGCCAATCCTTCTTTGTCGAGAACAAGCCCGGCGCGGGCACGGTGGTGGGAACGCTAGCCGCCGCGCAAAGCACGCCGGACGGTTACACGCTCGTGGTCGGCGGGCTCTCTAACATGGCCTTCAATTCCGCGCTCTATTCCAATCTGGCCTACGATCCGCTGCGCGATTTTGTGCCCGTCGCGATGGTCTATCGCTTCGGCTATGTGATGGTCGGCCGCAAGGACCTGCCGCAGGCCGATGTGAATGCGATCGTCGCTGCGGCAAAGGAAAGGCCCGGCTCGATCACGGTTGCGACGGCCGGTGTCGGCACCGGGCAACAGCTGGTGGCGGCTGCTTTCATGAAGGCCGCCGGCATCAAGCTGCTGGAAGTGCCCTACAAGAGCTCGCCGCAGGCATTTACTGATCTGTTGGCCGGCCGCGTCGACCTGTTCTTCGATTCCATCGCGGCCGGCCTGCCATATGTGCAATCGGAGCAGGCGCGGGGCATTGCCGTGCTGTCGTCGAAGCGCAGCCGGCTTGCGCCTGACGTTCCCACGATGTCGGAGGCGGGCGTGACCGGGCTCGACGTCGATTCCTGGCTCGCCATCTTCGCACCCGTGAAGACGCCGCCCGTTGTGATCGCCAAACTGCGCGCCGACATCCGCGCGGTGCTGCCGGAGCTGACGGAACGGTTCGAGAAGACCGGCGGCGAGGTGTGGGACAGGCCGGATGGGCTGGAGGCTTTTGTCGCGGCGGAGCATGCGAGCTGGACCAGGCTCATTCGCGACGCCGGCATCAAGCTGGATTAGGAAGCGGCTATGCCTACTTCACGCGCGCGATCAGCTCCATCGCGCCTGCCGGCGCGCGCACCTTGCCCTCGTGGATGACATAGGCGAAGACGTCGCGCGGCTCTTTCTTGGGCTTGGCCTTGTCGACCTTCGGCAGGTCGTCGGGTTCGCTGCCCGAGGCCCAGGCCTGAAACCGCTTGCCCCAGGCATCGAGCTCCTTTGGCGGGTAGCAGGTCTTCAGCTCGTCATTGCCCTTTTGCAGCCGCGCATAGACGAAATCGCTGGCGACATCCGCGATCGCCGGATATTTGCCGTGCTCCGCGAACACGACGGGCGTCTCGAACTCCCTGATCAGCGCCACGAAGTCGGGCGTGCAAAAGCTGTCGTGACGGACCTCGACGACGTGGCGCAGCGCGCGGCCGTCGAGCTTGCGCGGCAACAGCTCCAGGAACTTGCCAAAGTCGGCGCCGTCGAATTTCTTGGTCGGCGCGAATTGCCAGAGCACGGGGCCGAGGCGATCGCGCAGCTCCAGCACGCCGGAATCGTAGAAGCGCTTCACGGAGTCGCCGGCCTCCGCGAGCACGCGGCGGTTGGTGGCAAAGCGCGGTCCCTTGAGCGAGAAGATGAAGCCGTCGGGCACTTCGGCTGCCCATTTGCGAAAGCTCTCCGGCTTCTGCGAGCCGTAATAGGTGCCGTTGATCTCGATCGAGGTGAGCTTTGAGGCTGCGTAGGACAGCTCCTTCGCCTGCGTGAGCTTTTCGGGATAGAACACGCCGCGCCAGGGCTCAAACGTCCAGCCGCCGACGCCGATATAGATGTTGCCGGATTTTGCGGTCGCGGTTTTTGGTTTGGCCACGGGAGGATCTCGCGCGAAGGGGGAGGCAGTGCATCCTAATCAAACGAGAAGTGATTGGCCAGTTGCGACGTCCCGTTTAAGCTGCACGATGGGAGCCGCAAAAAAAGGAGAACAAGATGCGGGTGCTGATCGCCACGGTGCTGATCATGATGACATCTGCCGCCATTGCCGATGACGACGATGCGGGCGCGCAGAAACTGGCGATGCAGGGCAGGGACTATTATTGGAAATGCCTGGCGCGGGAGTATTCGCGTGACAGCAACCAGGGCCTTTCGGAACAGGATTTTTCCCGCTCGGTCGCCAGCGCCTGTCCCTCGGAGCGGCAGAACTACCGCGTGACACTGCTCGACTACCTGACCACGCAGTACCCGAACATCGATTCCAGCGCGCATCTCGCCACCGCGAACAGGGCGGTCGAATCGGCGCAGAAGGACGTCGTGACGGCGTATGTGAAGCACAGGCCGCCGACGCGCTGAGCCCTTCGTGGATTAACCGTCGCAGCCCCAAGCCCTTCCGGCTGCGCATTCATCCGTGGTATCACTGCCCTCCCATGGAACAGGAACGAGCCCCGCATGTCGTCTGAGTCGGTCGGAGGCATTTTTGGTGCGATCGTCGCGGCGGTCGTGCTCGCGGTTGCCATCGTTTTTGGGCCCATCGGACAGATCGGCAAGCCGGCGAAGCCCGCGAAGGCCGAGCCTGCGCCACCAGCCATGGCCCCTGCGCCAGCCACACCCGCCCCGCGTGGGCCGGTGATCCGGGAAGTTCCGAACCAATAAGCCTGAAGCCACCCCTTGCGGATGGCCCTTGGGCTCCCCATCTAGTGTCTAACGGCGACGTTGAGCACAAACTCCGGCGCTGGGACGACCTTGGAATAGATAAGGCTGCGCCGGATGTACGCGCGCCCCTGTTCCGGGGTCGTTGGCATTTTAGGGCCCCTTTTGGTCGCTTTCCCAGGAAACCCCAGCTTGGCATCGCAGGACGCGGCGGATATACGCTGCCGTCATGAATGAAGCGATCAGACCGGGCCCCGAAAGCCCGCCGCAGGGCCAGCAAGCCCCGTTGCGCTCGCCCGAGCTTTCGGTCGTCGTGCCCACCTTCAACGAGCGCGACAACGTCACCGTCCTTTATCGGCGGCTGGAGGCGACGCTGCAGGGCGTTGCCTGGGAAGCCATCTTCGTCGACGACAATTCGCCCGACGGCACCTTTGACGTGGTGCGGAGCCTGGCCCAGCGCGACAGCCGGGTGCGCTGCATCCGCCGCATCGGCCGGCGCGGCCTGTCCGGCGCCTGCATCGAAGGCATCCTAGCCTCGAGCGCGCCCTATGCGGCCGTGATCGACGCCGATCTCCAGCACGACGAGTCGCAACTGCCAAAAATGCTCGCGCTGCTGCAGAGCGGGCAGGCCGATCTCGTCGTAGGCAGCCGCTATATCGAAGGCTACAAGAACGAAGGTTTCAACAAGCAGCGCGCCGGAGCGAGCCAACTTGCGACCGAGGTCGCCAGGAAGGTGCTGCAGGTCGAAATCGCCGATCCCATGAGCGGCTTCTTCATGATCCGCACTGATCGTTTCGGCGAGCTCGCACCGAAGTTATCCGTGCACGGCTTCAAGATCCTGCTCGACGTCGTCGCGTCGGCTCATGGGTCCCTACGCGCCGTGGAAATTCCCTACACCTTTGGCGAACGCCAGCACGGCGAGAGCAAGCTCGATTCCATGGTCGCGCTGGATTTCGTCGGCCTCGTGCTCGCAAAACTGACCAACGACGCGGTCTCGCTGCGTTTCCTGCTGTTTGCGATGGTCGGCTCGATCGGCCTCGTCGTGCATCTCACGACGCTGTTCATCGCGCTCGAGATCTTCAAGGAGCCGTTCGCGGAGGCGCAGGCCGCGGGCGCCCTGGTCGCCATGACCAGCAACTTCATCCTCAACAATTTCCTCACCTATCGCGATCAGCGGCTGAAGGGCTTTGCGATCCTGCGCGGCCTGATCGCCTTCTACATCGTGTGCAGCGTCGGCCTGTTCGCCAATGTCGGCGTCGCCTTCTCGGTCTACGACCAGGAGCCGATCTGGTGGCTCGCCGGCATGGCCGGTGCGCTGATGGGCGTGGTGTGGAACTACGCGATGTCCGGACTGTTCGTCTGGCGCAAGAAATAGCGCGTTATGGGCGGGGCTGACGCGCGGATCGTCCGCAACACCGCGCTCACGATCCTCGCGCTGGTCGGCCTGCGGCTTGTCGCGGCCGCCTACACGCCGATCACTTTCGACGAAGCCTATTACTGGATGTGGTCGAACAACCTCGCGGGGGGCTATTACGACCACCCGCCGATGGTGGCCTATGTCATCCGCGCCGGCACGCTGATCGCCGGCGATACCGAGCTCGGCGTCCGCCTGGTCTCGATCCTGCTCGCGATTCCCATGAGCTATGCCGTGTACCGCGCGGCCGCGATCCTGTTCGGCGGCGCGCGGGTTGCGGCGACCGCTGCGATCCTGCTCAACGTCACGCTGATGGCGGCGGTCGGCACGCTGATCGTCACGCCCGATGCGCCGCTGCTGGTGGCGTCCAGCTTCGTGCTGTTCTTCCTCGCGAAAGTGCTGGAGACCGGTCGTGGCGCCTGGTGGCTTGCGGTCGGCGTCGCCGTCGGTGCTGCGCTATTGTCAAAATACACCGCGCTGTTCTTCGGTGTTGCGATCCTGATCTGGCTGATCGTCGTGCCGAAGCTGCGGCGCTGGTTTCTCTCGCCCTGGCCTTATCTCGGCGGCATCGTCGCCTTTGCGGTGTTCTCGCCGGTGATCCTGTGGAACGCGGACCATCAATGGGTCTCGTTCCTGAAGCAGTTCGGCCGTGCGCGGATCGAGGATTTTCGTCCCGTCTTCATCGCCGAGATCATCCCGACCCAGATCGCGTTCGCGACGCCTCTGGTCTTCATCCTGGGCGCGATGGGGCTGCATGTGCTGGCCTGGCGCAAGGTGGGCGCGTCGGCCTCGCGCGTGCTGATCAACACGATGGTCTGGGTCATCACCGGCTATTTCGTCTGGCACGCGCTGCACGCGCGCGTCGAGGCCAACTGGTTTGCGCCGATCTATCCGGCCTTCGCAGTCGCAGCCGCCGCTGCCGTCAACATCGCGCAATGGAAGCCGCGCGAACGGCGCACCGTCGATTTCTGCCTGCGCTGGGCCGCGCCCGTCGGCATCGTGATGTTCGCAGCGCTCATCGTGCAGGCCAATACCGGATGGCTGTCCGGCTATCGCCGCGACGCCACCGTCCGCAGCGTCGGCGTCGGCTGGCGCCAGCTTGCCGATGAGATCGAGGCGGTGCGCGCGCGGACCGGCGCGACATGCATCCTGGCGCCGGATTACGGCACGACGTCGTGGCTGGCGTTCTATCTGCCGCGCGGCACCTGCGTGCAGCAGCAATCGCAGCGCATCCGCTGGGTCAACATGAGCGAGCCCGATCCAAAACTGCTCGCGGGCAAGGCGCTGTTCGTTGATGAGCTGCGCACCGACGGACATCCGTTTCTCAACGATATTTTCTGGCAGGTGAGCCGCGTCGCCGAGTTGACGCGCAAGCGCGGGCCGCTCGTGGTCGAGACCTACGGTATCGACCTGCTCGAGGGCGCCAAGCGCGAGGTGCTGGATCGTTCACCGCCGCCGGAACTGCAGAAATAGGCGAAACTAGCTCACCCGATCCGGCACGGCTTTGGCCTGTGCAGTCTGCGGCTCATTGCGCCAGAACCAGACCGTCATCTCGCCCGTCCGGCCGCGAATGCTGGCCTGCATGGGGCCGATCAGACGACCCGCGGCCAGGGGTGCGCGGGTGCCGGCTTCGCTGAGCAGCGTATCGCTCAAGGCGAGGCTCGCGCCATGCTGGGCGGCGACCTCCATCAGGCGGCTTGCGACGTTCACCGTATCGCCTGTGGCCGTGATGTGCGCATGGCTGCGGCCGCCGAGCCGCGAGGCCACGATGGTTCCGAAATGCGCACCGATCTTGAAGCCGAGCTGGCCGCCGATCTCGCGCGGGAGGGTCGCGATCCAGCGCTCCGCCATCCGGTAGAGGCCGATACAGCATTGGACAGCGCGCGCGGCATCGTCGGGTGCCTGTTGTGGCAGGCCGAACAGGATCATCGCGCCATCACCGAGAAAACCGGTGATGGTGCCGCCACAGGCAACCGCCTCGCGGTCGACCAGCGCATGCAGTTCTTTCAGCAGGTCGCGCAGCTCGTCCGGATCAAGATTCTCGCTCAGCGCCGTGAAGCCGGAGAGGTCGATGAAGACGATGGCGCCGTTCTGCCGGACCGGCTTCACGAGGAAGTCCGGATCGCGCGCCAGCCACTCCTGCACCGCCGGCGCCTGGAATTGCGCCAGCAGTCGGCTGCGGGTTGCAAAATACTGCGTCCTGCGCCCGCCGGCCCATAATTGCGTCGCCGAGAAGAGCGCAACCGGCGGGACGGTTGCAGCGAGCGTGGTCGCGGCATTGAGCCAGATGCCGTGCGTGAAGGCGAACACGTTCAACGCAGCCCAGGCCAGGAACACCACCGCGGCTGCGACAAGCCCGATCGCGCTCCGCCGCCAGGCCAACAGCCCGACCAGCAGCAGCGGCAGCAGGATGATCGTTGCGGTTTCGGCGATACGAACGCTGCGGTCATGCACGATCCCGTCGCCGGCGATCAGATGCGTGATCGCGGTCGAGATCACCTCCACGCCCGGCATCAGGGAATCGAACGGCGTCGGGAAGAAATCACCGCCACCGGCGACCGCCGCGCCGATGACGACGATCCGGTCCTGGATTGCATTGCGATTGAGTGTGCCGTCGAACACGGTTTGCGCGCTGACCGTTCGGATCGTGCGGCGCGGGCCGTAATAGGTGATCGGCAGCGTGTAATTCGCATCGGTCGCGACCGAGTGTTCACCGATCGACAAATGGTCCGGCGCCACCGTCAGCGGCTTGTCGAGTACGCGCGTCGCAACCCGCAGCGGAAACGACAGTTCGACCTTGTCGCGGGTCCGAAACAGCATCGGGATCGACAGCGGTGATCCCGTGGCGACGTTGACGATGCCGACATCGGCATGGTCGGCGAAGACGGGAAGCGGCAGCAGGAAGCGATCGGCCTGCGGCAGATTCCCGAGCGGTCCCTCGCTGCCGGTCTCGACGGCCGCGCTTGTGTCCGGAAAGATTGCGGCCGCCGCGAGCACGGCAGGCTTTTCCGCGAGCGCTTTGGCCAGCAAATCGTCGTCAGAGGCCGTGCCGCGGTCCACCAGCAGCAGATCGATCGCTATCAGCTTGGGCTCGAATCTTGCGACGGCGTCGACGACGCGCGCGAGATCGGCGCGGGCGAGGGGATAGTGGCCGCCGCGCTTTACGACGGTATCGTCGATGGCCACGATGGTGACGAGATCGGGCGGGGTTATCACTCCGCGCGCCAGCGTGCGCAGATCCGTCAGCGTTGCTTCGAGGCGATCGAGAACGCGCAAATGGCCAGTGGCGTGACCGGCATAGATGCCGGCACCCCAGAGCGCCGTCAGCACAAGCGCGATCAGACCGTGGAAGCGACGCTTACTCATCCGCTCAATCTATTGTCCAAAATCTATTGTCCAAGAATCTATTGACCGAGCCTCATTGACCAAGCCTTGCCATCAGCGCGGTGACGCGCGGTGCGCCCCATTGCTTCACGACCAAGGCTCCGGTGCCTTCGACATCGACGCCTTCACCGACACCAAGCGTGACCGACTTGCCGCCGGCACGGCGGCTGACCGCAACGCGTCCGTCGGCGACGAACACGGCGGTCTTGCCGTCGGAGGCATCGACGGCCCATTTGGTGCCACGCACGGCTGCAATCGCCTGTGGCGTCAGCACCTTGAAACGATTGCCACCGGGCTTCTTGGGAACTTCAACTAGCAAGGCCTTGCTGCTCAATTCGATGGAGTCGATATGTCCGTCGCGATTATTGTCTTTAAGTTCAAACCTCGCGCCGCTTTCGGCGACGATTGTGATGCCATTGTCACAACGTAATATCTGCGTTGCGTTGGACGACGGGCTCGACGTGCAGCCGAGCGTGGCGGGCTGCGCCGAAACCTCCGCGAAAGTCAGGCAAAGCGATGCCAAAGCAAAGAATCCCGCGCGTGCGGCCTTGAACATGGAAGCCTCCATTCGGCGCTCGGACTACTCAAATGATCGTGATACGGTACCGTATCACATACAACCAGAAGTGAAAAGCTCTGGATTGAGCCACAATTGGTCGAGGTGGGCGGCATTTCCCAAGGTTTCAAGGCTGCCGGATTTTCCGCGACGGCGATGTCGGAACGGCCACCTCGAGTTCGTCTTGTAATGACGCCGGCGCAACAGACGAGGTGACCGATGAGCAGTCCTGTCCTGACGCCCGCCACAGAGCTCGCCAGCACCAATCGCACGCGTCATCCCAACGAAAGTGCCGCGTACCGGCGCGCGCGCCAGGCGTTGTTGATCGAAGAGATCGAGCTGCGCCGCCAGACCGAGCGCGTCGCGGAATTGCGCCGTGCGCTGCCTGAGGGCGGCGAGGTGACGAAGTCATATGTTTTCGAAGGCGAGGGCGGGCCGGTCAAATTCGCGGAGCTGTTCGGAGATAGGCAGACGCTCATCGTCTACAACTACATGTTCGGGCCGCAGCGTGAGCGGCCTTGTCCGATGTGCACTTCCTTCATGAGCACGTGGGACGCCAAGCTTCCCGATATCGAGCAGCGCATCGCGTTCGTCTTCGTCGCGCGCTCGCCGATCGCGCGGCTCGTTGCCGCGAAGCAGGCGCGTGGCTGGACACGCCACAAGATCTATTCCGATACGTCAGGCGACTACACGCGGGATTATGTGAGCGCTGAGGATGCCGATGTGTCGGGCTACAGTGTCTTCACGAGGCTCGACGGCAGCATCCGTCACTTCTGGTCCGGCGAGATGGGAATGGCCACCGCCGACCCCGGCCAGGACCCGCGTGGCTCGCCCGAGTTGGACCCACTTTGGTCAATTTTGGACACCACACCGGAGGGGCGCGGCAAGGACTGGTACCCCCGGCTCAGCTACTGAGAATCGCGCTCCGAGGCATGGAATAAGCCCGTGATTCTGCGGGCTTTTTCCCAAATTGGGACAACGTTAACGAATTGCCTTGGAACCGCCCGAACTTAATCTGCCTTTTACTAAAAGTCGCCTTAATGACGCTCCGACCCTCTGCCAGATGCAGTGCTGGAACCTGACCAGCAGCGGCACTTGAAGGGGGACTGAGTGGAACTGTTCTGGACGCAAGGCGAATGAGTACGAGTATCGCTGCGCGGAGTCACGCGGCACGGAAGTCCAAGAAGAATTCTCGGAAGTCTTCCCGAAAAGCTAGCTCCCAAAATTTCGTAGGCGCCGCCGCGATCGGCTGCCTTGTGCTGGGCTGCGGCTGGACCGTGTACAGCAACATCATCGCTTCGAGCCCCTATCCGACGCTCGGGGTTGCCAACTACGACGAGCCCGTAATCAAGCGCGCGCCCAAGGTCGCGCTGCGCGAGGCGGGCGCGGCGGTGAAGGAAGTGTTCGCGCTTCTTCCCGATCGCCTGCAGGTCGCGGCACCCATCAGCCGCGAAATGTTCAACGAGCGTTTTGCTGCGGCGGCCGCGCAAGGCGTTGAATCGAATGCGGCGAGTGCTGCGCCGTCGACGAAGATTGCCGACGTAAAGCCCGCTGAGACCGCCAGGGTCGCAGAAGCGCCGAAGGCTCCGGCTCCTGCGAAGATCGCAGATGCTGCCAAGGCCAAACGTAGCCCCGAGGCGCCGGTGCAAGTCGCGCTCAACGATCCCGCGGAAAACGTGCCCGCGCCGCCGGCGAAGAAATCTCTCGCCGAGCGCGCCAAGGCCGCTGTGATGTCGATCGCCTCCAACGACAGGCACTCGATGGTCGAAAAGCTCTGGGGCAAGCGCGAGCCGTCCGGCGGCTTGCTCGCCTATGCCTCGGCGGATGCCAGCATCACCGCGAGCATCGCGCCGAAGGAGCAGAACCCGATGCTCGGCGGTTCGGCGCCCTATGATCGCGAGACCGCGGTCTATGACATCACGGCGAAGACGGTCTATCTGCCCGACGGCACAAGGCTCGAGGCGCATTCCGGCCTCGGCTCCAACCTCGACAATCCGCGCTCGTCCAATTTGCGCATGCGCGGCGTAACGCCGCCGCACATCTACACGCTGAAGCCCCGCGAAGCGCTGTTCCACGGCGTGCCGGCGCTGCGGCTGACACCGATCGGTGGCGAGAGTGCGATCTTCGGCCGCGACGGCCTGCTCGCGCACACTTTCATGCTCGGGCCGAACGGCGATTCCAACGGCTGCATATCGTTCAAGGACTACTACGCTTTCCTCGATGCCTATCGTAACAAGGGCATCCGCAAGATCGCCGTGCTGGCGCGGGTCGACTAGAGCGTTTTCCAGCGAAGTGGATTCCGGTTCGCGCTCAGAAAACGCGTCAAAACCAGAATCTAGAGCCCCCGTTCCGATTCCATCGGAACGAAGCTCTAGTCCCGCGCACACCACACGCTATCGCTTCACGAAGGTGAATGTGCAGGGCCGCTGCTCGTTGCGCTTGCCCGTGCCGCGGATGCGTTCGAACTGGGCGTCGATCGTATAGGAAAAGGGTGTCCCCGGCGCGAGAGCGCCGACCGAATAGGCGCTCGGTCCCGTCACGCCGCGCGCACTCAACGTCGTCTTGCCATCGGGCGGTATCTGGCCGTCGATCTTGAGCCAATTCGGCTTTCCCGGTTCGGGATCCTCGGCGTGGATCACGCCGTTCGTGACGGTCGCAGTCAGCGGCCTGGTATAGCCCTGCACCTTGCCTGACGTCGGGCAGTTCACGGTCACGTCCCACTTGCCGTCGAAGTTCGCAGCTCCGGCGGCGCGCGTATCGGCTGAGGGCGCCATCGCCGTCTTCTTCATGCCGTCGATGCGCGCCTTGGCGAGGTTGGCAAAGGCGCATTTCGAGAACCGTGCGATGTGGTCCTCATAGGCGGCTGTCGTTGCGATCGCATCGGCCGCCTTCCAGTGCGCCTCGGCGGAGGCGCACGGGTCGGCTGGCGCCGCCGCTTGCGGAGCAGGCGGGGTGACGGTGATCGACACCGGTCCGTTCAGATAGAATTTGCCGACGATCGACAGCGAAAGCTCGGGGAGCTGCGTCTTCCGGCTGCGCTCGTAGACGTCGCTGCTGATCTCGCGGAAGACGTCGCCGATCTCGTGCGGTTCCTCGATGTGCTTCAGGAAAGCCGTCGTGTAAGGGCTGTTGCGGCCGTCGCCGTCATCGGCGGTCTGGCCCGACTGGGTCGAGAAGGAGATGATGGTGCCGAGCGGCGCTTCCATCTTGGTCAGGCCCCGTCCGATCGACCCGCTGCGCGTGGCGCCCGAGCGCTTCAGGTTCTCGGCAAGCGGATTGTCGCGGCAGGAATCCAGCACCAGGATGCGCAGATTCTTGGCCTGCTGCAGGTCGCTCAGGATGTCGTCGACGCGCGCGAAGCGTCGCAAATCGGCTTCATCGCTGAGCCTGGCATCGACCGGCATCAGATAGTTGACGCCGTTGTACTGCATCGCGTGACCGCTGTAGTAGAACACGGCGACATCGGACTTGCTCGCCGCGCGCGCAAAGCGGATCAGCAGCTCCTGCATCGCGGCCTGGCCGAGGTCGGTGCCGACGATCACCTCGAAATTGCTCTTCTTCAGCGCGGTGGCGACGTCCTCGGCATCGTGTCGCGGATTGGGAAGGGGTGCGCCGTTGGCATAGGCGCCGTTGCCGATCACGAGCGCGACGCGTGTTTCCGCTGACGCCTGCCCGAGCCCAAGCCAGCTGGCCGCCAGCACCAGGCACAATCTGCAAAATATGCTCACTAGGGTCCCCCAATATGACCTGAAATATGGGGTCAGATTAACGGACACTCCTCCAACATCAACGCCTTGCTCTGTGAATGGGATCACAATCGACTGCGCCAAGATGGCGCGGATCGCGATCGCGTCACTCAGGCCGCCACCGTCTTGCGCAGCGCCATCTCCGTCGCAATGGCTTCCCGTACGGCGGGCCGCGCCTGCATGCGTTCGAGATAGGCCGACAATGACGGCCATTGCGCGATGTCGACACCTGCGGGACGAAGCAGCAGCATGGCCCAGGTGAGATGGGCATCCGCAACGGTGAAACTGTTGCCGACGAGAAATTCACGGCCCGTGAGATGCGCCGCCGGCACCGACAATGTCTGCTGGATCCTCGCGCGCGGCTTGGCGAGCGAACCGTCGTCCTTGTACCAGAAGGTCGGAAACAGGAACGCCTTGTGGATTTCGGTGCCGATAAAGCTCAGCCATTCCTGCAGCCGGTAGCGATCAGCATTGCCGGGTGGTGGTGCAAGGCCGCGCTCAGGATTGACGTCGGCGATGTATTGCAGCACCGCCGCGCTTTCCGTCAGCCGCTCGCCGTTATCGAGCACCAGGACCGGCACCGCGCCCTTCGGCGAAAGGCTTCGAAAATCGCTGTCGTCGTCCGCAAGCTTCTTGGTCCAGAGATGCACCTGATGATAGCGCGCATCGAGGCCCGCTTCCATCAGCGCGATGCGACTCGCAAGCGAGCAGGCCATCGGCGAGAAATAGAGTTGCAGCATGATGGTGTTCCCTTACTTCAGCGCATCGCCGCGCGCGATGATCGCGAAGCGGTCGGACAACTCGGCCAGTGCAACCTCGTGGATGGTTTTTGCGCTCAGCGTGCCGCCGAGGCCGTCGGGCAGGTCGCGCGTCGCGCATGCGTCGGCGTCAACAGTCGTGCGAAAGCCGAGGTCGAGCGCGGCGCGCGCCGTCGAGCTGATGCACATATGCGTCATGAAGCCGGCGAGCACGATGTTCTTCCGCTCGGTTGCGGCAAGGCGCGCCTGCAAATCGGTGCCGGCAAACGCATTGGGCAGCTCCTTCTCGATCACCAGCTCGCCGGAACGGGGGGTGAGCTCTGCGACGATGGCGCCACGGTCGGCGCCGCGGTCGAACAGGCTGCCCGCCTTGCCGCGATGGGCGATATGGATGATCGCGGCACCGCTCTCGCGCGCCCGTGCCAGCAGCTTAGCCGCGCGCGCGATCGCGGGCCTGGCGTCGGGCAAGGCGAGGGGACCTGCGAGATATTCGTTCTGGATGTCGATCAGCACCAGCGCGGCGTCGCCAAGGCGCGGCGGGTTGAGATCGGCACCGGCGAGCTGGAGCAGGGTCTTCGCGGTCGTCATGGTCTCAAGAGTCTCCGGGGAAAAGGTTCTGCAAACATAATCCCGGCATCGCCTGCCGATATGCAGGAATATTGCAGCCGATGGCTGCAATATTGCAGGCTACGCCCGGCCGGTATAATCTCGCGCGATGAACTGGGACGATCTGCGCATCATCGCTGCCGTCAAGGACGAGGGCACCTATGCCGGTGCCAGTGCGCGGCTGCGCATCGACGAGACCACGGTCGGGCGCAGGCTGTCACGCATCGAGCGCGCGCTCGGCTTGCGTCTGTTCGAGGCCGCCGACGGCGTCCGCAAGCCGACGCGGCAATGCGAGGCGGTGCTGGCCCATGTCGAGGCGATGGCGCTGCACGCCGCCGAGATCGGTCGCCTCGGTGAGAGCCTGGCAGGTCCGGTGGGACGCCTGCGGATCGCCTCCACCAACACGGTCGCCGAGGAGGTGCTGTCGCCGCGCGCGAGCGACTTCCTGCGCGCCAATCCCGGCTTGACGCTGCAGTTCCTGACCTCGAGCGAGAACGTAAAATTCTCGCGCTGGGAGGCCGATCTCGCCATCCGCCTGCGCAAACCCGACAAGGGCGACTTCGCGATCTCAAAACTCGGCGACATCAAGCTCTATTATTTCGAGCCCATCGCGATCGAGGGCGAGCCTGTGCTGTGCGCCTATCCGGACGAACTCGGGACCATTCCCGAGATGCAATTCCTGCGGACGAAGAAGACCCCCGCGCGCTGTGTCACCGACAACGTTCGCGTCATCCGCACCCTGATCCGCACGCACCGGGCCGCCGGCGTGCTGCCGGAGCATGCTTGCGCCGATATGCTCGGCGATCGCCGGCTGCGCGCCACATTGTTGCCGAAACGTCGCGACGCCTGGTTGCTCGTGCAAAATCACCTCAAGCGCGATCCCGCGACCCGTGTGACGATCGACTGGGTGAGGGCGTGTTTCCAGGACATGTCGCGAGGCTGACATCCGCGTCATTCCGGGCTCGCGCTAGCGCGCGCCCCGGAATGACGGACTGAAAAATCTTGCGATCACCCCCTTGCAACCCGAACGTGCTTCGTCTATTAGCCCGCTCCTTCGCCTCGGCCATGTGTTCGGGCTCTCTGAGATCCCGACTGGCGCGTGCCGGCTTCCGGTGTCGTGTTCCGCCGAACGAAGGCAAAAGCAGGATGTAGCTCATGGAGAGCGTCGGGTCAGAAGCCCGAAGGCATCGGTTCGATTCCGGTCTCTTGTCCCACAAAGGATAGCTCAGTTGGGTAGAGCAGGTGACGTTAATCATCGGGTCGCGGGTTCGAATCCCGCTCCAGCGCTCCGTTTCAGCCTGAAAAGCTGATACCTCTGACGAGGACCGGACGCGCGCTTCAGTCGCAGTCCGGCCGTTTTGCCGCAAGGCTTTCCGTCCGAACCGAGACACTGTGAGACCGGCTTCGCGCCGCGGTGGATACCGCTTGCGCTGATGCCGGGTGGCTCCGCACGGCCACGCGACTTTGTCGCGTGATCGCGCGCGTGCGCCCGTCATCGCGCAAGCTCAAGCCCCGGCCCGCCGTTTTCTCAGGAAGCGTCGTCCGCGTCCTCACGTCCTTTGCAAACGAAACCTGTTGTCCGGCATCCGGCCGGGCGCAAACGAAGGAGGCGTGCCAATGAGCTGGCATTTGCTGATGCTGAACGTGACGGTGAAGGACGGTGAGCGCGCGTTGCTGACGCGCGACGGGCAGCTCGTGCGCGTGCTCGTGCCTGGTCGGCATCGCCTGTTCGATCCCCTGCACGCGCTGAAGGCCGAAGTGCTGGGCGTGGTCCGCAGCGAATTTCCCGCGGATCGCTACGCCGTGCTGAAGGCCGCGCGGCCCGATCTCGCCGCCGAGCTGTTCGAGGCGGTCGAGACCAAGGCGGACGAGGTTGCCATCGTCAGCCTCGACGGCCGGCCTGTACACCTGCTCACGCCCTGGCAGATCCGCGTCTACTGGAAGGTCGCGACCCGCATCGATGTCGAGCGCATCGATGTGTCGAGCGATGTCCGTGTCAGCGCGCGGCATCTGACCATGATCGAGCGCAACCGCGCGACCGTCGTGACGGAAGCGGTGGTCGAGAACCACGAGGCGGGCCTGCTCTATGTCGAGGGCCGGCTCGTGGAGCGGCTCGCGCCCGGCCGGCACGCCTTCTGGACCGTCGGCCGCAAGATCGAGGTGAAGCGCCTCGACCTGCGGCCCCAGGCGGTCGAGATCACCGCGCAGGAGATGCTGACCAAGGATCGCATCGCGCTGCGGGTGACGCTGACGGCGTTCCGCCGGGTTGTCGATCCCGAGCGGACGGTGGCGACCGTGCCCGACGTGGATGCGTGGCTGTACCGCCTGGTGCAGTTCGCGATCCGCGAGGCGGTGGCCGGCCGCACGCTTGACGAGGTGCTGTCCGCCAAGGCGGCGCTGGATGCGGAGCTGCGCGACTATGTTCGCGCACGCGTCGCGGAGTCCGGTGTGGAGGTGACGGAGCTCGGCGTGAAGGACGTGATCCTGCCCGGCGAGATCCGTGAGCTCGTCAACAAGGTGGTGGAGGCGGAGCGGGTCGCCAAGGCGAACCTGATCCGCCGGCAGGAAGAGACCGCGGCGACGCGGTCGCTGCTCAACACCGCCCGCCTGATGGAGGAGAACCCCCTGCTGCTGCGGCTCAAGGAGCTGGAGTCGCTGGAGCGGCTGGTCGAGAAGGTCGGCCGCATCGACCTCCATGCCGGCGACGGCGAGGGCCTCGATGCCCTGCTGACGCGGCTCGTGCGCCTGAAGGCGCCCGAGAGTGCGTGACGCAAAGGAAGGCCGCCCACGGGCGGCCTTCCCTGTGTTTGGAGGCGGCTGTTTCCGGCCGCCGAACTTGAACGCAGCCCGGCGTAGTCACGACCAAGATGACGAAGCCGGATTGCGCGTCGCGATGCGTGACGTAATCTTGGCAGCACGATGGGTCGAGGCAGGGCAGGCCGCATGAGCACGCTTCAGGACACGGCAAAACCCGCGCGAAAGTCGGGGGAATGGAAGGCGATCGTCATCCTGATCCTGCTGATCCCCGTGCTGTGGTCGCCGCCCTTCCTGGTTCGCTTCTGTCTCTATCAGCCCTTCAGCATTCCCTCGAGCTCGATGGTGCCGACGCTGCTGATCGGCGACGACGTCTTCGCCGCGAAATATTCCTATGGCTATAGCCGCTACTCGTTCCCGGGGTGGCTGCCGGCGTTCTCGGGACGCATCTTCGGATCGGAGCCCCTGCGCGGCGACGTCATCGTGTTCCGCCTGCCGAGCGACACCAAGGTCGACTACGTCAAGCGCGTGGTCGGCCTGCCGAACGACCGCATCCAGATCAAAGAGGGCCAGCTCTTCATCAACGACAAGCCCGTGACGCGGCAGCGCCTGAAAGATGGCGTGGAGGAGTATGCCTGCGGCATCGAGCCGGGCACCAAGGCGAAGCGCTGGTGGGAGACGCTGCCGAACGGCGCGAGCTACGAGATTCTCGACTGCATCGAGAACGGCTTTTACGACAACACCAGCGTCTACACGGTGCCGCCCGGCCATGTCTTCGTGCTCGGCGACAACAGGGACAACTCCACCGACAGCCGCGTGCTCAAGACCGTCGGCTACGTGCCGATGGAGAACATCGTCGGAAAGGTGACGCGGATCTATTTCTCCGTGGGCGATGAAGACCTGCGCACAGAGCGGATCTGGATGAAGGTGAAGTAGGGCGCCACCAACCCCCGCCGTCATTCCGGGGCGCGACGAAGTCGCGAGCCCGGAATCCATAACCCCAGGCGGTTGGAATGGCCTACTACGTCTACATCCTCGCCAGCAAGAAGCACGGCACACTCTACATCGGCGTGACCAGTGATCTCGTCCGCCGAGTGTATGAGCACAAGACCAAGGCCGTGCCCGACTTCACGACCAAATACGGCGTCGACAGACTGGTCCTGTTCGAAATCTACGAGGACGCCGCGACTGCGATCGCCCGCGAGAAAGAGCTCAAGAAGTGGCGGCGCGATTGGAAGACCCGGCTCATTGAGGAGCAGAACCCAAATTGGGACGATCTCTATAGCGGGATCGCCAACTAGCGTTCGTGGTTATGGATTCCGGGCTCGCGCCAAGAGGCGCGCCCCGGAATGACGAGGGGGTGGCAGTCCCTCAGCCCGTCATTCCGGGGCGGTGCGAAGCGCCGAGCCCGGAATCCATAACCACAGGCCGTCGGAAGTGGCGCGCTGCGTCGGCATCCTTGCAAACCAGGCGGGTTCTGCAGCGGAAAATCCAGCTGACGTTCGTGGTTATGGATTCCGGGCTCGCGCCAAGAGGCGCGCCCCGGAATGACGAATGCCTAAACAAAAACCCCGGCATCGCTGCCGGGGTTTCGCATGTCTGTTCGCCTGAGCGAGATCCCGGATCTGCGGTGCACCGCTGCGCGCTGCACCGCGTCCGGGACGACTTCGTCGACTTAGAAGTCCATGCCGCCCATGCCGCCGCCCGGAGGCATGCCGCCGCCGGCCGGAGCGTTCTTCTTCGGCAGCTCGGCGACCATGGCTTCGGTGGTGATCAGCAGCGCGGCCACGGAGGCAGCGTTCTGGATCGCGGTGCGCACGACCTTGGTCGGGTCGATGATGCCCTTGGAGACGAGGTTGACGTACTCGCCGCTCTGGGAGTCGAAGCCATAGGCGTACTGATCCTTCTCGAGGATCTTGCCGACGATGACCGAACCATCTTCACCCGCGTTGATCGCGATCTGGCGGGCCGGCGCGGACAGCGCCTTGCGCACGATCTCGACGCCGGTCTTCTGGTCGTCGTTCTGGGTGCGGACGCTCTTCAGCTTCTCGGAAGCGCGGAGCAGGGCGACGCCGCCGCCCGGCAGGATGCCTTCCTCGACCGCCGCGCGGGTCGCATGCATCGCGTCATCAACGCGATCCTTGCGCTCCTTCACCTCGACCTCGGTCGCGCCGCCGACGCGGATCACCGCGACGCCGCCCGCGAGCTTGGCGAGACGCTCCTGGAGCTTCTCACGGTCGTAGTCCGAGGTGGTCTCCTCGATCTGCGCCTTGATCTGGGCCACGCGCGCCTCGATGTCCGCCTTCTTGCCGACGCCGTTGACGATCGTGGTGTTCTCCTTGTCGATCATCACCTTCTTGGCGCGACCGAGCATGTTGAGCGTGACGTTCTCGAGCTTGATGCCGAGGTCTTCCGAGATGCACTGACCGCCGGTCAGGATCGCGATGTCCTGCAGCATGGCCTTGCGGCGATCGCCGAAGCCCGGAGCCTTGACGGCCGCGACCTTCAGACCGCCGCGCAGACGGTTGACGACGAGCGTGGCCAGAGCCTCGCCTTCGACGTCCTCGGCGATGATCACCAGCGGCTTGCCGGTCTGCACCACGGCCTCGAGCAGCGGCAGCAGCTCGTTCAGCGAGGAGAGCTTCTTCTCGTTGATGAGGATGTAGGCGTCGTCCATCTCGACGCGCATCTTGTCGGCGTTGGTGACGAAGTAGGGCGAGATGTAGCCGCGGTCGAACTGCATGCCCTCGACGACGTCGAGCTCGGTCTCGAGCGACTTGGCTTCCTCGACGGTGATGACACCCTCGTTGCCGACCTTCTTCATGGCGTCGGCGAGGAACTTGCCGATCTCCGCGTCGCCGTTGGCCGAGATGGTGCCGACCTGGGCGATCTCGTCGTTCGACGTGACCTTCTTGGTGTTCTTCTCGAGGTCCGCCACGACGGCGTCGACGGCGAGGTCGATACCGCGCTTGAGGTCCATCGGGTTCATGCCGGCGGCAACCGCCTTGGCGCCTTCGCGAACGATCGCGGCAGCGAGCACGGTCGCGGTGGTGGTGCCGTCGCCGGCCGCGTCAGCGGACTTGGAGGCGACTTCGCGCACCATCTGCGCGCCCATGTTCTCGAACTTGTCCTCGAGCTCGATCTCCTTGGCGACGGTGACGCCGTCCTTGGTGATGCGGGGAGCGCCGAACGACTTGTCGAGGACGACGTTGCGGCCCTTCGGACCGAGCGTGACCTTAACGGCATTGGCGAGGATCTCGACGCCGCGCAGCATACGGTCGCGCGCGTCGACGCCGAATTTCACTTCTTTTGCTGACATATTGGGTTTCCCTGAGTTTTTACGTCTGTCTCACCCTTGGCGAGAGCGCCCGGCAGGCGCTCCTCAGGGGTGAGCGGTGCGAGCGTTGGATTAGGCGGCTTTCTTCTTGGAAGCGGGGACGTCGAGGACGCCCATGATGTCGCTTTCCTTCATGATCAAGAGGTCGACATTGTCGATCTTGACCTCGGTGCCGGACCACTTGCCGAACAGCACGCGGTCGCCGACCTTGAGATCGATCGGGATCAGCTTGCCGGCCTCGTCGCGGCCACCCGGGCCGACGGCGACGATTTCGCCCTGCGAGGGCTTTTCCTTGGCAGTGTCGGGAATGATGATGCCGCCAGCGGTCTTCTCTTCTGCGTCGATGCGCTTGACCACGACGCGGTCGTGAAGCGGACGGAATTTCATGCAGTCCTCCTAAGCAGTTGCACGGTTTGGATTTTTTCGAGTGTTAGCAATCGGCGCCCGCGAGTGCCAGCGCCGGCGAAGCTGAGATAGGACAGGATTTTTGCGGGAGCAAGGGCTTCTAGCAGAAAAATCAGCACTCAAAAGCGCCGCCTGCCAGAAATGTTTACCATCGTTAATGGGGGTGGAAGGCGGCGCCGGCCCGTATTAGCACGGTGCCGCCTCTGCTGCTAACGCTTTGAATTTCAACAACTTGTTAAACTTTTGGGCTTGAGATGAATTGTCAGTTTGCGTCACATTTCTCGTCAGTGAGCGCATCGTTTCCGGGTGGCTCCCCGGGGCACGGACCAAGCCACCCCCAAAAATGCGCTCCTGCAAAGGAGGTTGGCATGGGACTGCGGGTTGGGGGCGTTTCCGAGGACTTCCGGAAACAGATGCTGGGTTACGGGCTGACGACGGCGCAGATCCTCTATCGGATGCCGGATCACCCGTCGCTGCTTCAGACCTATGTCTGGCAGAACTACGACATGTTTCCGAAATTCCCGGCGCTGAGCGACTTCCTCGCCTTCTGGCAGAGCAAGCTCGACGGCCCCTTGTTCTCGGTGACGGTGGCGCATTCCAAGCTGATCAAGCCGGCCGAGCTCCGCGCCGTCGACGGCGTGTTCAGATTGCACTGACATCACGCGCGGTGCTGTAGGGTGGGTTAGCCTTGCGACTGCGCGAAGCGCAGCTCGCGAGGCGTAACCCACCACTTCTGTTGACGCGGAGAGAAAAGAGGTGGGTTACGCCAGCGGACTGCGCTTCGCGCAGCCGCGGTGCTAACCCACCCTACAGATTCCAAATTCTGTGCTAGCGTCCCGCCACAACAAGAACGGGAGGCACGAGCCCAATGGCCAAGAAGACCAAAAAGCCGACATCGCGCAGCGCAGCTCAGTCTGCTGTGAAGAAGAAGTGGAGCGGCAACAAGACCGCTGCCCGTCCGTCTGCACGGAAAGCGGTGAAGTCGAAGGCGCGCGCGACGGCCGCAAAATCATCCGTCAAAAAACCGGCACGCCCGAAGCAGCGCATCGCCGTCAGCCATCATCGCGAAGAGGACTTCAAGTCCGACGGCCTGCGCGCCTACGCCAGATATCGCGACCTCGGCATCTCAGATGCGACCCACGGCCTCGCGCAAGCGCACGTCATCCGGCTCCAAGGCCCCTGCAACCCGGACGAGGTCTCGAAGCTGCACTTCCACGACGTCGAATTCCAGATGGTCTATGTGCTCAAGGGCTGGGTGAAGACCTACATGGACGGCCAGGGCGAGACGATGATGAAGGAAGGCAGCGCCTGGACCCAGCCGCCGAAAATCAAGCACATGATTTTGGACTATTCCGACGACGTCGAACTGCTGGAAGTGATCTTGCCGGCGGAGTTCAAGACGGTGGAGCTGAAGGCGTAGGCCCTACGCCGTCATTCTGCAGCGCCAGACACCTTCTCCGTCGTCATTCCGGGGCGCGCCCCTTGGCGCGAGCCCGGAATCCATTTCTCCACGTGTACTGAGGCCCAATGGATTCCGGGCTCGCGACTTCGTCGCGCCCCGGAATGACGGGCTGAGCCAATCGTTCAAATGCGTTCGATCCGCGAAACCGGGCAGTTACCCGTCGCGCGATTTCAGCCGAGTGAATCGCGGGCGCTAACCAGTCGAAAATTTTCCTCGCGTCAACTCAGGGCTGTGAAAACGCGAGACATGCCTTCATGGCGACGACTTTCGGCCGACGCGGCGCCGTGGCGCCACCTTCAAGAGCTTCGTTTCAACCCGCCGCCGCACCGATCGCGCCGGCGGTCGTGCGCGACAACGATCAGCCCGTATCCGATGAGGAGACGCTGTTTCGCGGCAACAAGCTTCTCTCCGATATTCCTTTCCTCACCATCGGCCTGATCTTTCTTCTGATCCTGATCTTCGCCCTGGAACGCAACCTGGCGATCAGCATCGGGCGGGACGGCTCGCTCGATGTCCGCTCGCTGATCGCGTATGGCGCGTCCAGCTACGATCTGGTCGTCGTCAAGGGCGAGTGGTGGCGGCTTGGGCTTGCGCCGCTTCTGCATGGCAGCAACTCGCACCTGATCGGCAACTGCGTTGCGCTGTTCATCGTCGGCGTCAGGCTGGAGCCTCTGATCGGCCGTCGCTTGTTTTCGCTGATCTTCGTGGCCAGTGCGCTCGCCGGCGAGGCCGGCTCGCTGCTGGGCAATGCGCCGGGCATGCCGGGCGTCGGTGCATCCGGCGCCATTACAGGGCTCATCGCCGCGCTGTTCGTCGCGAGCTTCGATCCCGAGGCGGACGCCGATCAAACCATCTCGCGACTGAAGACGTCGCTTTTCTTCGGCATTCCCGCGCTGTTGCCGCTGGCCTTTGGCGCCTCGGGCAACACCGACTATTATGCCCACGCAGGCGGTGCGCTGGCCGGCGGCGCGATTGCCATCATGCCGTGGCTTGCCTTCTGGTCCTATGACAGCCTGCCGCGGAGCGCCGGCGTGACGTTGCTTGCGGGATTTGTCGGATCTCTGATCTGCGCCGGCTTCGCCGTTGCACATTATTCGGCGTACATGGCCGATGCCGCGCACTATATCCGCGCGTCGGAGCAGCCGGCGAATGCCCGCGAGATGGCCAGCAGGTCTCTCGATCTCGTCACCCGCTACCCGAAAGACCCGCGGGCTCATCTGTTCCGCGCGATCTTCTTCCTTGAACAAAAGAGCCTCGGTTCCGCCGAGACGGAATTGCGAACGGTGATGTCGCTCGCCGCGTCCGATGTCGCGGGCGGACCGGCGCGCACCGCGGCGCAAGCCGTGCTGGCGGAGTTGCTGCTCGCGCAGAAGCGGGAGAGCGAGGCGAAGGCCATGGCAGCTGAAGCCTGCCGCGCCCGGCAGGGCAAGGCGAATCGCATCTTGGAGAAGTCGAAATTGTGCGGGTGAGCAGAACCTCTCCGCCGTCATTCCGGGGCGCGCCTCTTGGCGCGAACCCGGAATCCATTTCCCCGCGTGTCCTGTGGCCCGATGGATTCCGGGCTCGCGCCTTCGCCGCGCCCCGGAATGACGAGTTACGTCAACACCCCCACCACCGCCCCCATCAAACACGTCGTCAGCGTCCCCGACACGATCGACTTCAGCCCGAGCGCGTTGATCTCCTCGCGCCGCTCCGGCGCCATCACGCCGAGCCCGCCGATCATGATGCCGAGGCTGGCGAAGTTGGCAAAGCCGCACATCGCATAGAGCATGATCAGCCGCGACCGCGCATCGAGCGCGTCGGGCGCGAGCTTTGACAGGTCGACATAGGCGATCAGCTCGTTGAGCACGGTCTTGGTGCCCATCAGGCTGCCGGCGGTGACAGCCTGGTCCCAGGGCAGGCCCATCAGCCAGCACACCGGCGCCATCACGAGGCCGAGGATCCGTTGCAGCGAGATCGCGGCGCCGCCGACATTGGGCAGCAGGCCGAGCACGGCGTTGACGAGATAGACCAGCGCCACCAGCACTAGCAGCATCGCGACGATGTTGAGCAGCAGTTCGAGCCCGGCTGAGGTGCCCTTGACGATCGCGTCCATCGTGCCGGAGGCATGCATCTCGGGATCTTCCAGTCTGCCGCCGGTACGCTTGTCTAAGGTTTCGGGCACCATGATCAGGCTGACGAGGATCGCGGCCGGCGCGCCCAGCACCGAGGCGATGACGAAATGCGCGGCCGCATCGGGGATCAGCGGGGCGAGGAACGTCGCGTAGAGCACCAGCACGGTGCCGGCGATGCCGGCCATGCCGCCGGTCATCACCAGGAACAATTCGCTGCGCGTCATCTGCGTAAGGTAAGGCCGCACGAACAGCGGCGCCTCGACCATGCCGAGGAAGATGTTTGCGGCGGTCGATAGGCCCACCGCGCCGCCGACGCCGAGCGTGCGTTCGAGTAGCCACGCCATGCCGCGCACGATCGGCGGCAGCACCCGCCAATAGAACAAGAGCGTCGTCAGCACGCTCATGACCAGCACGATCGGCAGCGCCTGGAAGGCCAGGATGAAATCCGCGCCCGGCACCTTCAACTCGAAGGGCAGGGGGCCGCCGCCGACATAGCCGAACACGAAGGCGCTGCCCGCGCGCGAGGCCTGCGAGATCGCGCCGACCGCGTCGTTGATGGCACCAAAGGCATGCGCGACGATCGGCAGCTTGAGCAGGACCACGGCCGTCGCGAACGTCGCGACGAGCCCGATGGCCGCCTGCCGCAGCGAGACCGCGCGGCGGTTCTCCGCGAGCGCCCACGCGATCAGCAGCAATGCGAAAATGCCGAGTGCCGATTGCAACCGCAGCATGATGTCCCCAATCCCCCAGTGATTATGGCAGTGAGCACGTTGCAAAGGCAATGCCGTGGGCGCAGCCGGGGTGCCCCGTTGTTGACAAGCGCGACCGGCTCAGTCACGCGATGAATTCGACCCCTTCGGGCCTTCAGGCCACCAAGCAACAGAGCAGTCGATGTCCGCCACCCCGCCGGTCAGCGCCGGCGTACTCCTCAAGCACCGGGCGTTCCTGTTCTTCCTGCTCTCGCGCAGCCTGTCACGCTTTTCCAGCCAGATCGCGGCGGTCGCCATCGGCTGGCAGATCTACGACCTCACCGGCAGCGCCTTTGCGCTCGGCATGGTCGGCCTCGTGCAATTCCTGCCCACCGCGCTGCTGGTGTTCGTCGCCGGCCACGCCGCCGACCGTTACGAACGCAAGCGCGTGGTGCAGCTCTGCCAGCTCGCGGAAGCCCTGACCGCGCTCTACCTCGCGGTCAGCACCTGGTACGGCGCGGTCGGCGAGGTGCAGATCTTTGTCGCGACCTTCGTGCTCGGCATTGCCGGCGCCTTCGAAAGCCCGACCACGGCTGCGCTGCTGCCGCTGATCGCCCCGGAAGGCTCGCTGCAGCGCGCGACCGCGGTCTCCAGCGGCGCGGCGCAGATCGCGACCATCACGGGACCCGCGCTCGGCGGCTTCGCCTACGCGATCGCGCCGCACTTCGCCTACGGCATCATGGTGCTGTTCTGGATTTTTGGCATGGTCTTCACCGGTGTGATCCGGCCGCGGCCGCAGGCGATCGCAAAGGCGGCGGATGACGACATCTACGCCGGCGTACGCTTCATCCGCAGCAATCCTGCGATCCTCGGCACCATTTCGCTCGATTTGTTCGCGGTTCTGCTCGGCGGTGTCACCGCGCTGCTGCCGATCTATGCCCGCGATATCCTGCAGACCGGTCCGATGGGCCTCGGCATCCTGCGCGCCGCACCGGCAGTCGGCGCGCTCCTCATGACCATGGTGCTGGCGCGGCACGCGATCAACCGGCGCGTCGGATTGCGGATGTTCCAGGCGGTAATCGTGTTCGGCATCGCGACGGTCGTGTTCGCGCTGTCGCACTGGATGTGGCTGTCCGTGCTGTCGCTCGCGATCCTCGGTGCTGCCGATACGATCAGTGTCGTGATCCGCTTCTCGCTGGTGCAGCTCGCCACCCCCGACGAGATGCGCGGCCGCGTCGGCGCGGTGAATTTCCTCTTCATCAACGCCTCCAACCAGCTCGGCCAGTTCGAGAGCGGTCTGACGGCCGCATTGTTCGGCGCGATGCCGGCCGCCGTTCTCGGCGGCGTCGGCACCATTGCGATCGCGCTGTTGTGGATGAAGCTGTTCCCCAGCCTGCGCAAAGTGGAGCGGTTGGAGTAGGGCGGTCTCGTGTCCCGGACGCGGTGCAGCGCGTTTGCGGTGCGCCGCAGAGCCGGGACCCAGATTGCCACGAAGAAGGTGGGCCCCGGCTCAGCAGCGCGTCATTTCATGCCGCGCTGCGTCCGGGGCACGAGATCGGTGTTCAGCCCCGCCCCACAAACGGCATCTTCGTCGCCATGACGGTCATGAACAGCACGTTGGCGTCGAGCGGCAGGCCGGCCATGTAGGCCACCGCATCGCCGACCGCCTTCGCGTCCATGCGCGGTTCGTGCTTCATCGTGCCGTCCGCCTGCATCACGCCGGGGCCGGCGACCATGCGATCGGTCATCGGGGTTGCGGCATTGCCGATATCGACCTGGCCGACCGCGATGTCATAGGCGCGGCCGTCGAGATTGCTGGCGCGGGTGAGGCCGGAGATCGCGTGCTTGGTCGAGGTGTAGGCCGCCGAGAACGGCCGCGGCGCATGCGCCGAGATCGAGCCGTTGTTGATGATGCGGCCACCGCGCGGGGTCTGGTCCTTCATGATGCGGAAGGCGTGCTGGGTGCACAGGAACGGACCGGTGAGGTTGGTGTTCACGACAGCCTGCCAGGTCTCGAGCGGAAGATCCTCGAAATTGACGGGCGGGGCGCCCATGCCGGCATTGTTGAAGAGTACATCTAACCGGCCATAGGTGTCCTTCACCTTGGCGAACAGCGCGGCGATTGAAGCCGGGTCGGTCATGTCGGCGGACACGCAGAGGCTCTTGCCGATATTGTCGCCGAGCTTCTGGGTCTCCTCCAGCTTCTCGAGCCGCCGTCCCGCCAGCACCACCGTGAAGCCGGTATTCATCAGCGCAAGCGCGGCCGCGCGCCCGACACCCGTGCCGGCGCCCGTCACCACGGCGATCTTTTGTGCTTCGCTCATCGTTTCCTGCCTTTTCTGTTTTGTCAGGTTTTGGAGTCTTTGTCGTTCTTGTAAGGCGGCCGCGGGATGTTCTGATGGGCCGCGCGCAGCGCTGCCGACCAGCGCGAGCGCAGATCGTGGAAATAGGGCTCGCCCGCCTCGATGCGGTGGTTGAGATCGGCGTCGCAGACATCGGTGCGTGCGACCAGCACGTCGATCGGCAGGCCGACGCCGAGATTGGAGCGCATGGTCGAGTCCATCGAGATCAGGCTCGTCTTCAGCGCCTCATAGAGCTCGATGTCGTAATGCATGGCGCGGTCGAGCACGGGCTTGCCGTATTTGTGCTCGCCGATCTGCAGGTAAGGCGTGTCGGTGGTGCATTCGATGAAGTTGCCGGCCGGATAGACCATGAACAGGCGCATCCGCGAGCCCTTGATCTGGCCGCCGAACAGGAAGGAGACGTCGAAATTGATGTCCTCGGCCTTCAGCGCGGCAGCCTCCGTCGAATGCACGGCGCGGATCGCGCGGCCGATGCGCTGCGCCGCCTGAAACATGGTCGGCGCGTTCATCAGCGTCTCGATGTCGCCCGTGTCGGGGTCTTCGAGGCCCTCGGTCAGCGTCGACAGCACCGACTGGCTGATCGCGAGATTGCCGGCGCTGGCGATCGCCATGATGCGGTCGCCGGGTTTTGAGAAGATGTGCAGCTTGCGAAAGGTCGAGACGTTGTCGAGCCCGGCATTGGTCCGCGTGTCGGCGATCATGACGAGGCCTTCTCGCACCAGGATTCCGCAGCAATAGGTCATGTCCAGTCCCCGAACGCACCATCTTGAACGCGGAAATTACTAGCCAATTTCGCCCGCCGCTCCAACCCCAATTCCCCAAACGGGCCGTGAAACCTTTCCTTGGCGCACGCCGTATCAAACGGCTAGAAATCGATCGCGGAGGAGGGCTGGGAATGAGGAAGCGGGTAGTCGGCAGCTTGGTTGCAGCGGCGATTTGCATGACCGGTGTGGCGCACGCCGGCCCCTGGGAGGACGGCATGGCCGCCTATAACCGCGGCGATTACGTGCCGGCGGTCCAGGTGTTCCGCGGCATGGCCAAGGCCGGCAACGCCAAGGCACAGATGATGCTGGGCTCGATGTATCAGCGCGGGCAGGGCGTGGCGAAGAGCTCGTCGCGCGCCTTCATGTGGCTCACGCTGGCTGCATCGCGTGGCGACGCAAAGGCCAAGGTCGAGCTCAAAACCGTCGAAGCCACCATGACGGCGGACGACCTGTCGCAGGCCCGTGCGATGATGCAGGCCTGCGAAGCCTCGGACTACAGGAATTGCGAGTATTGAACGCTCGCGCCGTCACCCCTGCCACTGCGATTGCGACTGCCCGGAACGTCCGGCCTGATCGACCTTGACCGCCACCGTCAGCGTCTCCGCACCGCCGCCATAGCGGGTGCCGCGCACGGGAGCGGCGCCGAGATAATCGAGCCCGATCGCAACGCGGACATGGGCATCAGTCGAGCAGAGACAGTTGGCGGGATCGAAGCCGACCCAGCCGAGATCAGGCACGAACGCCTCCGCCCAGGCGTGCCCCGCGTCCTGATGCACCGTGCCGTCGGAGCGCAAGAAGTGGCCGGAGACGAAGCGAGCCGGCACGCCCGCGCTGCGCGCGCAGGCGATGAAGATATGCGCATAGTCCTGGCAGACGCCGCGCTTGAGCGAAAACGCCTCCGCCGCCGAGGTGCCGCTATGTGTCGGATCCTCGTCGAACGTCATGTGCTCGCTGACCTGCGACATCAGCGAATGCAGGAAGCCGAGCGTGTCGCTCTCGGCCTCGGCGCGCAGGCTCTTTGCAAACGCCGCCATGGCCGGGTTGACCGTGGTCAGGTCGGTTGCGCGCAAAAACATGCCGGCCGGAAAGCGCTCGTCGGCGCCGCGCAGCACGCCGCCGGTGTCGTGGGTCTCGATCAGGCCTTCGGCTGTTATCTTGATGTCGCCGACGGGACCGCAGGACAGCACATGCGTCACATTGCCGAAGGCGTCCTCGTGCATGTCGAGCTTGGTGTCGGTGGAGACGTCGATCTGCCACTCCGCCACATACTGCCCGTCATGGCTGCCGGGTGTCATGCGCAGGATCTGGATCACGCTCGTGGCCGGCGGCTCGTAGCGATAGGTGGTGGTGTGCTGGATTCGCAGGCGCATGGTTTCTCGATTCCGTCATTCCGGGGCGGCTCGAAGAGCCGAACCCGGAATCTCGAGGTTCCGGGTTCGCGCTGCGCGCGCTCCGGAACGACTGTGTGGGTCAGATCAAATACTGCTTCGTGATGATTTCGCCCAGCCTGGAATTGTCGGCGATGAATTCCTGAATGAATTCATGCACGCCATGCTGGAAGATGTCGTTCATATTGGAGTGTTCGAGCCGGTTGCGGATGCCGCGGGCGTGGCGCTGGGCCGGGCCCTGGCGGCCATAGGCGACGCCGATCTGGTCGAGGTTGCGCACGAGATTGTCGTAGCAGCTCGCCAGCGACCGCGGCAGCGTGCCGTTGAGGATGAGCAGATCCGCGACCAGCCACGGTTTAAGCGTCTCGCGGTAGACCCAGTGATAGGCCGTCAGCGCCGACACCGAGCGCAGGATCGAGCTCCACTGATAGAAGTCGAGCGGACCGCCGACATGCTCCTCCTCGGGAAGCAGCACGTGATACTTCACGTCGAGAATGCGCGCAGTGTTGTCGGCGCGCTCCAGGTGCAGGCCGAGGCGCGAGAACCAGTAGGCGTCGTTGCGCAGCATGGTCCGGTAGGCCGAGCCGTCGAAGCGCAGCGAGGTCTCCTGCACGAAGCGCAAAAACTTTGCCAGATCCTCGCGCGTCGAGGTGCCCTTGCTCCAGACCTCCTGCAACTCGATCCAGGCCGAGTTGATGGTGTCCCACATCTCGCTCGTCAGCGCCGTGCGCACCGAGCGCGAGTTCAGCCGCGCCGCCTCGATGCAGTTCCGGATCGAGGATGGGTTGTCCGTCGAGAACGAGAGGTAGTCGACGACATTGTGCTCGTTGGCTTCCTCATACTTCTGATAGAAGCTCGCGGCGACGCCGGCGGTCAAAAGCGCCGAGTCCCATTCGTTGGTCTTGCCGATATAGGCGGCGGGAAGTGCGGTGACGCGCAGCGTCGCGTCGATGGTGCGCGCGAGATATTCCGCGCGTTCGACATAGCGGGCGAGCCAGTAGAGGTTTTCGGCGGTACGCGACAGCATCTCTCTACTCGTCCAGTATCCAGGTGTCTTTGGTGCCGCCGCCCTGGCTCGAATTGACCACGAGCGAACCTTCCTTCAGCGCAACACGGGTCAGGCCGCCGGGCACGATGGTGGTGGTCTTGCTGCCGGTCAGCACGAAGGGGCGAAGATCGACATGGCGTGGCGCAAGGCCCGACGCCGTGCAGGTCGGGCAGGTCGAGAGCGCCAGCGTCGGCTGTGCGATGAAACCTTCCGGTTCGCGCTTCAATTTCTCGCGGAAGGCCTCGATCGTCGCTTTGGTCGCGGCCGGCCCGATCAGCATGCCGTAACCGCCGGAGCCGTGCACTTCCTTCACCACGAGCTCGCCGAGATTGTCGAGCACATAGGCGAGATCCTTCGGCTCGCGGCAGCGCCAGGTCGGCACGTTCTTCAGGATCGGCTCCTCGCCGAGGTAGAACTTCACGATGTCAGGCATGTAGGAGTAGATCGCCTTGTCGTCAGCGATTCCTGTGCCGACAGCGTTCGCGAGCGTGATGTTGCCGGCCGCATAGGCCGACATCAGGCCGGGCACACCGAGCACGGAGTCGGGACGGAAGGTGAGGGGATCGAGAAAATCGTCGTCGACGCGGCGGTAGATGACGTCGACCCGTTTCACGCCCTCGGTCGTCCGCATGAACACTTCATTGTTCTTGACGATGAGATCCCGCCCTTCCACGAGCTCGATGCCGAGCTTGTCGGCGAGGAAGGAGTGCTCGTAATAGGCGGAGTTGTAGACGCCGGGGGTCAGCAGCGCGACCGTTGGCTCGCCCGAGGCGCCTTGCGGCGCGACCGAACGCAGCGCCGAGAGCAGCTCGTCCGGATATCGCTCGACCGGCGCCACCCTGTGGCGGGCGAACAGGTCCGGAAACAGCCGCATCATGATCTCGCGGTTTTCCAGCATGTAGGACACGCCGGACGGCGTGCGCGCATTGTCCTCCAGCACGATGAAGTCGTTGGCGTCGATCCGGACGATGTCGATGCCGGCGATGTGCACATAGACGTCGTGCGGCACCTGCTGGCCGTTCATCTCGGGCCGGAACACGGGGTTCTGGAAGATGAGGTCGTCGGGCACGATCTCGGCGCGCAGCACCTCGCGGCCGTGATAAATGTCGCGCAGGAACATGTTGAGCGCGCGGACGCGCTGCTTCAGGCCCTTTTCCAGCAGCGCCCATTCGCTTCCGGACATGATGCGGGGGATCACATCGAACGGGATCAGCCGTTCGGTCGCCTCGGCATCGCCATAGACGGCGAAGGTGATGCCGATGCGGCGGAATAGAAGCTCCGCCTCCTGACGGCGATATTCGAGCGCCTCGGGAGGCGTCTCCTTGAGCCAGCGTGCCAGCTCCTGATAGGCGGGACGGAGGTCCCCCCCGGGAATGTTCATCTCATCGAACGCGACTGCCATAGATCCCGACTTGTTCTCCGTGGCCATGCGGGGAGAGTGCATGACTTATCGGGGTGGTAGCAAGGGCCGGGCCAGCGCGATATGCATGGACTGACGGCATTTGGCTTGTCGGGGCGAAAAGCTGCCTGAAAAAATGGCTGAGGACTGCTTATTTCGGCAGCAAAAGCGCGTGACTTCAACGCGTTACCTCGGCAAAGTTGGCGCCACAGGTTGAGGAACGGGTTTATGAGCGAGATCGTCACGGCGGGCATTCTGGTGATCGGGGACGAGATCCTCTCGGGCCGGACCAAGGACAAGAATATCGGCTTCATCGCCGAGTACCTGACCAATATCGGCATCGACCTCAAGGAAGTCCGGGTCGTCTCCGACGACGAGGCCGACATCATCGCCGCCTTGGATGCACTGCGAAAGCGCTACACCTACGTCTTCACGACCGGCGGCATCGGGCCGACCCATGACGACATCACCGCCGACAGCGTGGCCAAGGCCTTTGGCGTCGGCATCGACCATCACCCGGAAGTGGTGGCGCGCTTCCGCGAGCGCTGGAGCGAGCAGGACCTCAACGAGGCGCGCCTGCGCATGGCCCGCATCCCCGACGGCGCCGAGCTGATCCAGAGCGCGACCATCCTCGCCCCAGGCTTCAAGATCGGCAATGTCATCGTGATGGCCGGTGTTCCCTCGATCATGCAGGCGATGATGGACATCGTGTCGCCAAAGCTGAAGTCCGGCGTCCGCATGTTGTCCGACACGGTCCGCGCCAACGCGCGGGAAGGCGACATCGGCAGCCCCCTGCGGGCCATCGCCGAGGCCCATCCGGACACCATCATCGGCAGTTATCCCTTCATGGACGAGGAGCAGAAGCCGAACACCAATCTGGTGGTGCGCTCGCGCGATCCGGAGAAGCTCGCGGCCGCCATGGCCGCCGTGAAGGAAATGCTGGCAGGATTGAACGTGACTCGGTAGCACGGACTGCCGGACGAAGGGATTGTCAGGAGAGAAGGATGAACGGTGAATTGAGTGCGCAGGAACGGGCGGGCAAGGCCTTTCCGGTCTCGTGGGACCAGTTCCACCGCGATTGTCGGGCGCTGACCTGGCGGCTCAACGAGGTCGGCCCGTTCCACGCGGTGATCGCCATCACCCGCGGCGGTCTGGTGCCGGCGGCGATCGTCGCGCGCGAGCTCGGTGTGCGCATCATCGATACTGTCTGCATCGCGAGCTACGACCACGACAAGCAGGGCGAGCTGCAGGTCCTGAAAGGTATCTCCGACGCGGCGATGGAGCTCGGCGGCGGCACCGGCAAGGGGCTGTTGATCGTCGACGATCTTGTCGACACCGGCAAGACCGGCAAGCTGGTGCGCGAGATGCTGCCCGATGCGCATTTCGCCACCGTCTACGCCAAGCCGAAGGGCCGTCCGCTGGTCGACACCTTCATCACCGAAGTGTCGCAGGACACCTGGATCTTCTTCCCCTGGGACACCGCGCTGTCCTACCACCCGCCGCTCCGCGACGGGGCGGCGTGATCTTTCTTCGCCTCTCCCCGCTTGCGGGGAGAGGCCGGATTGCATCGAAGATGCGATCCGGGTGAGGGGGACTCTCCGCGAGTCCGACTCTCACCGTATTCGCGGATGCAGCCCCTCACCCCGACCCTCTCCCCGTAAGAACGGGGACAGGGAGAAGAGCCGCACCACCATGCCCCTGCAAAACCGCGTCACGCCCACCGGCGACATCATCGCAACGCCGCATCGCGGTCTCTTCACCGGCAATCGCGGCATCATCCATGATCCAGCGACGAAGACGCTGCTGAACAAGCGTTGGTCGACGCCGGCCTGGATCACATGTCTCTGCGAATTCCGCGGCTGGCGACGGCCGGTGATGGCGCGGCGAAGTTGGACCGAGCTGTTTTTCCTCGACGAGGCCACCGCCTTTGCCGCGGGCCATCGTCCCTGTTTCTTCTGCCGCCGCGAGGATGCAAAACGTTTTCGCGCGGCGTGGGAGAAGGGCAACGGCGTGAGCGGGATCAGCGCGAAGGCGATGGATGCCGTGCTGCACGGCGAGCGGCTCGATCGCGGCCAGAAGCGGCTGCATGCGCTGCCGATGCCATCAGCCGAATTGCCTGACGGCGCCATGCTGCAGCAGGGTGAGGAGAGTTTTCTGATCGTGCGGGGAAAGGCGCTGCTGTGGTCGCCGGCAGGATATGCGGTCGACGACCGCAAACTCACCGAAGCGAAACTGCTGACGCCACCGAGCGCGCTACGCGCTCTTGCTGCAGGTTACCAGCCGGTGCTGCATCCGACAGCCACAGCCTAGCGCAGCGGCCGGCCCTGTTCGTCGACAGTCATCCGCGCATCGCGCAGCGCCCATTCGCGGATCACCTGGCGGCAGCGTGAGAGCTCGGCCTCGCTTGCCGCGTTCGAGTCTTTTGAGGCGCGTTCCACCATCGCCTTGCAGTTGGCCAGCACGGAGCGATCTTCCGCGCGGGCCGGCAGCACGAATGCACCCAGCACGAAGATGACGGAAGCAACACGCATCGCAGTCGCCATCACCTGAGCTTCTCGCGCGCCAATGCCGCGCCGGTGCCGAGCGCCATCAGTTTTGCTTCCGCGATATCCCGCCGCATCGGCGCCATGCCGCAATTGGTCGTGGCGGTAATGTTGTTCTTGGGCACGAACTTTGCGACGTCCTCGATCACCTTGACGACGTCTTCGGCGGTCTCGACGGTGTCGCTCGCGACGTCGATCACGCCGGCCTGCACGATCTTGTTCTTGAGCAGCGCGAGCAGATCGAGCGGCACCTTGGAATTGCGGCATTCGATCGCGACCTGCTGGATCGGGCTGGCGTCGATCGCGGGGAATATCTGCTCATACTGCCGCCACTGTGCGCCGAGCGTTTCCTTCCAGTCGGTGTTGGCCTTGATGCCGTAGCCGTAGCAGATGTGCACGGCGGTGGCGCAGGTCAGCCCCTCGGCGGCGCGCTCCAGCGCCTTGATGCCCCAGTCGTTGACCTCGTCCATGTAGACGTTGAAGGCGGGCTCATCGAACTGGATGAGATCGACGCCGTCGGCCTGCAACGCCTTGGCCTCCGCGTTCAACAACTCGGCGAAGGCAAAGGCCATCTTCACGCGGTCGCCATAGTAGCGGTCGGCGATGGTGTCGATGATGGTCATCGGGCCGGGCAGGGTGAACTTGACCTTCCGCTTGGTGTGCGTCCGGGTCACGCGCGCCTCGAACGCATGGACACGCTCCTTCAGCTGCAGGGGTGCTACGACCTGCGGCACCATCGCCTTGTAGCGATCTTTTCGGATTCCCATCTCGACCTTGTGCGCGAAGTCGATGCCGTCGATCTTCTCGAGAAAACCGTGCACGAAGTGCTGCCGGGCCTGCTCGCCCTCGGTGACGATGTCGATGCCGGCGTCTTCCTGGATCTTCAACCAGATCAGCGTCGCGTCGCGCTTGGCGCGCAAGAGCTCCTCGCCCTTCGCCTTCCAGGGCGCCCAGAGCATGTTCGGCTCGGCGAGCCATTCCGGCTTCGGCAAGGAGCCGGCAATCGTGGTTGGAAACAGCATGGCGGCCTCCCGCATCGGTTCTCGTTGCGCACCTTCCTGCCATGTCTTAACGTCGAGGTACAGAACAACAAAAGTCGGGCTTTTAGCCGGCGATGTCGACAGGGAAGGTCATGATCGATCTCTACTACGCGCCGACGCCGAACGGCTGGAAGATCTCGATCATGCTGGAGGAACTCGGGCTCCCCTATCAGGTCATTCCCGTCAACATCCGCACCGGCGAACAGTTTCGTCCCGAATTCCTGGCGGTCTCCCCCAACAACCGGATTCCCGCAATCGTCGATCACGAGCCTGCCGATGGCGGCGAGCCGTTCTCGGCGTTCGAGACCGGCGCCATCCTGATCTATCTCGCCGAGAAGACCGGCCGCTTCCTGCCCGCCGATCTGCGCGGCCGCTCGCGCACCATCCAGTGGGTGATGTGGCAGATGGCCGGGCTCGGTCCCATGCTCGGCCAGCACGGCCACTTTGCGCTCTATGCGGCCGAGAAAATTCCCTACGCGATCGAGCGCTATCGCGACGAGGCGGCGCGGCTCTACGGCGTGCTCGACCGGCAACTCGAAAAAACCGGCGCCTATGTCGCGGGCGAGGACTATTCCATCGCCGACATCGCCTGCTTCCCATGGACCATGACCCACAAGGCGCAGGGCTTTACGCTGGATGACTACCCAGGCGTGAAGCGCTGGTACGCCGCCGTGCGCGCCCGGCCGCAAGTGCAGGCGGGGCTCGCAATCGGGAAATTCGTCAAGGAACCGTTCGACGAGGAATCACGCAAGATCATGTTCGGTCAGCGTGCGAAGGAAGTGTTGGGAAAGAAGTAAGCTAACGCTGCCCGTCATTTCGGGGCGCGACAAAGTCGCGA
>NZ_PPPT01000150.1 GCF_006483445.1 Bradyrhizobium guangdongense | reverse complement strand
CTCTCCACAGATACGGTGACAACGTGACTCGCGGAGGCTCCCCCTCACCCGGATTGCTTTGCAATCCGGCCTCTCCCCGCAAGCGGGGAGAGGCGAAGAGTGTCACTCCCCCGCCTGAAGCTTCCTCGGGAACAGCTCCGGCGCGCCCGTCGCTACCAACCGCGGTCCCTCCGCCGGCGCATCGCTCTTGCTGAAGTCGAGCTCCTCGATCCGCCCGGCGCGCTTCTCGATTTTGTCGGCGGAGATCAGGATCTGGCGGACGTCTTCGTTGGCGTCGGCAAAATGCTTTTGCAGCTTCAGCACGCGGTCGCGCAGACGGCCGAGATCGTCGCCGAGCTTGATCACTTCGGTCTGGATCTGGTCGGCGGCGTCGCGCATGCGCGCGTCCTTCATGATCTGCTGCATCACCTGGATCGCGAGCATCAGCAGCGAGGGCGACACCAGCACGACGCGGGCGCGATAGGCTTTCTGGATCACGTCGTCAAAACCGTCATGGATCTCGGCATAGACCGATTCCGACGGCACGAACATCAGCGCCATCTCCTGGGTCTCGCCGGTGATCAGGTATTTTTCGGCGATGTCGCTGACATGCTTCATCACGTCGCCGCGCAGCCGCTGGCTGGCGATGCGGCGCTCCTCGTCGCTGCGCGCATCGTGCAGCGCGGTCATTGCTTCGAGCGGAAATTTGGCGTCGATGCAGAGCGGGCGCTGGTCGGGCAGGAACACCACGCAGTCCGGGCGCTTGCCGGTCGAGAGCGTGTGCTGGAACTCGTAGGAGCCCTTGGGCAGACCGTCCTGGACGATCGCCTCCATCCGCGCCTGGCCGAAGGCGCCGCGCGACTGCTTGTTGGCGAGCACGTCGCGCAAGGTCGTCACCTGCGTCGTGAGATCGGTGAGGTTCTTGTGGGCGTTGTCGATGATGCCGAGCCGCTCATGCAGCGCGCGCAGGCTCTCCATGGTGTTGCGGGTGGTGTGCTCCATGGACTGGCCGACGCGGTGGGTCACCGAATCCAGCCGCTCGTTGACCGCGCGCGCCATCTCGGCCTGGCGCCCCGCCAGCGACTGCGCCATGGCATCGACCCGGCCGGAATTCTCGCTCTGGGCGCGCAGCATCTCGCTCAGCCGCTCCTCCAGCTCGTCGGCCCGGATGGCGTTCGCCATCGCGAGTTCCGCAGCCCCCCGGGAGGATTTTGCGATCACCATTGCGATGACCACGAGCAGGATGAGGACCAGCGCACCGAAGCCGATCAGCGCGTCGATCGTGCGCACCGGCCAGTCGCCGAGCAGGAAAATGATCTCATTCATGCCGCTCGTTCTATCCGATTCGCCCACCGGCGCGAACGAATAGCGAACATTTATGGTGAATGGGCGGTTAATTTTTATGGTTAACGAAAAGCTAATTTTTATGGTTAGCGGACCGTTAACGCGTTCCCGCCCGCATTGACCGCTTCCCCCCTGCGGCTTAAATCGCGGCCCATGGCCCTCAGAGAAATCATCATCCTGCCCGACAAGCAGTTGCGTCTGGTCTCCAAGCCGATCGAGAAGGTCACTGCGGAGATCCGCAAGCTCGCGGACGACATGTTCGAGACCATGTACGACGCGCCCGGCATTGGCCTGGCGGCGATCCAGGTCGCGCAGCCCTTGCGTCTCATCACCATGGATCTCGCCAAGCGCGACGAGAACGGCGAGACCAAGCCGATCCCGCGCGTCTTCATCAATCCCGAGATCATCGCTTCCTCGGAGGAGCTGTCGGTCTACGAAGAGGGCTGCCTCTCGATCCCCGAATATTACGAGGAGGTCGAACGGCCCGCAAAAGTGCGCGTGCGCTTCACCGATCTCGACGGCAAGGTGCATGAAGAGGATGCGGAAGGACTCTACGCCACCTGCATCCAGCACGAGATCGATCATCTCAACGGCGTGCTGTTCGTCGATTATCTGTCGAAGCTGAAGCGCGACCGCGTGATAAAGAAGTTCGAGAAAGCCGCCAAGCGCGCGGGGGAGTAGCCACATCCTCCGCCGTCATGCCCGGCCTTGTGCCGGGCATCCACGTTCTTCGGGCCGCGAGCAAGAAGGGCGTGGATGGCCGGGACAAGCCCGGCCATGACGAGTACCTTGCTCGTTCTGAGGATTGTCTCGTCTGATGCCCCTCCGCCTCATCTTCATGGGCACGCCCGATTTCTCGGTGCCGACGCTGCTGGAACTCGTTGCCCACGGCCATGAGATCGTCGCGGTCTACACCCGTGCGCCGAAGCCGGGTGGTCGGCGGGGCCTGCAATTGCAGCCGACGCCGGTCGAGGAAGCCGCGCGAAAGCTCGGCATTCCCGTGCTGACGCCGAAGACACTGAAGACACCGGAGGCGCTGGAGGAGTTTCGCGCCTTCGATGCCGATGCCGCCGTGGTCGTCGCCTATGGCATGATCCTGCCGCAGGCGATCCTCGATGCGCCAAAGCTTGGTTGCTACAATCTGCACGCCTCGCTGCTGCCGCGCTGGCGTGGTGCCGCGCCGATCAATCGCGCCATCATGGCTGATGATGCCGAGAGCGGCGTCATGGTGATGAAGATGGACGTCGGTCTCGACACCGGCGACGTCGCCATGGCCGAGCGTCTGCCGCTCCAGGACAACATGACCGCGGCCGATCTGCATGATCGGCTGTCGCGGCTCGGCGCCGACCTGATGGTGCGCGCGATGGCCGCGCTCGAGCGTGGCGGGCTGCAGTTGATGAAGCAGCCGGAAGACGGCGTCACCTACGCCGCAAAGATCGACAAGGCCGAGGCGCGGATCGACTGGAGCAAGCCGGCGCGCGCCGTGCTGCACCACATCCACGGCCTGTCGCCGTTTCCGGGCGCCTGGGCAGAGCTTGCCGATGTCAGCGAAAATGCGCGCGTGAAAATCCTGCGCTGCCGGCTTGCCAAGGGCGCCGGCGCGCCCGGCGCGGTGCTCGACGAGCACCTCACCATCGCCTGCGGCGACGGCGCGATCCGCATCATCGAGCTGCAGCGTGAGGGCAAGGCCCGTATGCAGGCCGCGGACTTCCTGCGCGGCGTGCCGCTGAAGCCGCCGATGCGGCTGGCCTGATGCCCCGCTACAAGCTCACCATCGAATATGACGGCGCGCCGTTCTGCGGCTGGCAGGTGCAGGAGACGCTGCCCTCGGTGCAGGGCGCGCTGGAGACGGCTGTGAAAGCGATGTGCGGCGTGGACGTGCGCGTCCATGGCGCCGGCCGCACCGATGCCGGCGTGCACGCGATCGGTCAGGTGGCGCATGTCGACGTCGAGAAGCAGTTTCCGAAGGGTCGCTTTCGCGACGGCCTGAACGCGCATCTGCGCCCCGCGCCGATCGCGGTGCTTGAGGCCGAGATCGTGCCTGACACGTTTGAAGCGCGGTTCTCGGCCGTGAAGCGGCACTATCGCTACCGCATCGTCAACACCCGCGCCAATCTCGCGCTCGACCTCGGCCACGCCTGGCGCGTACCCCGCAAGCTCGACACCGACAAGATGCATGCGGCAGCCCAGCGCCTGCTCGGCAAGCACGACTTCACGACGTTTCGCGACACCGAATGCCAGGCCAAGTCGCCGGAGAAGACGCTCGACCAGCTCGACGTTCTCCGCGACGGCCGCGAGGTCGCGATCCTGACCTCGGCGCGCTCCTTCCTGCACAGCCAGGTGCGCTCGATGGTGGGCTCGCTGGTCTGGGTGGGCGAAGGACGCTGGACTGCGGATGATCTCTCTGCAGCACTCGCCGCCCGCAACCGCGCTGCCTGCGGCATCGTCGCGCCACCGGATGGGCTGTATCTGGTGAAGGTGGATTACTGATTCTTTCTTTGCCTCTCCCCGCTTGCGGGGAGAGGCCTCATCGCGTCGAAGATGCGGTGCGGGTGAGGGGGACTCAGCGAGTCCAACTGCATCGTGTTTGCGGAAGCAGCCCCTCACCCCAACCCTCTCCCCGCAAGAGCGGGGCGAGGGGGTGCACCTGTGATTGGGCTTGCCTTACAACCCCGTCGACGCTTCGATCCGAAACTGCGCCAGCGCTGTCGCCGGCTCGACGTTCAACGCATCCATCAACTGCATCACGCCCACCTTGCCGCGCGGCGTCAGCTTGATGACGAGGGTCTGGCCCGAGGTCTCGACGAAGCGGGCGATGGCCTCGACGGCGGCAGCGACCTCGGCATTTGCCCCTGCGATCTCTGCGCCGTTGGTCCTGATCATCTCCGCGATCGTGCCGCGGGCGGCGTCACGGCTGACGCTCTGCCCGCGCGCAAATTGCGCGACCGCGAGATCGACGCCGCCGGCATCGCGCAAGGAGAGTTCGATCGCGCCGGCCTCGATTCGCGTGGCCTGTTGCATCGCCTGCGCCGGATCGGTCGAGAACACTTCGCGCGGCACATTGGCGAGCGCGACGCGGACCTGCGCCTTCAAAATGTTGCCGAGGTCGATCGTCGCCGGCGCCAGCACGAAGGCGCCCGACGATTCCGTCCAGGCCGCGCCGAGATCGACATTGAGCGCGAGCTTGTCGATACCGGCCGCGATCAGCGGCGTCAGCGCCGGATTGGTCGGGTCCGTCGGCACCACCATCTTCGCGACGAAGCTCGCCTTGCTCGGGACCGGTCCGATGAGCTGGCCCCAGGTCAGGCTGAGCGTGTCGATATTGACCAGCTTGTTGGTGGTCTTGTAGGGCGCGACGACGCCCTTGATCTCCGCGCCTTCGAGCACGCGGAACAGGCCGAGCACCTGATCGGGCGTCGGCGTTTGCGTGAGGTTGGCGAACTGCGCCGCCCAGCGCATCAAATTCCCCGTGCTGAAGGATTTGAGCGCAAAGCGCTCGATCCTGACCTGACCCTGCGGTGAGGGGGTATCGAGGCCTTCCAACGCGATCTCGCTTTGGTCGTATTTGATCGCCCTGAGTTTTGTGGCGCCTTGCGGCGTGGTCACCGCGAGCGTGCCGATCTCGGCCTTGCCGACGCGCACGCCCTCATAAATCCCGGCGAGCTTTTCCAGCATCTCGCGGGATTGTGCCGGCGTCGGCGGTGTCGATTGATCCTTCGGCAGCAGCGCGATGATCTCGGCGAGGCGGAATTTGGAGGGTTGAAAGGCGATGTCGTCGACGTTGAGCCCGTCGACCTGGGCGCGCACGCCTAGCGCCGAATTCACCGCAGCATAAGTGCCCATCGACACCTGCTTGTAGACGCGGCGAAAGCTGTCGTCATTGGCCTTCTCCGGATCGAGCACGGCGGCGACCGCCGTCGCGTCGAACTCGTTGACGATCAGATTGGTGATTTCGCCGGTCAGCTTGTCGGGCCGGTTGGCTTGCGCAACGTTGAAGCTGAAGGCCGCGCGGTCCATCTTCGCCGCGTCGATTTTACCGCGATTCATCTTCTCGATCGCCAGGCCCGAATAGGTGATGTCGCCGCTGGCGGGCGCGTTGGAGCCCGGGTTGACTGATATCATGACGGTCGGCGCCACCACCGAGGATGCCGTGACAGCCACGACCTGATTGAGCACAAACCGGTACACCTCGATCAGGGAGTCAGATGCGGGCACGCCCTGCGTGCGGATCGGACCGGTGAAGTCGCGCACGATGATCTGCGGGACCTTGTAGGCGGCCTTCAGATTGGCAGCTCCTGCCGCGCCTTCATAGGCGAACTGCAGGTCCGACACCTCGATGCTGTCGGCCGAAACCCTGTCGTCGTCGATCTGGCGGACACCGGTTGCCTTGATGCCTGATATCTTGACGCTGGTCTGCGCGGCGCGCTCGACCACGATGTCGGCAATGCTCAGCGTCCGCGTCGCCAGGTCGAACGCGACCTTGCCATGGCTCGCCTTGTTGCCGCCACCGGCGCGGAGCTGCTCGAAGGCGGCATCGACCTCGGCCGTGGCACGGTGCTGGACATAGGCGTTGAAGCCGAACCATCCGCCGGCGGCGATGACGACAACGGCGATCAGGCCGATCAGGATGCGCTTCATGTCGTCAGCTCCGGTTGCCGCTCTCGTGCCCAGCAACCTGCCATATTCGCAAAGCCGGCGCCGGTCCAGAGAAAGCTATGGTTTTCAAGTGTTTGACGGTGTGCTCTGTTGATTTCAGCGCAATCGGATATTGCCACCCGGCCGTCGGCCGTGCTTCATCCGGTTTCCATGACCCGGAATACCGGCTGACTGGTGGCCGGGTCCCAAAAAAGTGCTTTGAGGCCGGAAACGCGAGGCGAGACTCCGCATGTCGTCCTATTCTGAAGATCTGCATTCCGCGGCGCTTGCCTATCACCGTCTGCCGCGGCCCGGGAAGCTGGAGATCCAGGCCACCAAGCCGCTCGCCAACCAGCGCGACCTTGCGCTGGCCTATTCGCCGGGCGTCGCCGCCGCCTGCACCGAGATCGCCAACAATCCGGCCGAGGCCGCAACGCTGACGACTCGCGCCAATCTCGTCGCCGTGGTCTCCAACGGCACCGCCGTGCTCGGCCTCGGCAATATCGGTCCGCTGGCGTCGAAGCCCGTGATGGAGGGCAAGGCGGTCCTGTTCAAGAAATTCGCCGGCATCGACGTGTTCGACATCGAGATCGCCGCCGATACGATTCAGCGCGTGGTCGAGACGGTGGCGGCACTGGAGCCGACCTTCGGCGGCATCAATCTCGAGGACATCCGCGGGCCTGAGTGCTTCGAGATCGAGGCGCAGTTGAAGGAGCGGATGAAGATCCCGGTCTTTCACGACGACCAGCACGGCACCGCGATCATCGTCGCGGCCGCCGTCACCAACGCCCTGCGGCTGAACGGCAAGAAGCTGTCCGACGTCAAGATCGTGACGTCGGGGGCTGGCGCCGCTGCGATCGCCACTCTCAACCTGCTGGTCTCGATGGGCGCACAGCGCAAGAACATCTGGGTCTGCGACATCGACGGTCTCGTCTATGACGGCCGCAACACGCAGATGGACCGCTGGAAGGCGGTCTATGCCCAGAAGACCGATAAGCGCACGCTCGCCGACGTCATCGGCGGCGCCGATATTTTCTTGGGCCTCTCGGCACCGAACGTGCTCAAGCCCGAGATGGCCAAGGAGATGGCGGAGCATCCGCTGATCATGGCGCTTGCGAACCCAAACCCGGAGATCATGCCGGAAGAGGCGCGTAAAGCGCGTCCCGACGCGATGATCTGCACCGGCCGCTCCGACTATCCGAACCAGGTCAACAACGTCCTCTGCTTCCCCTTCATCTTCCGCGGCGCGCTCGATGTCGGCGCCACCGCCATCAACGAGGCGATGAAGCAGGCCGCGGTCGAGGCGATCGCGCAGCTTGCGCGCGAGGCGCCGTCGGACGCCGTCGCGCAAGGCTTTGACGCCGGCGAGACGCAGGGCTTCGGGCCGGGCTCGCTGATCCCGAGCCCCTTTGATCCCAGATTGATTCTCCGCATCGCGCCGGCGGTGGCCAAGGCGGCGATGGAATCGGGCGTGGCGACGCGGCCGATCGCCAATTTCGACGATTACGCCACCCAGCTGATGCGCTTTGCGTTCCGCTCCGGCCTCGTGATGAAGCCGATGTTCGCCAAGGCCAAGACGCAGCCGGTGCGGGTGATCTATGCCGAAGGCGAGGACGAGCGCGTGCTGCGCGCCACGCAAGTCGTGCTCGAGGAGAAGCTGGCGCGGCCGATCCTGGTGGGCCGTCCGACGGTGGTCGAAGCGCGCATCAAGCGCTTTGGCCTCTCCATCAAGCCGGGCTCGGATTTCGACCTCGTCAATCCCGAGGACGATCCGCGCTACCGCTCCTATGTGCAGTCCTATGTCGAGGTCGCCGGCCGCCGCGGCGTGACGCCGGAGGGCGCCCGCACCGTGGTGCGCACCAACAACACGGTCATCGCGGCGCTCGCGGTGATGCGCGGCGAGGCCGATGCCATGCTGTGCGGCGTCGAGGGCCGCTACATGAGCCATCTGCGCCATGTCCGCGAGATCATCGGCTTCTGCCCGGGGATCCACGAATATGCCGCGCTGGCGCTGATGATCACCGCCAAGGGGGCGCATTTCATCGCCGACACGCAGGTGCGGCCGAACCCGAGCGCCGAGGAGCTCGCGGAAGTGGCGGCGCTCGCGGCGATCCACGTCCAGCGCTTCAACCTGAAGCCAAAAGTCGCCTTCGTGTCGCATTCCGATTTCGGCAGCTACGACACCGATTCATCGCGCAAGATGCGCCGGGCGACCCAGTTGCTGCAGGAGAAGCATCCGGAGATCGAGGCCGACGGCGAGATGCAGGCCGATACCGCGCTGTCGGGCCTCGCCCGCAAGCTGGTGCTGCCGCATTCGCACCTGGAAGGCGAGGCCAACATTTTGATCATGCCGACGCTGGATGCCGCCAACATCGCCTACCAGACCATCAAGGTGCTGGCCGACGCGTTGCCGGTGGGCCCGATCCTGATCGGTCCGGCGCGCCCCGCACACATCCTCACCCCCGGCGTCACCGCGCGCGGCATCCTCAACATGACCGCAGTCGCCGTCGTCGAAGCCCAGGAACGCGCCGCACGGCAGCAGCCGACGCTGTTTACGTAAGGTGCGCTGTTCTTCGCCTCTCCCCGCTCGCGGGGAGAGGCCGGATTGCATCGCAGATGCAATCCGGGTGAGGGGGACTCTCCGCGAGTTCGTCTCTCACGATTTTTGCGGAGGCAGCCCCTCACCCCAACCCTCTCCCCGTAAGAACGGGGAGAGGGGGAAGCACGATTTCATCAACACGTTCCGGATTTCCCCGTTTGTAAACGCCTGCGGGACTCAGCATAATCGCTCCTGCGTCCCGCTTTTGCCTGAGCCAAGAGGCCGACCATGCCAGCGTTCGTTACCTTCGGGCGAATCCTGTTCGCCGTGCTGTTCATCTACACGGGCGCCACGAAGCTGTTCGCTATCCAGGCCACCGCCGATTTCATCGCCACCAAGGTCACCGTGCCCGAGATGGTCACGCCCTACACCCAGCAGGTGGAGCAGGCGACGGGGATGTCGACGCCGCAACTCCTGGCGATCGCGGTCGGCGCGCTCGAGATCATCGCAGGCCTGATGATCGCGCTCAATTTCGGCGCGCGCTTCTTCGCCATGCTGCTCATCATCTACGTCGCGGTCGCGACCGTGCTGTTCTACGATTTCTGGAATCAGGTGCCGCCCGAGAACGGCAAGATGCTGGTCGACGCGCTGAAGAACCTGTCGATCATCGGCGCGCTCTTCATGATCATGGGCTACGGCCGGGCGACTCGGCCGGTCGAGGCGGCCTACGGGGACGTCTAGCGCGTTTTCGAGCGAAGTGGGTCCGGTTCGCCAAGGCGCCGACGATCTGTTGGCTGTGGCACCCCAGAAGGAGGCCCGTGTGAGGCCATCGCTCCGCCTTCTCGCTGACGATCTGACCGGTGCGCTGGATACGGCCGCCGAGTTCGTCGGCCTGTGCGGACCGTTTCAGGTGACCTGGGCGGAGGCGCTGCCTTCAAATCGTCCTGCCTGCCTTGCGGTCGACACCGGTACGCGGGAGCGCGACAAGGCGGACAGCATTGCGATCGTCGAGCGCCTGGCGCCGCTGCTGGCCGACGGCGATATCGCCTACAAGAAAGTCGACAGCCTGTTGCGCGGTGCCTGGGCGGCCGAGCTCGGCGCGACCTTGCGATCAGGCCCCTGGATGTCCTGCATCGTGGCCCCGGCCTTCGCCTATCAGGGCCGCCGCACCCTTGGCGGCCAGCAATATGCCCGCGCGCAGGACGGGAGCTGGTTGCGGGTTGGCGACAATCTGCTGGCGCAGCTCGCCGCCGAAGGTCTTGATGCGCAATCAGGCCGGTTCGACGCTGATCTTCCGCCGGGGATCAGCGTGTTCGATGCCGAGAGCGAGGCTGATCTCGATCGCATCGTCGCCATCGGCCGCCGCGCATCGCAGCCGGTGCTGTGGTGCGGCAGCGGCGGGCTCGCCGGCGCGCTCGCGCGCGACAGCGATGCATCCGCTCCGTCGTTCCTGCGCAAGCCGGTGCTCGGGCTGTTCGGATCGGACCAGCCTGCGACATCAGCGCAGCTTGCGGCTTGCGGCGACGCCGTCATTGCGCTTGCGGAAACGGACGAGGACAATGCCGGACTGGTTCGCCGCAAGCTCGGTCGCGAAGGCGTGGCGCTGGTGAAGTTCGACCTCGCGTCAGGTCTGTCCCGCGCTGAGGCGGCGCGCCGCATCGCGCGCGGACTGAATTCGCTGACATCGGCGCTGGAGCCGCCGGGCACGTTGATCGTTGCCGGCGGCGAAACCCTGCGCGCCACATGCGCCGCACTCGGCGCGCGTGCTCTCGAGGTGACCGGCCGCATCGTGCCGGGCCTGCCATGCTCGACCCTTCGCGGCGGCCGCTGGGACGGCGTGGCTGTCATCTCGAAATCCGGTGCCTTCGGCGCGCCCAACCTGTGGCGCACGCTGTTGCAGGACAATCAATTGATCATCGAAAGACAAAACACATGACCCATCCGCATCTGGCCATCACCATGGGCGATCCCGCTGGCATCGGTCCGGAGATCATCATCAAGGCCTGTGAGAAGCTCAAGTCGCGGATCGAGGCCGGCGATCTCCGGCTGCTGATCATCGGCAGCGGCGCGGCGCTGAAGAACGCCGCCGCGCAACTCGGCGCAAAGCTCGATATCCCCGAGGTGCGCGCGGCGGACAAGGACTGGCCGAACCTCTGCTTCCTCCAGGCCGATGACGAAGGCGATCCGATCAAGCCGGGCAAGCTTTCCGCCGACGGCGGCCGCTTCGCCTTCAAGGCGGTGGAGCAGGGCGTGCGCCTGACCCAGGCGGGCCGCATCGGCGGCATCGTGACCGCTCCCCTCAACAAGGAAGCGCTCAACAAGGCCGGCTATCATTACCCCGGTCATACCGAGATGCTGGCCGAGCTCACGGGCGTGAAGGGCTCGGTGATGATGCTCGCCCACGGCAACATGCGTGTCAGCCATGTCTCGACCCATGTCGCGCTTCAGGACGTGCCGAAGCGGTTGACGCCGGAACGGCTGCGCTATGTCATCGATCTCACCGACAAGGCGCTGCGCGGCCTCGGTATCGAGACGCCAAAAATCGCCGTTGCCGCGCTCAATCCGCATGCCGGCGAGGGCGGTCTGTTTGGACGGCAGGACATCGACGTCTCGGAGCCGACCATCGCGAAGGCGGTTGCCGATGGGTTGAACATTGTCGGCCCGGTGCCGGGCGACACCGTGTTCGTCAAGCTGCGCGCGGGCCAGTACGACGCCGTGATCGCGATGTATCACGACCAGGGGCACATCCCGGTCAAGCTGCTCGGCTTTGAGGTCGATCCCGCCACCGGCCGCTGGCAGGAGCTGTCCGGCGTCAACATCACGCTGGGCTTGCCGATCATCCGCACCTCGGTCGATCACGGCACCGCCTTCGACATCGCCGGCAAGGGCATCGCCAATGAGCGCAGCATGATCGAGGCGATCGAATATGCCGAGCGACTGGCCGCCGGCAAGGCGCGCGCCTGATACGGGTCCGGGAATCTATGTGACTGAGATCACAGAATAAAATTTGCTTTCGGGCACGCTCCAAGTACTCTGATCACATTGCTGATTTGGGGCTGGTATGGGCGCGTTTCGGGTTTTCCTAATCATTTTTGCCGTCTGGCTCGGCTGCGGTCCGGCGATGGCCGAACGGC
>NZ_PPPT01000149.1 GCF_006483445.1 Bradyrhizobium guangdongense | reverse complement strand
TCCAGACGCTGGAAGGCAAGGGCCCGTTCACGGTGTTCGCGCCGACCAACGCCGCCTTCGGCAAGCTGCCGGCCGGCACCGTCGAGACCTTGGTCAAGCCTGAGAACAAGGCGACCCTGACCAAGATCCTCACCTACCATGTCGTGCCCGGCAAGCTCGAGGCCTCCGATCTCACCGAAGGCAAGAAGCTGAAGACCGCCGAGGGCGAGGAGCTCACGGTCAAGAAGATGGACGGCAAGACCTGGATCGTCGATGCCAAGGGCGGCACCTCGATGGTCACGATCTCCAACGTCAACCAGTCGAACGGCGTCATCCATGTGGTCGACACCGTGCTGATGCCGGCGTCCTGAACACCAGACGACCCTGTTTCATCCCCCTGACAGGGTGCGGCGAAACGCGAGCCGGGGGTACCCCCGGCTCGCTTTTTTGTGACTACGATGCGCTCCTTGCATCGATTCGATAGGCCCGCCGGCGTAACGAAACGAACATTGTCGGCGTATAATTGCTGTCACGCGATCCCAGAGGACGGAACCGTCATGTCGACCCTCACAGCGTCAGAGGCCACCGCGAGCGCCGCGCCGGCCAAGATCATCCAGCCGGCCTGGGTCCGGACCATGCACTGGATCAACGCCGTCGCCATGATCCTGATGATCATGTCGGGCTGGCAGATCTACAACGCCTCGCCGCTGTTCGACTTCAGCTTCTCGCGCGACATCACGCTCGGCGGCTGGCTCGGCGGCGCGCTGCTCTGGCATTTTGCGGCGATGTGGCTGTTGATGATCAACGGCCTCGCCTATCTCGTCACCGGCTTTGCCACCGGCCGCTTCGCCAGGAAGCTGCTGCCGATCACGCCGGCGGGCGTGATATCAGACATCAAGGCCGCGCTGACCTTCAAGCTCAGCCATGACGATCTCACCGTCTACAATTACGTGCAGCGGACGCTCTATGCCGGCATCATCGTGGTCGGCGTGCTCGTGGTGCTGTCGGGCCTGTCGATCTGGAAGCCGGTGCAACTGCATTGGCTGGTGACGCTGTTCGGTGACTACCCGACCGCGCGCTACGTGCACTTCTTCTGCATGGCCGCGATCTGCGCCTTCCTCGTCATTCACGTCGCGCTTGCGCTGCTCGTTCCGAAGAGCCTGCGCGCGATGATCATCGGCCGCTGAAAGGGAGAACTGACATGGCCAAGCGTCCGTTCCTCATCCCCGGCGTCGACAAGCGTCTCCTCGTGAAGGACTCGCTGAAGGTGATGCCTGACCTCACCCGTCGCCGCTTCATCACGGCAGGCGCGAGCTTTGGCGCGCTGACCATGCTCACCGGCTGCGACGTGATCGACTCCTCGTCCGCCGAGGAGATGCTGAAGACGGTGTCGAAATTCAACGACGCCGTGCAGGCCTTCATCTTCAATCCGGATGCATTGGCGCCGACCTTTGCGGAGAGCGCGATCACAAAGCCGTTCCCGTTCAACGCCTATTACAGTCTGGACGAAGCGCCCGAGGTCGACGGCAAGGCCTGGAAGCTCGAGGTGCGCGGCCTCGTCGACAACAAGAAGTCGTGGACTTTGGACGAGCTCTACCAACTGCCGCAGGTCACGCAGATCACGCGGCATATCTGCGTCGAGGGCTGGAGCGCGATCGGTAGCTGGACCGGCACGCCGCTGCGCGATTTCCTGAAACTGGTCGGCGCCGACATGCGCGCGAAATATGTCTGGTTCCAGTGCGCCGACAAGGACGGCTACAACTCGCCGCTGGACATGCGCACCGCGCTGCATCCGCAGACGCAAATGACGTTCAAATTCGCCGGCGAAACCCTGCCGCGTGCCTATGGTTTCCCGATGAAGATCCGGGTGCCGACAAAACTCGGTTTCAAGAACCCCAAATACGTGCTCTCGATGGAAGTCACCAACGACTACAAGGGCGGCTATTGGGAAGACCAGGGGTATAATTCGTTTAGCGGGAGCTGATGGCTTCGTCATTCCGGGGCGCGCATAGCGCGAGCCCGGAATCCATTCATCCTCCGAGACCGCTGCCCGATGGATTCCGGGTTCTCGCTTCGCGAGCCCCGGAATGACAGCTAGGCCGGCCCGACCTTCCGCTGACACAGCGCCGCCACCGCCCCAATTGCCAGCAACGCCGCCGACACGTTCAATGCATACGACAGGCTCCCCAGCGCATCCGTGATCGCGCCGACCACGATCGGCCCGAGCGTCTGTCCGACGCCGAATGAAATCGTCATCGCCGCGATCGCGGTTGGCCACGCCGCCGGCGGGTAGTTGAAGCGCACGAAGGCTGTCGTCGAGCCGACCACCGCGAAGAAGGCGACGCCGAACACGATGGCCGAGGTCGCAAGCCATGCGGTCGACGTTCCCAGGATCGGCAGCGCCGCGCCGAGCGCGTTGGTGCCGAGGATAACAGCGGTGGCAAGCCCGCCGCGGTCGAGCGCCAGCACGCGCCGCCAGAACCACGGCGTGACGAAGGCGCTCAGCCCGATCAGGCTCCAGAACGCCGCCTGTGCCGGCGCGCCGCCGCCGGCATCGCGCACATAGGCGATCATGAAGGTCATGTAGGCGATGTAGCCCGCGCCGAACAGGAAGTAGGCGGCGAGATAGATCAGCACGGGCAATATCGCGAACGAGGCACCGCCGCCTGCCGCAAAATTCGCTGTCGTCTCGATCCGGGTCAGGAACAGCGGGATGGTCATGACGACCGACAGCAGCGTCAGCGCCCACCACACCACCCACCAGGAGCCCGGGCCGAACCATTGCAGCGTGAAGGGTGCAATGAGCCCGGAAGCGAGGATGCCGATGCCCGGGCCGGCATAGAACAGGCTGAGCAGGAAGTTCGCCCGCTCGGGCCGCGACTGCGCGATCCCCGCGGCGAGCGCGCCACCCGCCACGAAGGCCGCGGCCGCACCAAGGCCGGCGACCAGCCGGGCCAGGCTGAGAGCCCAAAAATTGCCGGTCAGCGCGCATAGCGCCAGCGACACGAGGCAGGCCAGGGTTCCGCCGCGGATCGCCGCCGCCCAGCCGACCCGCTTGATCAGCCGTGACGCCAGCAGCGCGCCCGCGAGATAGCCGACGGCGTTGATGGTGTTCATGAAACCGGCGGCCGAATAGGACCAGTGCAGGGAATCCCGCATGTCCGGCAGCACCAGCGCATAGGCAAAGCGGCCGATGCCGAGCCCGACGGTGGCGCCGAGCGACAGCGTCAGGATCAGCCGCGCAGGATGCGGGTAGCGCGGGGGGTGGTCAGGGGCGTGCAAGGGGGTACTCCGGCAGGGTCGGATTGTGACAGGCCCCGCCGTCCCTGCACAGCCGCATACCGGCAATGGTGTCTTGCCAAGCCTGCAATGCCGCACTAGCACTCCCGCCGACCGTCATTCCGGGGCGCGACGAAGTCGCGAGCCCGGAATCCATTTCGCCGCGTGTTCTGCCGCCCGATGGATTCCGGGCTCGCTTGCGTTGCTCGCGCCCCGGAATGACGAGAGAGGATCGAGAGGAATTGACCATGGCGACCCACAAACTGCTGCTGCTCCCCGGTGACGGCATCGGCCCCGAGGTGATGGGGGAAGTGAAGCGGCTGATCGACTGGCTGAACTCGGCCGGCATCGCGAAATTCGAGACCGATACCGGTCTCGTCGGCGGCTCCGCCTATGACGCGCACAAGGTGTCGATCTCCGAGGGCGACATGGCCAAGGCCAAGGACGCCGACGCCGTGATCTTCGGCGCGGTCGGCGGCCCGAAGTGGGATGCGGTGCCCTATGAGGTGCGCCCGGAGGCCGGTCTGCTTCGCCTGCGCAAGGATCTCGCGCTGTTCGCGAACTTGCGTCCCGCCGTGTGCTATCCGGCGCTGGCGGAGGCCTCGAGCCTGAAGCGCGAGGCGATCGAGGGCCTCGACATCATGATCGTGCGCGAGCTCACCGGCGGCGTCTATTTCGGCGAGCCCAAGACCATCACCGATCTCGGCAACGGCCAGAAGCGCGCCATCGATACCCAGGTCTACGACACCTATGAGATCGAGCGCATCGGCCGCGTCGCCTTCGAGCTGGCCCGGAAGCGCAAGAACAAGGTGACGTCGATGGAGAAGCGCAACGTCATGAAGTCGGGCGTGCTCTGGAACGAGGTCATGACGGCGCTCCACAAGCGCGAATACCCCGACGTCACGCTCGAGCACCAGCTCGCCGATTCCGGCGGCATGATGCTGGTGAAATGGCCCAAGCAATTCGACGTCATCGTGACGGACAATCTGTTCGGCGACATGCTGTCCGACATCGCGGCGATGCTCACGGGTTCGCTCGGCATGCTGCCCTCGGCCTCGCTCGGCGAGGTCGACGTCAAGAGCAAGAAGCGCAAGGCGCTGTATGAGCCCGTGCACGGCTCGGCGCCCGATATCGCAGGCCAGGGCCTCGCCAATCCGATCGCGATGCTGTCGTCCTTCGGCATGGCGCTGCGCTACTCCTTCGACATGGGGCTGCTGGCCGACAAGCTCGACGCGGCGATTGCCGCCGTGCTCGCAAGCGGCCTGCGCACCGCCGACATCAAGTCGGAAGGCACCAAGGCCGTCTCGACCACCCAGATGGGCGAAGCGATCCTGAAGGAACTGCAGAAGCTGCACGCGTAAGAACGCCGCTGTAGGGTGGGTTAGCGCAGCGATTGCGCGAAGCGCAATTCGCTGGGCGTAACCCACCACTTTGGTTTCCGCAGAGACAGAAGCGGTGGGTTACGCCGCGCGACAGCGCTTCGCGCAGCCGCGCAGCTAACCCACCCTACGCACCTTCATCGGAGCCGGCATCATGGACGCGCCACTTCGCCCCAAGCTCGCGGAAACCTTCATCCATGACACGGTCCGCCTGCGCGAGGCGCAGGTCGGGCGCCGTTGCGAAGTGCTGGCCAACACGCGCATCGAATATGCCGCGCTCGGCGACTACTCCTATCTCGGCGAGAATTGCGACGTCGCCGACGCCCAAATCGGAAAATTCACGGCCATCGCCAATGCGGTGCGGATCGGCGCGCCGAACCATCCGATGGGCCGTGCGTCCCAGCATCGCTTCACCTATTGCCCTGAATATTACGAGGCGAGCGCGACGCGCGACCGCGACTTCTTTGTGGATCGCCGCGGCGACCGCGTGATCGTCGGCAACGATGTCTGGATCGGGCACGCCGCGATCCTGCTGCCGGGTGTGAGGGTCGGCGACGGCGCTGTCATCGCGGCAGGCGCGGTCGTCAGCCGCGATGTCGAGCCCTACACGATCGTCGGCGGCGTTCCCGCGCGCCCCATCCGCAAGCGCTTCACCGATGCTGTCGCGGAAAGCCTGCGCCGCATCGCCTGGTGGGACTGGGCCGATGAGATCATCTTCGAACGCCTGAGCGATTTCCGCTCCGAGGCGATCGAAGAATTCTGCAGGCGCTACGACCCGGCGTTCGCGCGAGTGTAGTTCGTAGGGTGGGTTAGCACGTGGCCGCGCAAAGCGCGGTCCACTGGCGTAACCCACCTCTTTTGTTTCCGCGGTGACAGAAGCGGTGGGTTACGCGACGCGGCCAGCGCTTCGCGCCGCGTAGCTAACCCACCCTACGAAGCTCCAAACAAAACGGCCGGGCAAGCGCCCGGCCATTTTCAATTCTGCGGTCGCCGCACTCACCAATACAGCGGAAAGCTCTGCGGGTAGCCGCCGACATCGGCCGGCGTCGAGAGCGGCTGGCGGTCGAGCGGACGGTTGAGGTTTTCGCGCGCGAAGGACGGATAGCCCAGCGCGGGCGGGTAGGCGTAGTCGGTGAACTTGCGGTCGCCCGGATTGACCTCGGTGCCGCCATCCAGCCAGGAGCGCTTGCTCACATAGAGGCGGGTGCGCGGGCCCTGCTGATAGACCACGTTGGGGCCACCAGGGCCGTAATAGACGCGGCCGCGGTCGTCATAGCGCTGCTTCTTGGTGGCGGCGTCGGCAGAGGCCGCGAAGCCGACCACGGCAACGGCGCCCGCCGCAAGCCAGAGTGCCATTTTGTTCGCGGCCAATTTGCCAGCAGCCGTAAATTTCGAGCTCATCACGTCCCCTTCAGGCGGCAAGCCGCCAAAGCAATTTCGCCCCCATACTAGCGCGCCAACAATGGCCGCAACTAGGTCAATTGGGTCACACCGGGCCGGAATAATCGGACCCGTGGCGAAAAGTTGCATCAAATCCAGCCACTTGGACTTGCTGTGCCTCAAAGCGAGCCGCGCAATTGCGCGTTGGCCGCGCTGTTGACCCAGTCGGCCGGGCCGAGCGGCCCGCAGGCGCGCCGCTTGAGCTCGGCCTGGGCGAACAGCCCGGCGAGCTTTGGCTCGTTGCCCGAGGTCAGCAGCGTCAGCCGGTTCAGCGTGCAGGCGATCGCGGCGCGGCGGGCGGGCAGGGTATCGCCCTGGCAGGACCAGCCGGAGATCAGCAGCGCCGGCTGCTCGACCCGCTTGAGAAAGCCCAGGCAGGACGATGCCGGCTTCGCCGTGCCGGTGGGGCGAAACAGTGCGATCGGTCCGAACTTGGTGTCGATGGTACCGGCTTCCTCCAGCGAGACGAGCTCGCCGAGACCCATGCGTGCCGCCATGTCGGGGATGTTGGACTGCGCCGGGTCGAACTCGGCGCCGGGCCGGTAGATTTCGAGCTCGGCCGTGCCGCCGGCCCAGCGGATGACGTCCCGGCGGCCCCCTTCGGGGTGCCTCAGAATGGTGTAAGGCTCTGGCTTATCTGACGAATCGATCTGGCTGACGGCGAAAGCCGGGTGCGAGCGGTCGGCCACGATCCAGCCGGGCACCGCCGGGACCTCGTCGCCATGGAAGGCCGGCAACTGGCCGAGCGCGGCCAGGCCCAGGATGGCAAACAGCGCCAGCGTACCCACATAGGCGAACAGACGCGCGAACGTGCCGACGACCTCGTCGGCAAAACTGGCCATCGCCAGATGGAGTCTGGGCGCGCTGGGAGTTAAGGCCGAATCGGCCTGGTACGGCTGCATCGAATGCCCGGGGGACGCGGTCACACGTTGTCTTGGGCCCGGTTCTCGCATAGAAGCGCTGCGCTTCCCGTGTAAGCGTCAGCGCACGGCAAGGCATTTTTCTTCGGAGAGTGAACGATGGGTTACAAAGTCGCAGTCGTCGGCGCGACCGGCAATGTCGGACGGGAAATGCTCAACATTCTGGATGAGCGCAAATTCCCCGCCGACGAGGTCGTGGCGCTCGCCTCACGCCGCAGCATCGGCGTCGAGGTGTCCTATGGCGATCGCACCCTGAAGGTCAAAGCGCTCGAGCATTACGACTTCTCCGATGTCGACATCTGCCTGATGTCGGCCGGTGGCTCGGTGTCGAAGGAATGGTCGCCGAAGATCGGCGCCGCCGGCGCGGTCGTGATCGACAACTCCTCGGCCTGGCGCATGGATCCCGACGTGCCGCTGATCGTGCCCGAGGTGAATGCCGACGCGACCAAGGGCTTTGCCAAGAAGAACATCATCGCCAACCCGAACTGCTCGACCGCGCAGCTCGTCGTCGCGCTGAAGCCGCTGCACGACAAGGCCACCATCAAGCGCGTCGTGGTCTCGACCTATCAATCGGTGTCGGGCGCCGGCAAGGACGCGATGGACGAATTGTTCACGCAGACCAAGGCCGTCTACACCAACCAGGAGCTGGTCAACAAGAAATTCCCGAAGCGCATCGCCTTCAACGTCATCCCCCACATCGACGTCTTCATGGAGGACGGTTTCACCAAGGAAGAGTGGAAGATGATGGCGGAGACCAAGAAGATCCTTGATCCCAAGATCAAGCTCACCGCCACCTGCGTGCGCGTGCCCGTGTTCGTCGGTCACTCCGAGGCCGTCAACATCGAGTTCGAGAACCCGATCACCGCGGACGAGGCGCGCGAGATCCTGCGCAAGGCGCCGGGTTGCCTCGTCATCGACAAGCAGGAGCCTGGCGGCTACGCGACTCCTTACGAAGCGGCCGGCGAGGACGCCACCTATATCAGCCGCATCCGCGAGGACGCGACGGTGGAGAACGGTCTCGCGCTGTGGTGCGTGTCCGACAACCTCCGCAAGGGCGCCGCGCTGAACGCGATCCAGATCGCGGAAGTTTTGATCAACCGCAAGCTGATCACTGCGAAGAAGAAGGCGGCGTAAGAGCCGTAACGCTCGGTCTCGTAGGGTGGGCAACGGCGCATAGCGCCGTGCCCACCTTTTTTGTTGCCGCGAAAGAGGTGGGCACGCTTCGCTTTGCCCACCCTACAAATTCAATCTGCGTGGAAACACCTATGCCGCGTTCTTCGCGGCCCTGTCCAGCTCGTAGGGTGGGTTAGCGGTGCGGATGCGCGAAGCGCGATCCGCTAAGCGTAACCCACCACTTCTGTTACCGCGGAGACTCAAGCGGTGGGTTACGCCCAGCGAATGCGCTTCGCGCAATCGCAAGGCTAACCCACCCTACGAATCCATTCAGCGTGGAAAGATTTACGCCGCGTCCTTGGCGTTGCGAAATTCCTTCGCCGCCTTGTCCAGCACGAACAGCGATCCCTCCGCGACGCCAAAGTAAGCGCCGTGGGTCTGCATCTGGCCGCTCTCGACGGCCTTGCGCACGAAGGGGAAGGTCATCAGGTTTTCCAGGCTGCGGAACACCGCGGCCTTCTCGATGCGCTCGACGAACTGCGCCATGCTCTCATGGTCGCGCTGCTCGACCACCTCGCCGGGCTTGATGAACATCTGCATCCATTTGCCGATGAAATCGCCGGGCGTGAGCGGCTCGATCTTGTCGACGAAGGCGCGGATGCCGCCGCACTGGGCGTGGCCGAGCACCACGATGTGCTTCACCTTCAGCACCGTCACCGCATATTCCAGCGCCGCGGAGACGCCGTGCGCGTTGCCGTCGGGCTGATACACCGGCACCAGATTGGCGATGTTGCGGACGACGAACAGTTCGCCGGGGCCGACGTCGAAGATCACCTCGGGTGAGACGCGACTATCGCAGCAGCCGATCACCATCACTTCGGGCGACTGGCCCTTCACCGACAGCTCGCGATAGCGCGTCTGCTCGGTCGGCAGCCGTTGCGTCGAGAAGGCCTGGTAGCCGTCCAGCAAGTGTTTTGGGAATGTCATCATGGCCCCATGCCTAATCATATACCGCCGGGCCGAACAAGCCTTTCGAATGGGCAGTCGAAATGGTATCGCGACCCCCGAGACTGAGTTTTGAGGGAACCCCGATGACCCGCCCGCGCCGCAGCCATTTGTTCATGCCCGGCTCCAACCCGCGCGCGCTGGAAAAGGCGCGGAACCTGCCGGCCGACGGCCTGATTCTGGACCTCGAGGATTCCGTCGCCCCCGAGGCCAAGGCAGTGGCGCGGGATCAGATCGCGGCGGCGATCGCGGCCAGGGGTTTTGGCAAACGCGAGATCCTGATCCGGACCAACGGCCTCGACACGCCCTGGTGGGGCGACGATCTCGCGATGGCCGCAAAGGCCTCGCCTGACGGCGTCCTCGTGCCAAAGGTGTCGAGCGCAGAAGATCTCGACCTGATCGGCGGCCGTCTCGCCGAGCTCGGCGCCGCACCCACCGTCAAGGTTTGGGCGATGATCGAAACGTCGCGTGCCGTGCTGCACGCGGAAGAACTCTCCGCTGCCTCGCGCGATCCCAAAATACGTTTAGATTCGCGGCTCGCCGGTTTCGTGTTCGGTCCGAACGACATCTCACGCGAGACGCGGATCAGGATGCTGCCGGGACGCGCCGCGATGATCCCGATGATCACGCATTGCATCCTGGCGACGCGCCTGCACGGCCTCGAAATCCTCGACGGGCCCTACAGCGACATCAACAACAGCGGAGGCTTTGCGGAAGAATGCGCGCAGGGCCGCGATCTCGGCTTTGACGGCAAGACGCTGATCCATCCCTCGCAGATCGACGCCTGCAACGCCATCTTCACGCCGCCGGAGGACGAGGTCGCGCGCGCGCGAAAAATCATCGCGGCGTTCGAATTGCCGGAGAACGCCTCGCGCGGCGCCATCAGGCTCGACGGTGCGATGGTGGAGCGCCTGCACGCCGACATGGCCCGCCGCACCATCGCAATCGCGGATGCGATCGCCGCGATGGGGAAGCCGTAAGCGGAAACGATCTCTCTCGTGTCCCGGACGCGATGCGGCGCGTAGTGCCGCTCCGCAGAGCCGGGACCCATCTTGCCGTTAGTTGGGTTATCCGAGGTGTTAGCTGTTCGCCTTATGGACTGAAGCTATGCATGCCATATCGCTGCTTTCTCGGTTGCTTGCTGTTGCCGGACTACTGGCGTTCGCATCCGCTCCAGCGACGTTCGCGCAGGATAAGTCGGATGCTGACATTGCGCGCCTCTCGCTGGATGCATATCGGCAATGGTCTGCCATCTCCCGTGGAAGGACAGATTTCGAGATTTCGGATCCTGTACGCATGCCGGGTTTGTTAGGTCTTGCGGCCGAGCAGGGGGGCTGTCGTTACAAGGAGGACATCGCAAATTTTCCAGTTCGTTTTATGAAGCTGGAAGGTCGCCGCCTTGCCTTTGTATTTTGTCCTGGAGTCATCAGTTCGTATCAGATTTTTGACCTCACGGATCTGCGTAAGCCAGTTCTGCTTGCACTTCCCTTCGCGGTGCCACCCGACGGCTTTGGTACGGCTACGCGGCCAGGCTCGATCAGGTGGGTCAAGGAGGCCAGTGTTTTTGAAAGCGAACGAGGCTCCGATGTGCTTCCGAGTTCGCGTGTACGCCACACCTATCGGTTCGGTCCAAATGGATTTGTCGTGGTGCGCGTTGAGGTGCAACAAGATGGAGTAGGCGGCTGGACCACAATATGGGAAGCGCAGCGGTGGTCGCCGTCTCCGGTGAACCCGAACTGACTGACGTCCTCTTGCTGCCCGCCATGCCGCAATTGCGATCGCCGATGCAATTGCTGGGCCCCGGCTCTGCAGCGCATCACAAGAGTGCTGCGCTGCGTCCGGGGCACGAGAGTGGACGCGGATGGATTGTGAGCCGCAACGCCATATCAGAAAATCCCGCCCGCGTTGCGCAGGTGGATCATGAGCAGTGCGGCGACCGCAAGCACGAGCACGACGCCAATATGAACCGGTGCGATGCGCATGTCTCAGCTCAATGGCTCGTGGCGGCCGTGTGTTCCAGCGTCTCGAGCGTATCGGCGTTGAGGCAGTATTCGTGAAAGTGCTCGGCGGCCTCGCCTGCGGCGAGATCGCGGTGACACCTGGCCTTGTCGGGGCAGAGCGCGCAGACCCGCTCGAGGTCGCGCAGCAGCAGCGGCTGGGTGCGGCTCAGGCGCTCCTCGTCGATGCCGAGCGCTTCGAGCATTTTTGGCAACTCGTCGGCGGCGTGCGGTCCGTTGCGAACCAGTTGCTCCAGCTCGCCCGGTGACACCCGCAGATCGCTCGCGATGCGGTCGAAATTGTAGCGGTCCAGCTCGCGCATTTCCTTCAGCTCGCGCCGATGCTTGAGCCAGCCGGCGAACGCGTCGATCATGTCCTGAACCACGGGATAGGGTCTGGTTTCGGTGCTCATGGCGAAGCTCCATTCGGCTGCCAGCAATTGGCGCCAAATAGACCACGTCGGCAAAATAGCGCGTTGCGCTGGATCAAATTCGACGGAAGCTCAGCCTCGTGCCCCGGACGCAGCGCAGCGCGTTTGCGTTGCGCTGCTGAGCCGGGGTCCATGCGGCAATGTGGGTCCCGGCTCTGCGGCGCGTCACCATAGCGCGTCAAAGACGCGCGTGATCGCGCTTTCGGTGCCGCGCCGCGTCCGGGACACGAGAGCCGGTTAGCCAAACCGCTCCACCGCCCACGCAAACAAGCTGCCGGGGATCGGCGGCTGCAGCGAGCGGCCCTTGCCGGAGATGTGAAAGCCGATCACCTCGGGATTGTTGATCAGCGCGCTGAAATCGCCGGGATCGAAGAACAGCCTTGGCTCCGAATGCACCGAATAGAACGACGCCTTCGGCAACGCATTTTTCAGATCGCCCGAGCGTTTCGCGAGGATGGTGAGCGCCGGCGGGCCGTAGATGGCGATGCGCAGGTCAGAGACACGGTGCGAGCCGCCGCCGAGCCGCTTCATCGCAAAGCTCAGGCGATGGCTCAGCGACAGCCATTCCGGCGTCAGCTCGTCCTGCGCCATCAGGCCTTCGAAGGCGCGGACGATTGCGTGGTCATGCGGCAGGTACAGCACGGAGTTGCCGAGCCGGCGCGATCGCTCCCAGGCGAAGTAGGGTTTTGCGGGATCGAACGTGACGGGTTTGAGCAGCACGACGTCGGCGTCCATCCAGAGGCCCGCCTTCTTCGTCATCAGCTTCATGCGGAAGAAGTCGCTGAACTGCAGCGTGGTCCAGTCGCGCCACCTTCCGTCCGGTTGCGGCGGCCGCAGCTTTTCGGAGAAGGCGTGCGGCAAGATCGCTTCGGCCTCCGCATTGTCGACGCCGGCCGGCAGGCCGGGGATGGTGTCAAAACTGTAGACGGTGACCTTGTGGCCGGCCGCGACCTGCGAGCGCAGACAGGTCTGGCGCAAGGTATCGAGCGGGCCATGCCAGAAGGTGACGATCTCAGGCAACATGGGCGGGAGCTATAACGGACAATGGGGGCAAAGAAAAAGCCCCGGCGCTGTCAGCACCGGGGCTCGAACGGAAGATGAGACTTAAGCCCAGGCGCGCTCGCGCTTGAGCTTCTCTTCATAGGTGTCGATCGAGGCCTTCTTCTCCATCGTCAGGCCGATGTCGTCGAGGCCGTTGATCAGGCAGTGCTTGCGGAACGGATCGATCTCGAACTTGACCTTGCCGCCATCGGGACCGCGAATTTCCTGGTTCGGCAGGTCGATCGTCAGCGTCGCATTGGCGCCGCGCTCGGCGTCGTCAAAGAGCTTGTCGAGGTCTTCCTGGCTGACACGGATCGGCAAAATGCCGTTCTTGAAGCAGTTGTTGTAGAAGATGTCGCCGAACGAGGTCGAGATCACGCAGCGGATGCCGAAGTCGAGCAGCGCCCAGGGCGCGTGCTCGCGGCTCGAGCCGCAGCCAAAATTGTCGCCGGCGACCAGCACCTTCGAATTGCGATAGGCCGGCTGGTTGAGCACGAAGTCCGGGTTTTCGCTGCCGTCGTCCTTGTAGCGCTGCTCGGAGAACAGGCCCTTGCCAAGTCCGGTGCGCTTGATGGTCTTGAGGTACTGCTTCGGAATGATCATGTCGGTGTCGACATTGATGATCTTCAGCGGCGCCGCGACGCCTTCCAGCGTGGTGAACTTGTCCATTGTAGTCTTCCCGGTTCGAAGTCAGGGGAGGGCTGTTTAGCCCGGTTGGTGCACGAATCCTAGGCCGGATTCGGCAATCTTGGTCTGTCAGACCTGATCTGTCAGCGCCTGCGGAGCCATGCTGTCGGGGGCAAAGCCGGTCGGCAGGCCGTCGATGCTCTTCATGTTCTTCAGGCCCCAGTATTTTCGCAAATTGTTGACGCCCTGCGCCGTCCAGTAGCGCACGAGGCTGCCGCGCTCCTGCTTGTAGTCGAACAGGGGCACGCCCATGCCGCACGACGTCTGCACGAGCTCGACCGAGAGGCGCACGATCTGGCGCGCGCCTTCCATGTCGTCGAACTTGGGAACGAGATCGGCGTATTCGGGCGTGCCGCGCATCAGCGATCGGCCCTGGCCATAGAGCCGCAGGATCACCGGATTGCCCTCGAAGGCGCAAAACATGATGGTCAGCCGCTTGTCGTCGGAGGCACTCAGGTGCGCGCGGGTCTCGCTGCCGCTGCCGGTGCAATCGAGATAGGCGACGTCATTGTCTCCGAGCACCCGGAACGACGACAGGCCCTTGGGCGACACGTTGATGCGTCCCTGCGGCGGGGCGCTCGCGACGAAGAAGATTTTTTGCCGCTCGATGAAGGCCCGGTGCTCGGGTTCGATCCGCGCGAATTGCTTGCCCATGTCCGTAGCGTCCTTTGCGCAGCGACGACGTCGAGGTCATAAGCTAGCATGCATTAGGTACCGGTTTAAGAATAGAGTTTATACTGGTATAAGAACCACCATGATAGCCCCTGACCCGATCGCCCCGGCCCTCTCGCTCAGCGCGTTCCTGCGGGCGCTGAGGGAGCGCCAGTCTCCGGCAGAATTCGGCCTCGCCACCGGATCGCGCCGGCGCACGCCCGGCCTCCGGCGTGAGGAGGTCGCCCAGCTCTGCGGCTTGAGCGTCACCTGGTACACCTGGATCGAGCAGGGGCGCGATGTGTCCGTCTCCGCTTCGGCGCTTGCGCGCCTCGCGCGCGGATTGCGTCTGTCACGCGCCGAGCGCAGCTATTTGTTCGAAGTTGCCGGCAAGCGCGATCCCGAGCGTCCCGGCCACAGGGATGATCCGCCCGACGAGGTGCTGGCCTGCGTCGATGCGATCGATGGTCCGGCCTACATCCTCGATCGCACCTGGGGCGCGCGCCGCTGGAATGCGAAAGCATCTCGGCTGTTCGCAGGATGGCTCGATGCCGACGGCGAAAAAAATCTGCTGCGCTACATCTTCCTCAGGCCCGAGGCGCGAACCCTGATTCTCGACTGGACATCGCGCGCGCAGCGCGTCGTCGCCGAGTTCCGCGCCGCTGTCACGGCCTATTCCGACGATCCGGATATTCGCCGGCTCGTCGAGGAACTGAGACTCGGAAGCCCCGACTTCGAGCGCTGCTGGGAGACGCAAGGGGTGCTGGCACGCGAGGGCGGCGAACGTGCGTTCGATCATCCGACCATGGGACTGCTGCACTATCAGCAGGTGTCGCTGTCGCTCGCGGGCTGGCCCGACTATCGGCTGACGATGCTTCTCGCTGCCAGCCCGCGTCCTACTCCGCCTGAGCCTCAATAGCCTCCATGTCGTCGTCCGAGAGGCCGAAGTGGTGGCCGATCTCGTGGATCAGGACGTGGCGGACGATATGGCCGATGGTCTCGTCATGCTCGGCCCAGTAATCGAGGATCGGGCGGCGGTAGAGCCAGACCATGTTGGGCAGGCGGGGGATGTCGCCGGAAGACTGGTGCGGCAGGCCGATGCCCTGGAACAGGCCGAGCAGGTCGAACTCGCTCTCGCATTGCATCTCGTCGAGCACCTCATCGGTCGGGAAGTCGTCGACCCGGATGATCACGCCCTCGCACAATTTGCGAAATTGTGCAGGGAGGCGCTCAAAAATGTCGTGCGCCAACACTTCCATGTCGGCTAGTGAGGGCGCTTTCAGGTCAGTCCACATGGGTTCTCTTTAGCGCGGGTTCCAAGGCGATGCATCCAGCCTTATAACGGCTAACGTGGTTGACGCGGCTCACGAAAACGGGGAGCGTACGCCGCGCTTTTGGGGACGTTTGCAGTGAGTGGGACGATGCGGATAGCGGCAGTGGCGGTACTGTGCATGGGGTTGTTTTCGCCGTTTTTTGCCGCCGAAGCCCAGCCGGCCGGGAACCGGATCCAGCTCGCGCAAGCCGTGCCGCCCGACGCCCCGCCGCGCAAGCGGCCGCCGGCCAGGCTTCGCGTCAACCCCTATTACGATGAAGGCCAGCCGTGGGTTTACCCGCGCTACAATCCCGGCCCCGGCGCCGTGCGCGAGTGCAACGCCACCTATGTGCAGGAATATCGGCCGAGCGGCACGGTGATCGTGCCACGCATGAGCTGCTACTGGCGCCGCGGCTGAGCGATTTATTGATTGCGCAGCGCGCCGATCAAGCCGGCGCCGACGATCAGCGCCGAGGCGCCATAGACCAGGATCGCCATCACCGCCTGCGTGAAGGTACCAGCCGTTCCCGTGTCGACGCCCGGCCCCTGCGCGGCGAGTGCTGCGCTCGCGCCAAGGAGCGCGCACGCCGCGATGCTGAAGCGGGATATTCGCAAACCACGAGATCGGACCATGACCATCTCCTGCGTTCGTTCGATCAGGCTGGCTGTGGCGGCGCGGGTGAAAGCCTGCGCTGACGTCGTAGACAGTGCCGCGGCTCGTTTGCATTCATCATTGCGGCAGGGACATTCATACACGATTCAGGTCGTACCCTCTAGCGTTCTCCCCAACGTCGCCACTCGACGTTCGAATGAGATCGGAGGAGGAACGTGATGTCATCTACGAGAGTCCTGGCAAGTGCGCTCGGCGTCGCCGCGGTCGGCGCATTGTTTGCCCTGGCCGCACCGGCCGAGCGGGCGCAGGCTGCATCGCTGATCAATCCGGGCGCCGCCCAAATGGTGCAGGACGCCGCTCAGCCGGCAACGGAAGTGCATTGGCGCGGGCATCGCTGGCACCACCGACACTGGCGCTGGCACCGCTGGCATCACCGTCACTGGTGATATCCACGAAACAGGTCCGAATGACGGACCTGTTTTCGCTTGCGGATGACGTCATGGAGCCCGCATGCTGGTGACTTGCGGAGGGTGGCATGACGAAATGGATCGGGCTGGTCGCGGCGATTGGCATTGTGGGCCTGGTGCCTGCTGCACCGTCGGTTGCCGCGACACCGTCGGCAACGAAGCCTCAGGCGACGGACATCGGCGCGCGGCGACATGATCGCAAGCCCAGTGTGTATCGCTCGGCCGCGCCCTACGAGCCGCGCTACTACGCGCGGCCCTATTACTATCGGCCCTATCCCTATGGCGTGCCGGCGCCCTTCGTGTTCACCTTCGGGCCTTACTGGCGTTAGCCAGCGGGGCTAAATCCCTTCACCAGCAGCACGGTTGCCTGCGCGCCCGCCTTGCGGTCTTTCGATATCTCAACGTAGTCAGGCGCGGCCGAGAAAGCGTGGAACGACGCCTCGTCGGGAAACGACATCATCACCAGCTTGTCGCAGGCCCAGTCGCCTTCGAGCACGAGCGGGCTTTCATCGGCGGCGAGCAGCCGCCCGTTGAACTTGCGGAACACGTCGAAGAATTTTGCCTGATAGCGGTCGTAGGTCGCACGGTCCGTCATCTTCAGTTGTGCGATCGCGTAGACGGTCATTTCAAGTTTCCTCTCGCATCACGGCGCAGCAGCCGCGACTCCTGTTCATTCATGAGGCGTTCACCTCGCTGTCTCTAATTTAATCTTGGGAGCGACCGCAACTGGAGAGGGCTGGCGCAGACAACAGGCGTGCCTGCAAGAGCTCCGCTGTTTGCAAACAGGGAGAGGTTGATGCTGAGGATTATCGATCCCCAGGTAAGTGTGAAGACGCGCTTGCTGCGTGGCCTCGGGCTTGCGGCGGTGGCGACGCTGATGTTGTCGGCGGGCACAGCGCAGCGCGCCGAAGCGGTGACCTTGATCAATCCGGCCACGGTGCCTGCGGCGAAGGCTGCGACCGACGACGGGATCATCCAGGTTCGCCACGGTGGCGGTGGCCATGGCGGTCACTTTCATGGCGGCGGTTTCCGCGGTGGTGGTTTCCATGGCGGCGGCTTCCGGGCCGGAGGTTTCCACGGCGGCGGCTTCCGCGCAGCGCCGGTCTATCGCAGCCATA
>NZ_PPPT01000014.1 GCF_006483445.1 Bradyrhizobium guangdongense | reverse complement strand
ACCATGTGGCCGGTCGCATCGTAGAGCACGAGTCCTTGCGACATGTTGTTCAAGGCCGTGTCGAGCCGCTGCCGCTCCGCCTCGATCCGCTGCTGAGCCCCGAGGTCCTGTTGCCGGATCTGACGAATGATCAGATAGAGGATGAGCGCGATCACCGAGGCCGTCAGCGTCGCGACCGTAATCATGAAACCGGTCTGGGCGCGCCAGTCGGCCAGCGCGGCCGACATGGTGTTGGTCGCGACGATCACGAGCGGGAAATGCGTCAGCGAGGCCGCCGACCCGAGCCGCTCCTCGCCATCGAGCGGACTCCTGACGCGAAGCGTATGCTGCCCGCCTTCGGTCAGCACCCTCCGCATCAACGGCGCATCCTTGAAGCTTTTGCCGACCAGTTCCTCGACATGCGGATAGCGGGCCAGCATCTTGCCTTCGCGATCGAACAGCGAGATGGCGGCGCCTTCCGCAAGCGCGACGGAGGCGAAATAGCGCTGATAGCTGTCGGGATCGATCCGGCGCACCAGAATGCCGAGGAATTCGCCGTCCGGCCCGCTCAGCTTGCGCGCGACCACGGTGGTCCATTTGCCGATGATGAAGCTGCGGACGGATTCCAGCAGCACCGGCTCGGCGCGCGGGTCGGTCTTGAAGGTCTGGTAGTAGGCGCGGGTGGAGACGTTGATCTTGGGCAGCGGCTGCAGCCGCGACCAGTTGATCAGATCGCCATTCGCATCGTAGATCGCGATGTCGCCGAGATAGGAGACCGCGCTGATCCGAGCGTGCAGCATTCGGTTCGCCTCGGGTCCGGACATCCGCTCGCGGAACATGTCGGGCGAGGTGATTTCCGGCAGGTTCATCGCGCCGATCAGGTCGGCGGCGACGACGTCGGAATCCTCGAACTGCTGGTCGAAATGGCGGGTGAGGAGCTGGACGGTGTTTTCGAGCTCGCGCTCGCGGTTGACCAGCGTGCGCTCACGGAATTCGCCGACAGCCATGGTGGTGCCGACGAAGATGCCGGCAACGAGCAACACGCCGCTGAGCGTCAGCCACAGCACAGGCCCGGCCCGCACCATGGCTTCCCAGCCATTGCGTGCGACCGAAGACAGTCGGCCCGTGATCGCTAGGTTAGCCCGGCGCATGTCCCCTCCCAAGCGTCCATCCTTACACCTCACAAATGGCGTAAAGCTTAGGAAAGCCGGTTACTTCAGGCTTAATCATTGCGCGCAAGAAACGCGCGATGGTTCGCGACGTGGAACCAGGTCGCGTCACTCTGGGGTTGTGCAGTGCACGCGCCCGCTTATGGTTAACGCGGACTTAATGCGCGGCGTCGGATGTCTTGCCGGCGCGTCCACTGCGCAGCCGTCCGACGACGCCGGTCGGGAAGAAATAGACGCTGGCGATGAACAGGAGCCCGAGCCACAGCAGCCAGCGGTCGGGATGCAGCAGCCCCGGCAGCAGCGGCAGTCCGGCTTCGCCCGCCGCCTTGGAGGCGACGCCCATCAGCGACTGCAAATAGTTTTGCGCCAGGATGAAGATCGCAGCGCCGATGATCGCGCCGTAGATCGTGCCCATGCCGCCGATCACGACCATCAAGAGGATGTCCAGCATGATGGAGAAGCTGAGCGAGGTGTCGGGCCCGGCATAGCGCAGCCACAGCGCGTTGAGGATGCCGGCAGACGCCGCGACCAGTGCCGCGAGGCAGTTGGCGTAGGTCAAATGAAACACCGTGCGGAAGCCGAGCGCTTCGGCGCGAAACCGATTCTCGCGGATTGCCTGCAGCACGCGGCCGAACGGCGAGTTCACGACGCGCAGCAGCGCCAGGATCATCAGCGTCGATGCCACGAAGACGAGATAGAAGGTGAGCGTGCGGCCGTTGAACTCGAATCCGATCAGGCTCTTCGGGATCAGCACCGTGCCGGGTCGCAGCAGGTCCGGCAACTGAAAGCTGCGGCCGTCCTCGCCGCCGGTCAGCCAGGACATCTGCGAGGCCAGTACCTGGAAGGCGGAGGCCACCGCTAACGTGATCATGGCAAAGAAGATCGCGGCGACCCGCAGCGAGAACAGCCCGATCGCGAGCGCGAGCAGTGCGGCCAGCGGCAGGCCGATGACGATACCGGTCGCGACCGCGCCCCAGTTCGGACCCATCGTGTAGAGCGCAATCGCGATCGCGTAGCTGCCGATGCCGTAGAACATGGTGTGGGCGAACGACACCGTGCCGGTATAGCCGAGCAGAAGGTCGTAGGAGGCAACCAGTGCGGCAAAGATGCAGATCTTTGCCGCGACGTTCATCGCCTTGGCGCCGGGGAAGATGAAGGGCGTCGCCGCCAGCGCCAGGATGATGACGAGGAGAACGATGGTCAGCACGCGGCTGCGCGGCGGGTCGCCGGAGAGGAGCATCATCGGCTGGTCACCGCATAGAGGCCGCGCGGCCGCCACATCAGAATGGCGACCATCAGCAGGATGTTGGAGACGAGCGCGAGCTTTGGCACCAGGAAGCCGCCGTAATTGGCGACCATGGCCACCAAAATCGCGCCGATGAAGCAGCCGCCGATCGACCCGAGGCCACCGATGATGACGACGATGAAGATCAGGACGGTGAGGTCGTCGCTCATGGAGGCGTGGACCTGCTCGCGATAGAGCGCCCACATCACGCCGCCGAGGCCGGCGAGCGCCGAGCCCGTCATGAACACGCCGAGGAACAGGCGGCGGATGCGATAGCCGAGCGCTTCCACCATCTCGCGGTTCTCGACGCCGGCGCGGATCAAAAGCCCGATCTTGCTGCGGTTGAGCACGAGCTGGATCGCGATGAAGACGGCGAGGCCGACCAGCATCGCAAGCACGCGGTACTTTGCGATGGCGACGTCGCCCAGGATGAAGGAGCCGCGCAGCGACGCGGGCAGCGGCAGCGGGATGATCGCCGGCCCCCAGATCGCATACATCGTCTGCTCCGCGACAATGAGGCCGCCGGTCGTCATCAGGATCTGCTTCAGATGCTGGCCGTAGACCGGCAGGATCAGCACGCGCTCGACGACGAGACCGAGCGCGCCCGAGACCGCCATCGCCAGCAGGATTGCCGGCACCAGCACGGCGAGATTGGCGAGGAGCGAGTCCGCCTGCATCGCGGCCGCGAACGGCAGCAGGATCAATGTCCCGATATAGGCGCCGACCGCGATGAAGGCGCCGTGGCCGAAATTGAGCACGTCCATCAGGCCGAACACCAGCGTCAGGCCGGAGGCCATGATGAAGATCATCATGCCCATCGCGAGGCTCGCGACCGTCAGCGTCACCCAGGAGGAGGTCGAGCCGACCAGCGGGATCATGGCGAGCGCGAGCGCGATCGGCAGCAGGATCGGCGCGAGATCGCGCTTCGGCTTCGGCAGCGGATCGTTTGCGGCAAGCTCGGTCACTGATGCGCCTCCAGGCTCAGGCCCAACAATCGCTCCTGCAGCGGCACGTCGGCGGCCAGCGCCGCCATTTCGCCGCGATGCACGATCGTGCCGTTGTCCATGACCAGCACATGATCGCCGAGCTCGCGGGCGGCAAAGAAATTCTGCTCGACCAGCAGGATCGTCGCGCCCTTGCGCTTGATCTCCTTCAGGCACTCGATCAGCGCCATGACGATGGCGGGCGCGAGCCCCTTGGTCGGTTCGTCGATCAGCAAAAGCTTGCGCGGCTCGACGATCGCGCGGGCGATCGACAACATCTGCTTCTGCCCGCCGGAGAGGCTGCCGGCGCGCGACAGCCAGAAGCGGCGCAGCGCCGGGAAGAAGCCAAAGATCCAGTCGAGCTGCTTGTCATCAAGCGGACCGTCGCGCGCCGCCAGCACCAGGTTTTCCTTCACGGTGAGGTCGGAGAACACGGCCATGCTTTCGGGCACATAGCCGACGCCGAGCCGCGCGATGTCGGGCGTGGTGCGGGCCTCGATGCGCTCGCCCGCGAGCGTGATCTCGCCGGAGGAGGCCTGCCACAGGCCCATGATGGTGCGCAGCGACGTGGTTTTGCCGGCGCCATTGCGGCCGAGCAGCATGGTCGTCTGTCCCTGCGGCACGACGAGATCGATGCCCTGGAGAATGTGATAGCGCCCGATATGGGTGTGGACGCCGCTGAGCTTGAGCAGGTCTGTCATGCGGCACTCTTCGGTGCTACGCCCAAGTAAGCTTCCTGCACGATCGGCGAGGCGATCACTTCGGCAGGCGGGCCATCGGCGACGAGCTGCCCGTTATGCAGCACGATGATGCGGTCGGCGAGCGAGCGCACCACGTCCATCTTGTGCTCGACCAGCAAAATAATCTTGCTCTTGTCCTGCTTGAGCTGCGCAATGAGATTGAGCACGACCGGCACCTCGTCGATGCTCATGCCGGCGGTCGGCTCGTCGAACATGAAGACCTTTGGCTCCAGCGCGATCATCAGCGCAACCTCGAGCTTGCGCTGATCGCCATGGGAGAGCGCGGTCGCGGCGACGCCGCGCCGGCTGCCGAGCGCGACCTGGTCGAGGATCGCATCGGCGCGCGCGATCAGGTCACGCCGCACCATCCAGGGCCGCAGCATGTCGTAATGCGTACCGTTTGCGGCCTGCACCGCGAGGCGGACGTTCTCTTCGACCGTGAGATTGGGAAACAAATTGGTGAGCTGGAACGCGCGGCCAAGGCCGGCGCGGGTGCGCATCGGCGCCGAGTGCTGGGTGATGTCGGTGCCGTCGAACAGGATGTGGCCTGCGGAGGCGCGCAACTGGCCCGAGATCAGGTTGAAATAGGTGGTCTTGCCGGCGCCGTTCGGCCCGACGATGGCGGTGAGCTCGCCCGGACGGAAGCTGCAACTGACGTTGTTGACCGCCACATGGCCGCCGAAGCGAATGGTCAGGTCGCGCGTCTCTAACGTCAGGGCCATCAGGATAACTCGGGGATCAATAACGAAGGAGATCCTCTCCCCGCTATGCGGGGAGAGGAGAAGCAAGTTCAGCGCTTGTTGCGGATCGGAACGTTCATGTCCTCGATCTTCAGCTCGCGCACCGGCTCCAGCACCGCCCACGCGATGGCTGGATCGACCTTGACCTTGAAGTGATACATGCTCTGCAGCGCCTGATGGTCCTCTTTGCGGAACACCATCTTGCCCTTGGGCGTGTCGAACTCCATGCCTTCCATCGCAGTGATCAGCTTTTCGGTGTCGGTCGACTTCGCCTTGGTGACGGCGGTGACGACGGACATCGCGGCGGCAAAACCGCCCGCGGTGAAGAAGTCCGGCGGCGAGTTGAAGCGCTTCTGGTGCTCGGCGACCAGCCAGTCGTTCACCGGGTTCTTCGGGATGTCATAGTAGTAATAGGTCGCGCCTTCCATGCCCGGCATGATCTTGTAGCCTGCGAGCGCCGGAAGAATGTTACCGCCGGTCGAGAGCTCGATGCCGTAGCGCTTCGGGTCCATGTCCTGCAGCTTTGCGGGCGGATTGCCGGCGCCGGCCCAGATGATCCAGATGATCTTGCGGCCCGGCTTGTCCTTCAGCGCGTCGAACAGGCGCTGGCCCACCGCGGTGAAGTCGGTGGTGCTGGTCGGCACATATTCTTCCGCGGCGAGCGTCGCGCCGGTCTTGGCGAGCGCCTCCTTGAAGGCGGCGACGCCGTCGCGGCCGAAGGCGTAATCCTGCGCCAGCGTGGCGACGGTGACGCCCTGCTTGCCGATCGCGACTGCGTTCGAGATCGCGTCCTGCGAGGAGTTGCGGCCGGTGCGGAAGATGTAGCGATTCCACTTCTCGCCGGTAATCTGGTCTGCGACCGCCGGCTCGACGATCAGGATCTTCTTGTTCTCTTCGGCGACGGGCAGGATCGCGAGCGCCGCGGCCGACGACGTCGTGCCAACAGCGATGTCGACCTTGTCGTCCTGATAGGCTTCCGCGAGCGCCGCCTTCGACAAATCGGGCTTGCCCTGGTCGTCCTTGGTGACGATGACGATCTTGCGGCCGTCCAGCGTCATCGTGCCTTTGGTGGCGTATTCAAAGCCCATCTGCAGGCCCGTCTCGGTCTGCTTGGCATAGGCTTCGAGCGGACCGGTCTTGCCGTAGATCAGTCCGATCTTGAGATCGTCGGCCTGTGCGGAGGCACCAGCGGCGAGGCCGAGGATGGCTGCTGTTAGGATGAGTGATCGGCGCACGATGGTTCCTCCTGATTCAAATTCGTTGGGTAAGAGCGATTTGCACAACACTGCGAACATTGCAATTGCACCTTCCGTCTGACGTTGCGGCTGTCATATCTGCTTCATTTTTAGGCCTGCCGCGCGCTGCGCGGCGCGGTGCCGTCGTCTGCGGCAGCGATCGCGTCGATCTGCCGCCAGTCGGATTGCGCCTCTTCCGCGCTTTCGAAGATATGCGGCGCTACGCCGCGCTTCTCGAGCGCTTCGCCGAGCTTGATGCGCAGGAAACCCGAGGTCGTGTAGCGCGACACGCCTGAATAGAAGCGGTCGACCAGGCTCCGCACCATCGCCGAATAGTCGTCGAGCAGTTCCGGCAGGATCGAAAAATGATCGTAGTTGACGATGGCGTACACCCGCCGCCCCAGCGGGGCGAGTTTCGCCTCGACGATCCTGGCGATAGTGTCGATATCGGCCTTGCTGCGCAGCGGATAGCGCTCGAGATTGACGAAGAACAGGTTCTGCTGCTCGTCCAGCGTGAAGCGCTGGTCGAGCGGGATGGTCAACAGGCTCTCGCGCAGGTCCATCAGGCCGTCGCGGAAGATGCGCGCATCCATCACCAGAGGATCGCGCGGGATCAGCGGCTTGAAATCCATCAGACGCAGGATGTCGCGGTCGATGTCGATGCCGGGCGCGACCTCGACGAGTTCCAGTCCGCCTGACCGTAGCGCGAAGACGCAGCGCTCGGTGACATAGAGCACGCTCTGGCCGCGCGCGGAGGCCACGCTACCACTAAACGTGACGTGCTCAACCGCATCGACGAATTTTCGCGCATCGGCCTCTTCGAGGATTTGCAGCTTGCCGCCGTCGAGCCCGATGCGCAGCCTACCTGCGCCAAAGGTGCCGACGAACACGACCTTCTTGGCATTCTGGCTGATGTTGATGAAGCCGCCGGCTCCTGCGAGCTTTGGGCCGAACTTGCTGACATTGAGATTGCCGCTGCGGTCGACCTGCGCGAGCCCGAGGAACGCGACATCCAGCCCGCCGCCGTCGTAGAAATCGAACTGATAGGGCTGGTCGATCACCGCCTGCGTATTGATGGCAGCACCGAAGTCGATGCCGCTCGCCGGAATGCCGCCGATCACGCCGGGCTCGGCCGTCAGCGTGATCAAATCGATGATCCGCTCCTCGTTGGCGACGGATGCGATGCCTTCGGGCATGCCGATGCCGAGATTGACGACGCTGTTGGCCTTCAGCTCGAACGCCGCGCGGCGCGCGATGATCTTGCGCTCGCTCATGGGCATCGCAGGCAGTGACGTCGCGCGCACGCGGATCTCGCCGGAATAAGCGGCGTTATATTGCGTGCCAAAAGTCTGCCAATGGTTCTCGGGCTTGGCCACCACGACGCAATCGACGAGCACGCCGGGGATCTTGACCTGGCGCGGATTGAGGCTGCCGCTTTCGGCGACGCGCTCCACCTGGGCGATGACGATTCCGCCGGAATTATGCGCGGCCATGGCGATCGCCAGAGCCTCCAGCGTCAGCGCCTCCTTCTCCATGGTGAGGTTGCCGTCGGGATCGGCCGTGGTGGCGCGGATGATGCCGACGTTGATCGGAAACGTCTTGTAGAGCAGGCAGTCTTCGCCGCCGATCTTGATCAGCTCGACGATGTCCTCGGTGGTGCGCGCGTTCAGCTTGCCGCCGCCAAGGCGCGGGTCGACGAAGGTGCCCATGCCGACGCGGGTGACGTGGCCGGGCCGGTGCGCGGCGATGTCGCGGAACAGATGCGTGATGACGCCCTGCGGCAGGTTATAGGCCTCGATCTGGTTGCCGATGGCGAGCTGCTGCAGCTTGGGCGCCAGGCCCCAATGCCCGCCGATCACGCGCTTCACCAGGCCTTCATGCGCGAAATGGTTGAGGCCGCGATCCTTGCCGTCGCCCTGGCCGGCGGCATAGACCAGCGTCAAATTGCGCGGCTTGCCCTGGGTGTAGGGCGCATCGCCCTGATTGGCGAGATAGAGCCCCTCCAGCGCCAGTGCGATCTCCTCGGCGAAGCCGATGCCGACGAAGCCGCCGGTCGCGACCGTGTCGCCGTCGCGGATCAGCATGACCGCGTCCGACGCAGTGACCACCTTGCCCTTCTCCGAATTGGGCAGGCTGGCCAAGGCAGGATGCTGGCTCACGGCGTTTCCTCCCGTGTCTGGTGTCGACCGCATGTCCTGTTTTTTCTTGCTTGCCCTGTTTGTATCGCCCGGAGCGGCCCGCGACTAGGCCGCTCCGGCGTGGTGGGAATGGGATCAGCCCGTCAGGGCTGAACTATCTTGCGTGTTTCGGTGGCGAAATAGACCGAGACGATGGTGATCAGCGCGAGTGCGATCATGTAGACCGAGATCGGCCAGGTCGCCGGCGCATAGGCCGTCATCAAGCCGGTCGCGATCAACGGCGACAGCGCACCGGCGAAGATCGAGGCGAGGTTGTAGCCGAGCGACACGCCGCTATAGCGCACCTTTGTGCCGAACAGTTCCGACAGGAAGCTCGCCTGCGGGCCGTACATCGCGGCGTGTCCGACCGCGAGGCCGAGCACGATCGCGATCCAGGCCGATTGCGGGTTCTTGGTCGCCAGCAGCATGAACAGCGGGAACGACATCAGCGCCGAGAACACCGCGCCGAAGATATAGACCGGCCGCCGCCCGACCTTGTCTGACAGTGCCCCGAACGCAGGGATGGTAAAGGTCTCGATCGCGGCCGCGATCAGGACGCCGTTCAGCATGTCCTGCCTGTTCATGCCGAGCGATTGCGTGGCATAGGCGAGCACGAAAGTGGCGTAGATGTAGAAGAAGCCGTTCTCGGCGAAGCGCGCGCCCATCGCGAGCAGGATGTTCTTCGGATACATCCGGATCGCTTCCAGGATCGGCATCTTCACCTCCTGCTTGCTGTCCTTGACCTTCTGGAACTCCGGCGATTCCGCGATGGTGAAGCGGATCCACAAGCCGACCAGCACCAGCGCGATCGAGAACAGGAACGGGATGCGCCAGCCCCAGGCGTAGAGTTGTGCGTCGGTCAGGAATGCGGACACGACCGAAAACACCAGCGTTCCCAGCACGAGGCCGAGCGGCGCGCCGAGTTGCGGCCAGCTTCCGTAAAAGCCCTTCTTGTCCTCAGGCGCGTGCTCGACCGCCATCAGCACGGCGCCGCCCCATTCGCCGCCGAGGCCAAAGCCCTGGATGAGACGGCAGGTGACGAGCAGCACCGCGGCCCAGATGCCCGCGGTCTCATAGGTTGGCAGGAAACCGATCGCCGCCGTCGCCACGCCCATGATCAGCAGCGTCAGATACAGCATGGTCTTGCGGCCGATCTTGTCGCCGTAGTGACCGAACACCAGCCCGCCGAGCGGGCGCGCGATGAAGCCGAGCGCGTAGGTCGCGAACGCCAGCAACGTACCCATCATGGGGTCGAAGGTCGGAAAGAACAGCTTGTTGAAGATCAGCGCCGCCGCGGTGCCGTAGAGGAAGAAGTCGTACCATTCGATGGCCGTGCCGATCAGGCTCGCGGTGGCGACGGTGACATGCGACGGCTGTCGTGCGCCGAGCTGATTGACTGTGATCGCTCCACTCATCTTGCGTTCTCCCTGTTTGTTGAACGCGCACTTGCAGTGTGCGTCTTTGTGCAGAGCAAAAAGCAAGGCCCGCGCCAGTTGCGAAGCGTATAGGCAAAATGGCGAAGAATCCGGCAGTTAGCGCTAGTGAAGCGGGAAAAGCGCGCAATGCACCGTGTCAGGAGTCTGAGACTCCGGACAACTCCATGTCTCGAAACTCAGACGAGGAAATTGTCGTAGCCCGGATGGAGCGTAGCGCAATCCGGGGCAAATGCGCACCCGAACGCGCGACCGGTCCCGGATCGCACTGCGCTCCATCCGGGCTACGGTTTCAAACGGAGGCGGGTCCGGTCGCGAGGCCGAACTTGGCGAGTTTCTTGTAGAAAGTCGCGCGCGAGATGCGCAGCATTTTTGCCGCTTCCGAGATCTGGCCGTTGCTGGCGGCGAGCGCCTGCTCCAGCGTGTGCTTCTCGAACTCGGCTTCCGCTTCCGCATAGGGCACGACGGCGCCGAATGACCGCGCGAGCGGAGCGACCTTCGTTTCTGCTCCGACCGGAAGGATGCGCGCAAAATCGTCGCCCGTCAGCCGGCCGGAATCGCTCAGGATCAGCGCGCGCTCCAGGATATTGCGGAGCTCGCGGACATTGCCCGGCCAGTCGTAACGGGCAAGTGCTGCCAGCGCGCTCGGCGTGATCTTGGCGCCGACATAGTCGCCGGTCGCGCTGATGTCGTCGAGCAGCCGTGCGCAGATGTCCGGGAGATCGTCGAGGCAGTCGCGGAGGGGCGGCAGGGCGATCGACAGCACGTTGAGTCGGTAATAGAGATCGGCACGGAAGGCGCCGTCGCTGACGCGCTTGTGCAGGTCGACATTGGTTGCGGCGATCACGCGCACATCGACCTTCGAGACCTTGTCCGAGCCCAGCGGCTCGATCTCGCGTTCCTGCAGCACGCGCAGCAGTTTTGCCTGGAGCTGCAGCGGCATCTCGCCGATCTCGTCGAGGAACAGCGTGCCGCCGTCGGCAACGCGGAATTTTCCTTCGCGGCCCTTGCGGTCGGCACCGGTATAGGCGCCGGGCGCAGTGCCGAAGAATTCCGACTCGATCAGCGTGTCGGGAACGGCGGCGACGTTGACGCTGACGAACGGCTTTTCGGCGCGGGACGAGGCGTTGTGGATCGCCTGCGCCAGCATTTCCTTGCCGGTGCCGGTCTCGCCGGTCAGCAACACGGTGACGCTCTGCCGCGCCGCGCGCGCGGCAAGCTCCTTGGCCTGCGTGATGCCGGATGTCTTGCCGACATAGTCGGCGAAGGTGAAGCGCGCGGAGCGGGCGTTGGACAATTGCCGCCGTGCCAGCCGCAGGTCGCTTTCGAGTTGCGCGACGCGGGCGAGCAGCGGCTTGAGGCCTTCGAGGCGGTCATAGAGCACGAAGCCGATGGCGCCGATGATGTTGCCGCGCTCGTCCTCGATCGGCATCCGCGTGACCACGAGCTGCTCGCCGCCAAGTTCCATGATGTCGAGGATGATCGGCTCGCCGGTCTCGGCCACCCGTCGCATCAGGCTGTTGGGAATGACTTCCTCGATCGGACGGCCCAGCGCTTCGGACTCGTGCGAAAGCCCCATCGCGGTGACGTATTTCTCGTTGACATAGACCACCCGCCCGCTGCGATCGATAGCGATGGCGCCCTCGCACAGGTGCTCCAGCCGCTCGAACAGCGTCTCCATGGCACGCGCGCGGATATAGGCGGAATCGCTGACGACGGAGGTGGAGGCAGACATGGCGTACCTCTGGGGAAGCCCACCTGTGTATTACCAAAAGGCCAGCGGTTTCAAAGTGGGAATCGGTGGGAAGCAACCCACGTCGTCCTGGACAAGCGCAGCGAAGCGGAGCGCAGATCCAGGACCCATTACCCCAGGGACGAGTTGTGCGAAGACTCGTGGTTACCAACCTCGCGCCACAACCACCCACCGGGGTAATGGGTCCTG
>NZ_PPPT01000148.1 GCF_006483445.1 Bradyrhizobium guangdongense | reverse complement strand
CGAGGAAGCCGAGAAGCGCGGCAAGCTGATCAAGGCGGCGAGCGACCGGCATGCGCCGCCCGATGAGGCCTGCAAGCTGATCGGCAGTTTCTCGCAGGCTGAAATCAAGATGCTGAAATTCGTCGAGGCCAATTCCGCCAAATGCGGAATTCCGCCGCAAGTCGCCGACCAGCTCAGGGCTGGACACAAGAACACCGAAGGCATGCAGGCCAAGGTCTGCAACGTGGCGCAGCAGATGAAGCAGGCGCGGCCCGCCGGTCCGTCGCTGAGCGAGGTCATCGGCTCCGGCTCGGCTCCCGAAGCCAACACCGGCAAGAAGGGCGGCAGCACCTTCGATACGCTCAACGGTAATGTTTTGACCCGATGAGCGAGGTGAGTGCCCGCGTTGCCGACTCCACCGGCAACTGGGTCGATACCCGCGCGCCGGAATGGGCGCGGCCATACTTGCGCATCTCCCGCTACGACCGTCCGATCGGCTCCTGGCTTCTGCTGATGCCGTGCTGGTGGTCGGCGGCGCTCGCTGCCGGCATGGCGCACGACGTCAGCCGGCTGCCGCTCATCATCGTGCTGTTCCTGATCGGCGCTTTCGTCATGCGCGGCGCCGGCTGCGCCTGGAACGACATCACCGATCGCGACCTCGACGCCCAGGTCGAGCGCACGCGGTCGCGGCCGCTGCCCGCGGGGCAGGTGAGTGTGAAGCAGGCGCTGGCCTTCATGCTCGTGCAGGCGCTGATCGGCCTCGTCATTCTCCTGCAGTTCAACCGCTTCGCGGTGGCGACCGGCATCGCCTCGCTGGTGATCGTTGCGATCTATCCCTTCATGAAGCGCATCACCTGGTGGCCGCAGGTCTTCCTCGGGCTCGCCTTTTCCTGGGGCGCGCTGATGGGATTTGCCGTCACCTTCGGCAAGATCGATCTCACCGCGCTCGTGCTCTATGCCGGCTCCATCGCCTGGGTGATCGGCTACGACACGATCTATGCGCATCAGGACGCCGAGGACGACGCGCTGATCGGCGTCAAATCCACCGCGCGCCTGTTCGGCGCGCACACGCATCAGGCGCTGATCATGTTCTACGGGCTCGCGGTGGTGTTGATCGGCGTGGCGCTCGCCTCGAGCGACGCGCGGCTTCCGGCCTGGCTTGGTCTTGCCGCCTTTGCCCTGCACCTGGCCTGGCAGATCAAGCGCTTGCGGATCGACGATCCCGCCCTGTGCCTGCGGCTGTTCAAATCGAACAAGCATGCCGGGCTGCTGCTGTTTGCTGGATTGCTCGCGGATGCGGTGCTGCGCGCTTCGTAGGGTGGGTTAGCAGGGCGGCTGCGCGAAGCGCAGTCCGCCCGGCGTAACCCACCGCTTCTGTTGCCGCGGATACAAAAGAGGTGGGTTACGCCCAGCGAATTGCGCTTTGCGCAATCGCATGGCTAACCCACCCTACAATTCCCGAACTCAATTCCGCGCGATGATCTCGCGCTCGTCGCGATGAACGGAGAGATCGCGCGCGACACCGGCGCGACGGCGCACCAGAAACTTCGGACGGCGATCGCGGATCGCGTTGCGGCGACGCCGGCGCGGCGCGGGATCGCGCTTGGCCTCGTCGAGCTGGGGCAGCGCAAAAATCTCGCTCCACATTGCCCAGGCATTGATGATCTCTTCGCTGTCGGCGCTGACGCCGAGCGGCACCGAGAGCGAGGGATCGCGATGCACCAGCACGAGCGTCTGGGTCTCGTCGATGCCGCGCAGTGCGATGCCGATGAAGTCGCTGACGCGGACGTTGACCGCCATCTGCATGCCGCGCACGGCACGACGGAGCACGACGCGTTCGCGGTGAAGCTCGATCTGCCTGGTGTATCCGTCGGCGCGCGGATCATGCGCGTCGAACCGGACCGGCAGAGAAAGAGGGTCGAGCCGCAGAGCGCGGCTCGACCCGGCGGGATTGATCCCGCTTGTTACTGTTTGACGCCTCACGGCTTTAGTCTCCCCGCCAGGATTATGTTCCCGGTCGATGCGAGAGACCTTAGCGCGGCCGCTTCGGAATTGGCTTAAAAAGGCTGGTTAAGGGGGCGTGACCGCTGCGCATGATTGACAAGACCTTGGCACGCATGATTGACGAGACGTTGCGCGGAAACCGAGAATCTGAGCTTTTGACGCAGTGAAAATGCTTGAAGTCCGCGGAAATAGGGCACATCTGGTAGTTCCGGCCGCCGTCGCCTCGAAGGCGCTTATCCCAACAGGATTTCGTTCGTGAACTCTTCACCATCGCCCGCATCGGCGCTTGCCGCCAAAGCCAATGCCGATTTGTTCGATCAGTCCGCGCTGTCCGATCTCGCGCAGCGGCTGGTCGAAGCCGCCAAGCGCGCCGGCGCTGATGCGGCCGATGCGGTCGCAGTGCGCGGCATCTCGCAAGGTGTCGAGGTACGCGATGGCCGCGTCGAGGAATCCGAGCGGTCCGAAGGCGACGATGTCGGCCTGCGTGTGCTGGTCGGCCAGCGCCAAGCGGTGGTCTCAACCAACGACGTCAGCGGTGATGCCGTGACCAAGCTTGCGGAACGCGCGGTCGCGATGGCGCGCGTCGCGCCCGACGACAAATATGTCGGCCTCGCCGATCCCGCGCTGCTCGCGCGCGACTTTCCCGACCTCGATCTGCTCGATCCGAATGTCCCCGCGACGTCGGAACTGGAACGCCGCGCGCTCGCAGCCGAAGCGGCCGCGCTCGCGGTAAAGGGCGTCACCAAGTCGGGCGGTGCATCGGCCTCAGCCGGCATCGGCGGCATGGTGCTGGTCACCAGCACCGGTTTCCACGGAACTTACCTGCGTTCGAGCCAGGGCATCTCCGCGACGGCCATCTCCGGTGAAGGTACCGGCATGGAGCGCGATTATGATTTCACCTCGGCGCCGCATGGATCCGATCTGTTGTCGCCCGAGACCGTCGGCCGCTCCGCCGGCGAGCGCACGGTGGCGCGGTCCAATCCGCGCAAGGTCGAGACCTGCAAGGTGCCCGTGTTGTTCGATCCGCGCGTCTCGGGCTCGCTGGTCGGTCATCTCGTCGGCGCCATCAACGGTGCCTCGATCGCGCGCAAGACCAGCTTCCTGAAGGACAAGCTCGGCCAGCAATTGTTTGCGAAGAACATCCGCATCATCGACGATCCCCTGCGCCGCCGCGGATTGCGCTCGCAGACTTTCGATGCCGAAGGCGTCGCCGTGAAGAAGGTTGCGCTGATCGACGAGGGCGTGCTGACGACGTGGCTTCTGGATTGCGCGACAGCGCGCGAGCTCGGGCTACAGACCACCGGCCACGCCCATCGCGGCGTGTCGTCCTCGCCGTCGCCGGGGCCGTATAATCTGCATCTCGAAGCCGGTAGCGCGACGCCTGAAGAACTGATGTCCGACATCAAGCAGGGCTTTTACGTCACCGACCTGATCGGCTCCGGCGTCAACGGCGTTACCGGTGATTACAGCCGCGGCGCCTCCGGCTTCTGGATCGAGAACGGCAAGCTCACCTATCCCGTGAGCGAGGTCACTATCGCGGGCCATTTGTTCGAGATCTTCAAGTCGATGCAGCCGGCCAACGATCTCGAATTCCGTTACGGCGTCAACGCGCCGACGGTGCGCATCGAGGGGCTGACGCTTGGCGGCCGCTGACGCGAACACTCTGGACGAGAAGATCCTCAATCACGACGCCGCACTGCTGAAGGCGACGGTGCGCGAAGCAGGCCAGCTCGCGCTGTCGATGTTCCGCACCGAGCTGAAGAAGTGGACCAAAGGCGCGTCCTCGCCGGTCTCGGAAGCCGACATCGCCGTCAACGATCTCCTGGAAGCGCGCCTGCGCGCTGCGACGCCGGACTATGGCTGGCTGTCGGAGGAGAGCGCAGACGACGAGGCGCGGCTGTCGCGGCGGTTGACATGGGTGGTCGACCCCATCGACGGGACGCGCAACTATCTCAATGGCCATGACGACTGGTGCGTCAGCGTCGCGCTGGTCGAAGATTCCTCGCCGGCCCTCGCCGCGGTCTTCGCGCCCACGACCGGTGAGTTCTTCTTCGCGGCCCGCGGACGGGGCACGGTGCTCAACGACAAGCCGGTGCGGACGGCGCCGGGATCCGCGCTTGACTTCGCCCGCATGGCCGGGCCAAAGCCGCTGGTGGAGCGGCTCAATCCGCATGCCGGCGACATCAAGCTGCATCCGCGAATCGGTTCGCTCGCGCTCAGGCTGTGCCGGGTCGCCGATGGCGCGCTCGATGCGGCTTTTGCGGGGGGTAACAGCCATGACTGGGACCTTGCGGCGGCCGATTTGATCGTGCAGGAAGCGGATGGTAGAATGAGCGAGCTCTCCGGAGATCCCATCCTCTACAATCGCCGGGAAGTGGCGCACGGGGTGCTGGTGGCCGCAGGCCGCGATCGTCATGCGAGCATAGTCGCGCATTTTCGACAGCGCCCCTTGCCCTGAACTCAACCTTATCGAACCTGCTTGCCGGGCAGCCCGTTAGGAAAGAAACACGCATGCCAGATACTGCCCCGCAGCAACTGCTCCACCTCGTCATCGGCGGCGAGCTCGTCGATCTCCAGCAGAATACGTTCAAGAACCTCGACGACGTCGAGGTCGTCGGCCTGTTTCCGAACTATGCGACCGCTCATGCGGCCTGGAAGGCCAAGGCGCAGATGACCGTCGACAACGCCCAGATGCGCTATTTCATCGTCCACCTTCATCGGCTGCTCGACCCGGGCCAGGACACCTCCAAAGATCAAAAGCCGGCACGTTGAAAAGACTGCTTCGCAATACGCTGCGGAGCAGCTTCGTTCAGCGTGCCGCGGGGGTCCTCGCGGCCGAATGGCTACGACTGGTCTGGCGGACGAACAAATTCACATTCGATCCGCCGGACATCTATGGCCGCGTCGAGCCGCGGATACCGGCGATCTTCGCCTTCTGGCACGGCCAGCACTTTCTGACGCCGTTCATCAAGAACAAGGAGTCGTACCGGGCCAAGGTCCTGATCTCCCGGCATCGCGACGGCGAGTTCAACGCCATCGCCGTCGAGCGGCTCGGCATCGGCACCATCCGCGGCTCCGGCGACCATGGCGGGGCCTTCCACCGCAAGGGCGGGGTCGGGGCCTTCAGGGAGATGGTGCAGACGCTCGAGGACGGTTGTAATGTCGCGCTGACCGCCGACGTGCCGAAGCGTTCGCGGGTTGCGGGTCTCGGCATCATCATGCTGGCAAGGGAATCGGGGCGGCCGATCATGCCTTTTGCGATGGCGACCAGCCGTTTCATCCGGCTGAAGAACTGGGACCGCACCACCATCAATTTGCCATTTGGGCGAGGCGCATTGGTGGGCATCAAGGAAATCGTCGTCCCCCCGGACGCGGACGCCGCCACCATGGAGGCCCTGCGGCTGGAGCTGGAAGAGACGCTGAACGAAGCGACCCGCCGCGCCTATGCCCAACTCGGCCGCCCGGAACCGGACCATGGCTAATTCGCTGCCGATGACGCTGCGGGTCTATCAGCATTTGGCCTCCGGCCTCGTGCCGCTGGCGCCTGCGCTGATCAAGCGGCGTCTGAAGCAGGGCAAGGAAGACCCGGCGCGGGTCGGCGAACGGCGCGGGCTCTCGCAGGACGTGCGGCCGCACGGGCCTCTGGTCTGGATCCACGGCGCGAGCGTCGGCGAAGTGCTGGCGGCGGCCGCATTGATCGAGCGGCTGCGTGACCTGAACCTCCGCATCCTGCTCACTTCGGGCACCGTGACCTCGGCGGCGGTGGTCGCAAAACGCTTTCCGCCCGACGTCATCCATCAATACGTGCCTTACGATTCCCCGCGCTATGTCGCGCGCTTCCTCGACCATTGGAAGCCGTCGCTGGCGCTGTTCATCGAGTCAGACCTCTGGCCGAACCTGATCCTGGCAGGAGCTGCGCGACGGCTGCCGATGGTGCTGATCAACGGACGGATGTCGCCGCGCTCGTTCCCGCGCTGGCGCCGCGTCCAGGGCACCATCTCGGCGCTGTTGTCGCGGTTCGACATCTGCCTCGCGCAGTCGAAGACTGACGCGGAGCGCTTTTCGGCGCTCGGCAGCCGCAACGTCGTCACCACGGGCAATCTCAAGCTCGATGTCGCAGCCCCGCCCGCCGATCCCGTCAAGCTCGAACGTCTGATGTCGATGACGCGGGGACGTCCGATCATCGTCGCCGCCTCGACCCATCCGGGCGAGGACGAGATGCTGGTCGCGGCGCATCGTAGCCTCGCCGGGTTCTTCCCGTCGCTCTTGACCGTGATCGTGCCGCGGCATCCCGATCGCGGCTCGTCGATTGCGGGGCTGATCACGGCCTCCGGCTTGAAGCCCGCCTTGCGCTCGCGCGAGGAATTGCCGACCGCGGCGACCGACGTCTACATCGCCGACACCATGGGCGAGCTCGGCCTGTTCTACCGGCTGTCGCCGATCGTCTTCATGGGGGGATCGCTGATCCCGCATGGCGGGCAAAATCCGATCGAGGCGATCAAGCTGGGCGCCTCCGTGATCCATGGCCCGCACGTCTTCAACTTCACCGACGTCTACGAGGCGCTCGACGGCAGCGGCGGTGCACGCCAGGCCGACACGCAGGAGGCGCTGGTGAAGCAGCTCGGCCAGTTGCTGGCCGATCCTGCTGTGCGCGAGACCATGCATCGCGCCGGTCACGGTGTGGTCGAGCGGCTCGGCGGCGCGCTGGATCGCACCATCACGGCGCTTGAGCCCTATCTGCTGCAGCTCCGCATCGAGATGGGAGCCGCCAATGCGTGAGCCGGCCTTCTGGCACCGGCCACGTTCGCTCAGATCGCATTTTCTACGGCCGTTCGGCGCGCTCTACGGCGCGATCGCCCAACGCCGCATGCTGCGCAACGGCATCGATGCCGGCATCCCCGTGCTCTGCGTCGGCAATTATCACGTCGGCGGCGCCGGCAAGACGCCGACGGTGCTGGCGCTGACCCATTTGCTGCGCGACCTCGGCGAGACGCCGGTCGTGCTCAGCCGCGGCTATGGCGGGCGGTTGCGCGGCCCCGTGATGGTCAACGCCGAGAAGCACACGGCCGACGATGTCGGTGACGAGCCGCTGATGATGGTGCGCAACGTGCCGGTCGCGGTCGCGCGCGACCGTGTCGATGGCGTGGCGCTGGCGCGGTCGCAAGGCGCGACCGTTATCCTGATGGACGACGGCTTTCAAAATCCGCGCATCACAAAGGATGCCTCGCTGATCGTAATCGACAGCGAGCGTGGCCTCGGCAATGGCAAGGTGTTTCCCGCCGGTCCCCTGCGTGCGCCGTTGAGGGTGCAGCTCTCGCGCACCGACGCGCTGGTCGTGATCGGCGACGGTCATGCCGCAGACGGCGTCGCCGGCGAGCTCGTTGCGCGCGACAGGCCGGTGTTTCGCGCGCGGCTGAAGCCGGATGCGGCATCGGTCGAGAGGTTGTCCGGCAAGCGCGTGCTCGCCTTTGCCGGCATCGGCGACCCCGAACGCTTCTTCCGCACGCTGCGCAACCACCAGGTCGATGTCGTGCGCACGCGCGCCTTTGCCGATCACCACGCGTTCGCACCGGCCGAGATCGCCGCCCTGGTGGATGAAGCAAGAGCCCAGCAGCTCGTGCTTGTCACCACGGAGAAGGATTGCGCCCGCATGCGCGGCAACGACATGCCGCCGGAGATCTTGCCCTTCGCCGTGACGCTCGAATTCGACGAGCCCGCAAAACTGCGCGACTTCATCGCCGACCGCGTGTTCAAGGCGCGCGAGAAGAGCTTCTGGCTCGCGTAGATTCGCAGGGTGGACAAAGCCAACAGGTCGCGCGAATGCGCGCCCGATGGCGTGCCACCATTTCTATCGCAATCCGGGAGAGATGGCGGGCACGGCGCGTTGCGCCTTTGCCCACCCTACGGCACCGTCAACCCTGCGGCTTCGGCGCGCCGGGATAATGCCGCTGCAGCACGGCGCTGGGATGGGCGTAGGCTTCCTGCAGATCCACGCTCCAGTATTTCAGCTCGTCGAGCGGAATCCGCGTGTCGGTCACCGCGCAGCGCACGAAGGTCCCCGGCGAGATCACGCGGAAATCGCCGTCGAGATATTGCACCTGCGCTTCGCCATGGCCCGAGGGTCCGAACTTGTTCAGCACGGTTAGGAGTCTCCGCTGCGCCCGCTTGACGGGCCTGATGTGTTGCTGCCGATCTAGCATAGATAGGGTGGCTTGTCCGCCCGTTAAACCCACCGATTTGTGATGTTTTGCAGGTGGTTTCACGTGATAGGGCTGCCGCGAAGGACCGCCTTCGTCCATCCCCGATCCGGCACCTCAATGCGTCTTTCGCCAGCCTTCCTCGTCCTGTCGTTCCTGATGTCGTCGGCACATGCGGCTTCCTCGCCTGCGCCGCAGGCGGTCGAGATCACGGCCGGCGCCACCACCTTGCATGCCCAGCTCTACAAGCCCACCGGCGACGGTCCGTTTCCGACCGTGATCGCGCTGCATGCCTGCGGCGGCTTGAGCAATCACAGCGAGGCCGTGCTGCCGCGCTATCGCGACTGGACCGACGAGCTGTTGCGGGCGGGTAACGCCGTGCTGTGGCCGGACAGTTTTGGCTCGCGCGAGCTCGGGCCGCAGTGCCGCGTCAAGGAGACGCGCGTCAAGGCACGGCGCGAGCGCGTCGCCGACATCGTCGCGGCGCGTGGCTGGCTGCTGAAGCAGACCTGGGTCGCGCGCAACCGCATCAGCCTGATCGGCTGGGCCAATGGCGCCAGCGCGGTGCTCTGGGCCGTGCGTCCGCAAAACCTGGCGCACAAGGCGCAGCCGGATTTTCGCGCCGCTGTTGCCTTCTATCCGGATTGCCGCATCTCGGCCGGGCTCGGCTGGAGCGCGCGGGTGCCGACGCTGGTGTTGATCGGCGCGAAAGACGACGTCTCCTCGCCCTCGGCCTGTCGCCAGATGGTGGACGGCGCGCAAGGTCGTAGCGCGCTCGCCCGCATCGTCGTCTATCCCGGCGCCTATCATGATTTCGACCGCACCAACCTGCCGCTGCACCCGTCCGCAAGCAATGCCGACGCCGCTGTGCCCGACCGCGGCCATCTCGGCAGCGATGCCGACGCGCGCGCGGATTCGCAGAAGCAGGTCGCGGAGTGGCTGGCGCGGTGAGGCAGGTTCCGCTCTGAAGCGGGGCCGCCCGAGGAAACAAGCGAATGGACAGCCCCGCATCGACCACCGCCCTGCACAGGTCGTCATGGCCGACGCTGCGAGTTACGAAGCGGCCGATCCGTCAGTTTCAGAAGCCGCGCGCCATCATTCGACCAAGATGTCCGTTAAACGGCATGGCATGCGAAACCGCCTCATGCTGCTGTCATCCGCGCTGGTCGTCGTCATCGGCGCGACCCTACTCTACGAAGCCCGCGCCGGAGTTCCGGTGGAACATTGCGGCTTCTGGACCACGATCGAGGCCGGATTGTCGTGCCGGTAGATGAGTGCGTCTCACCACCGTCATTGCGCTCGCAATGACGGCTCGTAGCCCGGATGAAGCGAAGCGCAATCCGGGACAGTGAACCCGCATTCCGCTTCGCTGCATGCGGGCTACAACCTGTGGCGCCGTCGCCCGCCTAAAACAACGTCCCCTGATCCACCGGCTTCGCCACGCGCTTCGGCGCTGGCTTTGCCTCGCGCGAAGCTGCGGGCTTCGGCTGCGTCGTCGCGCGCGGCTCCGGCCGATCGGCGTCCGCCGTCGCCGCCACGCGTCCGTCGGCGAACTCGATCTCCAGCCGCGCGTTCGGCCCGACGCTATCGGCCGAATGCAGGGGATGGCCGGCCTCATCCCGCACCAGCGCGAAGCCGCGCGCCAGCACGCCACGGTACGACAGCGCAGAGAGCAGCTTGCCGCTGTTGGCAACCCGCGCATCGAGCCGCTGCAGCAGCGTCAGCAAAGCGCGGTTGGCACGTTCGGCCAGCCGATGCGTGCGCTCGCGCTGGCGCGCGATCGCATTGCGCTGCGCCTGCGCATTGGAGAGCTTTGAAGCACGCAGGCGCACCTCAAGTCCGGCAAAGCGATCGCGCCGCCGATGCAGCAGCGCGCGTGCGGACAGGCCGAGCCGTTCGCCGCACACCGTCAGCCGGTGGTTGGATTGCGCGATCTGGCCGTGCAGCACGCGCAGCGTCAACTTTGAGCTGGCCGTCGTGAACCTGCGGAAATGCGCGTGCGTGTTGGCCTTGAGGCCGCGGGGCAGCGCCGATCCTGCGGAGTCCAGCCGTTGCCGCGGGATCGCGAGCAGATCGGACGCGGCCGGTAGCGCGCGCGCGGCGGCGCGCAGCTCACTGCGGCGGCTTTCGTGAGCACGCTGCCAATAGGCGCGCGTGCGCCGCGCGAGATCGGCGACCTCGACGAACAATTCGCTGCGCACCGGCACGGCCATCTCGGCCGCGGCCGTCGGTGTCGGCGCGCGCTTGTCGGCGACGAAATCGATCAGCGTGATGTCGGTCTCGTGGCCGACCGCCGAGATCAGCGGGATCATGCTTTCGGCCGCAGCCCGCACCACGATCTCCTCATTGAACGACCAGAGATCCTCCAGCGAGCCGCCGCCGCGCGCGACGATCAGCACGTCGGGCCGCGGAATCTTCCCGCCCTCGGGCAGCGCATTGAAGCCTCGGATTGCGGCTGCGACCTGCTCGGCCGAGCCTTCGCCTTGCACCTTCACCGGCCACACCAGCACGTGGCGGGGAAAGCGGTCTTCCAGCCGATGCAGGATGTCGCGGATCACGGCACCCGTCGGCGAGGTCACGACGCCGATGACATCGGGCAGCCAGGGCAGCAATTGCTTGCGCGCCTCGTCGAACAGGCCTTCGGCGGCGAGCTTCTTCTTGCGCTCCTCCATCAGCGCCATCAGCGCGCCGATGCCGGCAGGCTCCAGCGCTTCGATCACGATCTGATATTTCGAGGAGCCCGGATAGGTCGTGAGCTTGCCGGTCGCGATGACCTCGAGCCCTTCCTGCGGCTTGAAGCGCATGCGGCCGTGCACGCCCTTCCAGATCACGGCCTCGATCTTGGCGCTCTCGTCCTTGAGCGCGAAATAGCAGTGACCGGAGGAGTGCGCGCCGCGAAAGCCGGAGATCTCGCCGCGGACCCGGACATGGCCATAGGTGTCCTCCACCGTCCGCTTCAGGGACTGGGAGAGCTCGGAGACAGTGAATTCGGGCGTATTGAGCAGGGGTTCCGCTGGCGGCATCGGCACACGATTCGGCATTTCGGGGTCGGGATCGACGTTAAGGATTTTCGCTCTCGAGTGCCAATCTTGGACTTGATCGGAAGAGTACTCTGTAATATAGAGTTCTCTAACGATACCAAGCTGAGGAGAGTGAGCCATGGCGATCCGTCTGCTGCGAGGCGCTTTGAACGTGCTGAAATGGGCGCTAGTTGCGGTCGGCGGCGCGGCGCTGATCCTGGCCGCGATGATCGCGACGCCGTTGCAGCGGTCGCCCGAGCTGAAATCGGTCTCCGACTCCGTGAAGGCGGTGGACTTCTCGACCCTGCCGGCGCTCGAGCGCTTTCAGGCCCGCGACGGCACCTGGATCGGTTTCCGCCATTACGCCCCGAATGGCCCTGTGACCGGCCGCGGCGCGGTCTTCATTCACGGCTCGTCCGGCTCCAGCGCCACCGTCAACCACGCGCTGACCTACGCGATCGCGCAGCGCGGCGTCGAAACCTGGGCGCTCGATATGCGCGGCCACGGCGCCTCCGGTACGCGCGGCGACATCGGCTATGTCGGCCAACTCGAGGACGACCTCGTCGACTTCGTCGCCCACATCCGCAAGACCGCGCCCGATTTGCCGCTGACATTGATCGGCCATTCCGCCGGCGCCGGCTTCTCGCTGCGCGTTGCCGCAACCCCGATCATGCAGGACATGTTCGTCCGCACCGTGCTGCTCGCGCCCTATCTCGGCTATGACGCGCCGACCAACGCGCCGAATTCCGGTGGCTGGGCCAGTGCCGACGTTCCGCGGCTCCTGGGTCTCGCCGCTTTGCGCAAGCTCGGCATCGACTGCTGCGCGCAGCTTCCGGTGCTGGCGCTCGCGGTGCCGGCGAACTCGGCAAAGATCCTCGTCCCCACCTATTCCGATCGCCTGATGCGCAATTTTGCAACGCGCGGTTATCGGTTGGACTTCCCGGCGACGACGCGCCCGATCACGATCTTCGGCGCGGCCGAGGACGAGATGATGATATCAGCCAATTACGCGGCGGCCGTGCAAGCCATCAAACCCTCGGTCGACGTCAAGCTGATCGACGGCATCAACCACATGGGCATCGTCACCAACCCGAAGGCGATCTCCGTGATCGCGGAGGATGTCGCAACGCGCGGGGCAGGGCAGTCATGATCAACAGCAGGGAGGCCTCGGCAGCGCTGGCCGATATCGACGATATCGTCCAGCGCGTGAAGCAGTCGCAGCTCTATGAGCTCGCGAGCCTGGCTGCTGTCTGGTGGGGCGTCCTGGTGTTCGCCGCCAATCTCGTGACCTGGCTCTGGCCGATCTATGCCGTCTACGCCTGGCCCGCCGTGGATGTCTTTGGTGTCGGCGGTCTGGTTGCGCTCCGTGTGCTCAATCCGCCGCATCGAGGCGCCAGCTTCGACATCAGGCTGCTTCTGGTCTTCGTGCTGTTCTTCGCCTTCGGCTATCTCTGCACCGATGTCATCGGCCATTTCGGTCCGCGTCAGCTGGGAACATTCTGGCCGATCTATTTCATGCTGTTCTACTCGATGGCGGGCCTCTGGTTCGGCTACGCGTTCGTGGCGATCGGTCTCGGCATCTCCGCGTTGACGTTGATCGGCTTCTTCTTCATCGGCGAGGCCTTTCCGCTCTGGATGGCCTTCGTCAATGGCGGCGGCCTGATCCTCGGCGGCCTCTGGATGCGGCGGATCTAGGGGATGGCTGAGCTCGACGACGTCATCCACCAGCCGTTGCGGCTCAAGATCATGGCGGCGCTGAACGCGCTGCCCGTGGCTGCCGGTCTCGAGTTCTCGCGCCTGAAAAAATTGACCGGCGCCACCGACGGCAATCTCGGCGCCCATATCGAGACGCTGGCGAAGGCCGGCTACGTCACGGTCGAGAAGGCCTTCGTCGGCAAGAAGCCGCAGACCACCGTGACGGCGACCGCGACCGGGCGCGGGGCGTTTGCGCGGCATGTGGCGACGTTGCAGGAGATCATTGCAGGGAAGCAGGGGTAGATGCGCCGCCGTCTGGCTATCTGTTCCGTCATCCTGAGGTGCGAGCCGCTCGGCGCAACGCGCCGGGCGGGGAGCCTCGAAGGATGAGCGGCCCCACTGCTACAGCCGGGCCGTCGCCCTTCGAGGCTCGTCCTGCGCTACGCCGCAGGACGAGCGCCTCAGGGTGACGGGCATAGTTCGTCGCACTCGGCAGCACCCCGGAATGACGGGGAGATGAAGTACGCCCCCCTTGAGACGCGCCCCGATTCGTGCGACCGACGCGTCCAACATCTCCTCATTTCGAGCCTCGCATGCACATTCTCCTGCTCGGTTCCGGCGGCCGCGAACATGCCCTCGCGTGGAAGATCGCCGGCTCGCCTCTGGTGACCAAATTCTGGTGCGCGCCCGGCAATGCCGGCATGGCGCGCGAGGCCGAATGCGTGGCGCTCGACATCGCCGACCATGCCGCCGTGATCGACTTCTGCAAGAAGAATGCGGTCGAGCTCGTCGTGGTCGGCCCCGAGACACCGCTCGCCGCCGGCATCGTCGACGATCTCTCAGCCGCCGGCATCAAGGCGTTCGGCCCGAGCAAGGCGGCGGCGCAGCTCGAAAGCTCCAAGGGCTTTACCAAGGCGCTGTGCACCGAATGCGGCATTCCGACCGGCGCCTACAAGCGCTTCACCAACGCCAAGGACGCGCTGGCCTATATCCACACCCAGGGCGCGCCGATCGTGGTCAAGGCCGACGGCCTCGCCGCCGGCAAGGGCGTGGTGGTCGCAAAGACCATGCGCGAGGCGGAAGACGCCATCGCCATGATGTTCGACGGTGCCTTTGGCGATGCCAGCGCCGAGGTGGTGATCGAGGAGTTTCTGCCGGGCCGCGAGATCAGCTTCTTCGCGCTGTGCGACGGCGAGACCGCGATCCCGCTCGCGACCGCGCAGGACCACAAGCGCGTGTTCGACCATGACGTCGGTCCCAACACCGGCGGGATGGGCGCCTATTCGCCGACGCCGCTGGTGACGCCGGCAATCCACGACGCGATCATGGCAAAAATCATCCTGCCGACGGTCGCCGGCATGAAGCAGCGCGGCACGCCGTTCCGCGGCATCCTCTACGCCGGCATTATGCTGACGACGCAGGGTCCAAAGCTGTTCGAGTTCAACGTTCGCTTCGGCGATCCCGAGTGCCAGGTGCTGATGATGCGCATGATGTCTGACATCGTGCCGGCGCTGCTGGCATCATGCGATGGCCAGCTCAAAAATTTCGATTTGCGCTGGTATCCGGAGTCCGCGCTGACCGTCGTCATGGCGGCCAAGGGCTATCCCGGCGACTACAAGAAGGGCACGCGCATCGAGGGTCTCGATGACGCCGCCAAGGTCGAGGGCGCCGAGATCTTCCATGCCGGCACCGTGGCGAAAGACGGCGCGATCCTCGCCAATGGCGGCCGCGTGCTCAACGTCTGCGCGCTCGGCAAGACCGTGACGGAGGCTCAAGCGCGCGCCTACCAGGCCGTCGACCGCATCAACTGGCCCGACGGCTTCTGCCGCCGCGATATCGGCTGGCAGGCGGTGGAGGCAGAGAAGGCCGGACGCTGACGACACCCGTCATTCCGGACGGCGCAAAGCGCCGAGCCGGACTCTCGAGGTTGTTTTGCTGTGCTGCGTTCCCCATCTCGAGATTCCACAATGCGCAATTGCGCATTGGGGTTCAATGCTCCGCATTGCCCCGGAATGACGGAGAGGAGTTGCAATGTCCGATCTCGCCGACCTCTACCCCGGCTTCGCCTCCGAATGGATCAACACCTCGTCGGGCCGCATCTTTGCCCGCGTCGGCGGCAAGGGTCCGCCGCTCTTGCTGCTGCACGGCTTCTCCGAGACGCACGTGATGTGGCACCGCGTGGCACCGCAACTCGCCGACAGGTTCACGCTGATCATTGCCGACCTGCCGGGCTATGGTTGGTCCGACATGCCCGAGAGCGACGCGCAGCATCTGCCTTACTCGAAGCGCGCGATGGCGCAGACCATGGTCGAAGCCATGGAGCGACTCGGCCATGTGCACTTCGCGCTCGCCGGTCACGACCGCGGCGGCCGCGTCTCCTATCGCCTCGCGCTCGATCATCCCGGCCGGCTCTCGCGCCTCGCCGTGCTCGATATTTTGCCGACCTATAATTACTGGGAGCGGATGAACCGCGCCTACGCGTTGAAGATCTATCACTGGACCTTCCTTGCGCAGCCCGCGCCATTGCCGGAGACGTTGATCGCGAGCAATGGCGAATTCTTCCTGCGCTTCAAGATGGCGAGCCAGACCAAGTCGAAGACGCTCGACGCCATCGACAAGCGCGCGCTCGAGCACTACATCGCCCCGTTCCGCGATCCCGCACGCATCCACGCCATGTGCGAGGACTATCGCGCTGGCGCCTACTTTGATTACGAGCTCGACAAGGCGGATTTCGAAGCCGGCAAGAAGATCACCATTCCGATGCTGGCACTGTGGGGGAGCGCGGGCGTCGCGCAAGCTGCCGCCACGCCACTCGACACCTGGAAGCAATGGGCGACCAACGTAGAGGGCGTGGCAGTGGACTCGGGGCACTTCCTGACGGAAGAGAATCCGGACGTGACGGCGAAGGCGCTGCAAGACTTCCTTGCGGCGTGAATGGCAGTGACGGTCCTGTAGCCCGGATGGAGCGAAGCGAAATCCGGGTTTTGTCCGTGCGGGGCGACTGCCCCGGATTGCGCTTCGCTCCATCCGGGCTACGCGAAGGCGTCACCTCCGCTCCCGAAAAAACTCCCGCAGCAGCTTTGCCGACTCGCTCTCGCCGACCGCCGAATACACCTCCGGTGCGTGGTGGCACGTGGGCGAGGCAAAGAACCGCACGCCTGACTCGACCGCGCCGCCCTTCGGGTCGGCCGCGCCGTAATAGAGCCGCCGGATCCTTGCAAAGGAGATCGCGCCCGCACACATGGTGCAGGGCTCTAGCGTGACGTAGAGGTCGCAGTCCACCAGGCGCTCACTGCCGATCTTCTTGGCGGCCTCCCGGAGCGCGATGATCTCGGCATGGCCGGTCGGATCATGGTCCGTCAGGGTCCTGTTGCCGGCCGTGGCGATGACCTCGAAATTCCGGACGACCACGCATCCGATCGGAACTTCGCCCGATTTTCCGGCGTTTTCGGCGGTTTTGAGCGCCAAATCCATGAAGGAAGGGGCAGTCTTGCCTCGTATCATCCCAGGAAACCTGCTAGTAGCTGCGCCTTCAGCAAGAGTGGATACCGGTTTTGCCTGAGCATGCGGCTCGGAACGAGCGCGCACAATGCCCTTTTGGCCCGGCCCCCAAACGAGATTTTCTAATGCCCCGCGACAACGACAAAGACAACGATTCCTCGCGCGGCCGCCGCGACCGGAGCCCGCCCAAAGGGCGGTCCGGCAAGCCGCGCGGCCCCGAGAAGAAATTCGCAAAGCGCGGCTCTGGCGGCAAGGACGATGGCGACAAGCGTCCGTTCGCCGCCAAGCGCGAAGGCCGTCCGTTCCGCAGCCGTGACGAGGGCGCCCCGCGCCGCGACGGTGACCGTCCGAGGTTTAACCGCGACGACCGCCCGCGCGAGGAGCGCGGCGACCGGCCGTTCAAGCCGCGCGGCGATCGTCCCAAGTTCGATCGTCCCAAGTTCGATCGTGACGACAAGCCGCGTGGTGAGCGGTCGTTCGATCGCTCGTCCCGCGACGGCGAGAAGCGCTCCTTCAAGCCGCGCGGCGACCGCCCGAATTTCAATCGTGACGACCGTCCGCCGCGCAGCCGGGATCGCGACGAGTCTCGTCCCGCCGGCCGGTTTGGCGACAAGAAGTTCGGCGACAAGAAATTTGGCGACAAGCGCCCCGCGCGGGATGGCGAGAAGCGACCCTACACGCCGCGCGGCGAGCGGCCCGACCGCAAGTTCGGCGACGACCGCAAGTTCTCGCGTGACCGCGACGATCGCGGTCCGCGCCGCGATTTCAGCGATCGCAAACCGAGGCGTGATTTCGAGGGCAGGGATCGCGGCGACGAAAAACCGTGGCAGCGGCGCGACGCCAAGCCCCGCGACGAGCGCAGTGGCGACGAACGCCCGCGTTTCTCGCGTTCGCGCGATGATCGTCCCGCGGGCGATCGCCCGTTCCGCGACCGTCCCAAGTTCGATCGGAATTCCGATCGCAAGTTCGATCGTCCCAAATTCGACCGGCCCCGCCGCGATCGTGACGGTGACGAGCGCCCGAAATTCGATCGGCCGCGGCGCCCGGAAGGCCGCAGTGACTGGCACGAACACCCGCGCAGCGAAGGCGGTTACTCCGATCGTCCGCGCCGCGACAATGAGAACGACAGCAGGATTTTTGAAAAGCGTCCGGCCTTCGGCGGCCGCGGCGCCTATCGCGAGCGCGACCGCGATTTCGACCGCCGCCCCCGGCGCGAGGAAGAGCCGAAGCCGAAGAAGGCCGGCGAGCGCATCGCAAAAGTGCTGGCGCGTGCGGGGCTGGCCTCGCGGCGCGATGCCGAGGCGATGGTCACGGAAGGCCGCGTCACCGTCAACGGCCGTGTCATCAACTCTCCGGCGCTCGACATCACGAAGAACGACGTCGTTCTGGTTGACGGCAAGCCGTTGCCGGAGCGCGAGCGCACGCGGCTGTTCCTCTATCACAAGCCGCGCGGCCTGATGACGACGCATGACGACCCCGAGGGGCGTCCAACCGTGTTCGACAATCTGCCCGAAGGCCTGCCGCGTCTGATCTCGGTCGGCCGGCTCGACTTCAACACCGAGGGCCTGCTGCTGCTCACCAATGACGGTGGGCTCGCGCGTACGCTCGAACTGCCCGACACCGGCTGGCTGCGCCGCTATCGCGTCCGCGCCCATGGCGACGTCACGCAGGCGCAGCTCGACGAGCTGAAGAACGGCATCGAGATCGAGGGCGTGAAATACGGTCCGATCGAGGCGACGCTGGAGCGCGACCAGGGCGCCAATGTCTGGCTGGTGTTCGCGATCCGCGAAGGCAAGAACCGCGAGGTGCGCAATGTCTGCGCCCATCTCGGGCTCGAGGTGAACCGGCTGATCCGCGTGTCCTACGGTCCGTTCCAGCTCGGCGAGGTTCCCGAAGGCCAGGTCGAGGAGATCAAGTCGCGCGTGCTGCGCGAGCAGCTCGGCGACAAGGTGATCGAGAAGTCGGGCGCACAGTTCGACGTGCCGTCGAAATCGGCTTCGCCCGTTACAGATGCGCCGCGCGAGCCGAAGACCAAGCGCGCCGTGATCGCCGATCGCAAGGGCCGCCGCGTACTGGTGCAGCGCACCGGCAGCGAGGAGGCACGCGAGCGCAACGAGCTCGAGGCCAACGGCTACGGCCCGCCGCGCCGACCCAAGCGCGGCTATCACGGCAAGCGCGATCTGACGCCGAAGGACGAGCAGGACTGAGATGCGCGTCGTCGGCGGTCGCTTGAAGGGGCGCAATCTGGCCTCACCGTCCTCGCGCGATATCCGCCCCACGGCGGATCGCCTGCGCGAGTCCGTGTTCAACATCCTCGTGCACGCCTATGAGGATCCGATTCAAGATGCGCGCGTGCTCGATCTCTTCGCCGGCACCGGCGCGCTCGGCATCGAGGCGTCCTCGCGGGGCGCAAAATTCACGCTGTTCGTGGACAATGGCGCGGAGGCCCGTGCTCTCCTGCGCAACAATGTCGAGTCGCTCGGATTGGGCGGCGTCACCAAGGTCTACCGCCGCGATGCCACCGATCTCGGCCCCGCCCATCCGGTCGAGCCGTTCTCGCTGGTGTTCCTCGACCCGCCCTACGGCAGGGGCTTGGCTGACAAGGCGCTGGTGAGCTTGCGCGATGGCGGTTGGCTCACGCCGGGCGCGCTGCTGGTGGTGGAAGAGGCGAAGGCTGCGCAGTTCAAGGCGCCCGAGGGGTTCGAGGAGCTCGAGCGACGTGCTTACGACGACACAGAGTTCGTGTTCCTGAGGCGATCCAACTGACTCACCGCCGTCCGAACAGCTTCTCCACATCCGCGAGCTTCAGCTCGACATAGGTCGGCCGGCCGTGATTGCACTGGCCGGAGTTCGGCGTCTCCTCCATCTCGCGGAGCAGCGCATTCATCTCTTCCGGCTTGAGCCGTCGCCCGGCGCGCACCGAGCCGTGGCAGGCCATGGTGGCGGCGACGTGCATCAGCCGCCTTTCGAGAGGCAGCGCCTCGTCCCATTCGGCCATGTGCTCGGCGAGATCGCGCAGCAGCCCGCCGGCATTGGTCTTGCCGAGCAGCGACGGCGTTTCCCGCACCGCGACAGCGCCGGGGCCGAAGGATTCGATCGCGAGCCCGAACGAACCGAGCTCGTCGGCGCGTGCCAGCAGCCGCTCCACGGTCGCCTCGTCCATCTCGACGATCTCGGGGATCAGCAAAATCTGCCGCTGCACGCCGTTCCTGGCGAGCGAGGCCTTCAGCCGCTCATAGACGATGCGCTCATGCGCGGCGTGCTGGTCGACGATGATGAGGCCGTCGCGGGTCTGCGACACGATATAGGTCTCGTGGATCTGCGTGCGCGCCGCACCGAGCGGCCGATCGACGAGATCGCCGACCGGCTCGCTCTCGAAGCGCACGTCCGCGGTCGGCGCGCCGACGTCGAAGGTCGCCTGCGCGCGCTCCGCGAAGGCCGGCGCGGCCGCGCCGTCAAAGGATGGCGCCGACGGGAAGGAAGGCGAGCTGCGCCAGTCCCAATTGCCCGGCCGCGGCGTGAAGGCCGGCCGGAACGAGGAGATCGCAGCACTGCCGCTGTTGGCCGCGGTGCGCCGGCCCTCGCGCGCCAGCGCTTCCTTCAGCCCGTGCACGATCAGCGCGCGCACCAGGCCGGCGTTGCGGAAGCGCACTTCGGTCTTGGCCGGGTGCACGTTGGCGTCGACCTCGCGCGGATCGAGCGTCACGAACAGCGCCAGCACCGGATGACGGTCGCGCGGCAGATAGTCGGAATAGGCCGCGCGCACCGCGCCGAGGATCAACTTATCGCGCACCGGGCGGCCGTTGACGAACAGATACTGCCCGAGCGCATTCGCCTTGGTCAGCGCAGGCGCGGCGGCATAGCCGGCGACCACGACGCCGTCGCGCTCGGAATGCACCTCGATGGCGTGGCTGCGAAACTCCGCTCCCAGGATGTCGCCGAGCCGCGTCAGCCGTCCGGCCGCGCCCGGCAGGGCCGCGGCCCAGGTCACCGGCGCGCGCTCCTCGCCGGCGAGCGTAAACGCGATGTCGGGCCGCGCCATCGCCAGCCGTCGCACCACTTCGCGGATCGCCTCGGCCTCGGTGCGGTCGGTCTTCAGGAATTTCAGCCGTGCCGGCGTTGCGTAGAAGAGGTCGTTGACCTCGACGCGCGTGCCATGCGCCAGCGCCGCCGGCATGATCTCGGATTTCTGTCCGCCCTCGACATTGAGTGCCCAGGCATGCGGCTCGCCGGCATGGCGGGTGGTGATGGAAAGCCGCGCCACCGAGCCGATCGAGGGCAGCGCCTCGCCGCGAAACCCGAGCGTGCGAATCTGCAGCAGATCCTCGTCGTCGAGTTTCGAGGTGGCATGGCGCTCGACGGCAAGCGCAAGATCCTTCGCGCTCATGCCACTACCGTCGTCGGTGATGCCGATCCGGCGCCGGCCGCCACCATCGGTGAAGACGTCGATCCGGCTCGCCCCGGCATCGATCGCGTTCTCGACGAGCTCCTTGACCACGCTCGCCGGACGCTCGACCACCTCGCCGGCGGCGATGCGGTTGACGACCTGTTCGGGAAGTTGGCGGACGGGCATGGGGGACTCAGGGCGCGTGGCTCTCGAGGGCCAATCTAGTCCCTCAGGGGTGCAATTGCATGGGGCAGGACCGGGCTGCCCACATGTCAAACAGCGCCGGAACCGCTGGCCTCTAGAGCTTTATCCGTTCCGATGGAATCGGAACGGAGCTCTAGATTCTTGTTTTGACGCGTTTTCTTGACGCGAACCGGCATCCACTTCGCTGGAAAACGCTCTAGTCGTCGAAGCTGCGGCCGCGCTTGGCCTTGATGTCGCTGCGGTGCTTCTTGCCTTCGAGCCGGCGCTGTTTCGAGCCGAAGGTCGGCTTGGTCGCACGCCGCGGGATCGGCCGCACCATGGCCTCCTTGAGGATCTCGAGCAGGCGGTCGATGGCGTCCTGGCGGTTGCGCTCCTGGGTGCGAAAGCGCTGCGCCTGGATCACGATGACGCCGTCCTTGGTCATGCGCTGGCCGGCGAGCCGCGCCAGCCGCAAGGCCGCGTCCTCCGGCAAGGTCAGCTTGCGCGTGTCGAAGCGCAGTTGCGCTGACGTGGCGACCTTGTTGACGTTCTGCCCGCCCGGGCCGGAGGCGCGGACGAAGCCGATCTCGATGTCGTCTTCGTCGATCACGAGGTCGCGGGAGATCCGCAGCATGGCATCACCGTTCGTCGTGCCTCTGGCAGGCATCGACGTTTCGTAATGCTGCATCACCAAAAACGCAAATGGCCGGGACGAACCCGGCCATCGCACAGCATATAGGAAGTTCAGTTCGACTTCGTCGCGGGCGCTGCGGCCGGCTGCGCCGCGGCCTGCGGGGTGCGGCCGACCACGACGGTGAGCAGGCCCTGGCCCCACAGCCGCTTGGCGGCGGCCTTGGCATCATCCATCGTCACGGCGTCGACGATGGCGTTGCGCTTTTCGATGTAGTCGATCGGCAGCTTGTCCTGCTGGTATTGCAGCAGCGCCTGGGCGAGCTTGGACGAGGTGTCGAGCGCCAGCATCTGCGAGCCCTTGAGATAGGACTTTGCCTCGTCGAGCTCCTTCTGCGTCGGTCCTTCCTCGGCGATGCGGCGGACTTCCTTCTCGACCGCATCGAGGGTCTCGCCGGCGCGATCGGCGCGGGTGCCGGTGTTGCCGATGAACAGCGCCGAATGTTCCATCCACAGCAGTGATTCGAACACCGAATAGGCGAGGCCGCGCTTCTCGCGGACCTCGCGATAAAGCCGCGACGACAATCCGCCGCCGCCGAGGATGTGGTTGACGACATAGGCCGCCATGAAGGTCGGATCGCTGCGCTTCACGCCGGGGCCGCCGAAGGTGATGACGGTCTGCGGCACGTCGAGCGGCACGAAGGCGCGTTGCGGCGGTTTTGCCGCGTCGATGTCAGGCACCGCGTTGAGGCTCGCCTTGGCGGGCAGGCTGCCAAAGGTCTGGTCGAGCAGCTTGCCGAGCGTTGCCGGATCGACGTCGCCGACGACGGCGATTTTCAAGCCGTCCTTGGCGAGCACGCGGCGGACATACTCCTTGAGGTCGGGCACCGTGATGGTGGGCACGCTCTCCAGCGTGCCGTTGGTCGGACGGCCATAGGGATGGTCGCCGCCATAGGCGATCTCGAGGAATTTGCGGCTCGCGAGCGAGGTCGGGTTGGTGGTGTCGCGGCGCAGGCCCGCGATCACCTGCGAGCGGATGCGCTCGACATCGACGGTGTTGAACTGCGGCGAGGTCAGCGCCGACCGCAACAGGTCGAAGGCTTCGTCCTTGTTGTCGCGCAGCATGCGCAGGCTGCCGCGGAAGGTGTCGCGGGCGGCCGAGAAGCTGAGCTCGATGGCGCGGCGGTCGAGCCGCTCGTGGAACGTCTTGGAATCGAGATCGCCGGAGCCCTCGTCGAGCAGGTCGGCGACCAGGTTGGCGGTGCCGGGCTTGTCCTTGGGATCCTGCGCCGCGCCGCCGCCGAACGAATATTCCATCGCGATCAGCGGCACGGTCGCATCCTGCACGAACCAGGCTTCGATGCCGCCGGGCGAGATCAGGTGCTGGATCTTTGCCGCGGCCTGCGACGGCGAGATGGTGGTGAGCGCGACAACGGCGCCGGTGGCGATGGACAGCGCGAGGCGCTTCGTGCGGACGAAGGGATAGGTCACGAACGCTTCTCCTCGCGCTTGGCGCTGCTGGTGTCCTTGATCAGATAGCCGGTCACCGAGCGCTTCTTCTCCAGCCATTTCTGCGCGGCCGCGCGCACCTGCTCGGCGGTGACGGCGCGGATGCGGTCGGGCCAGCTCCTGATGTCCTCAATGGAAAGCCCCGTCGTCAGCGCGCCGCCATACCAGCGCGCCAGCACGGCCTGATTGTCCTGGGCATAGATCGCTTCCGCGATGAGCTGGGTCTTCACCCGCTCCAGGTCCTCGGCGCGGATCGGATTCTGGATGATGTCGGCGATGACGCCGTCGATCACCTGCTCGACCTCGGCGAAGCTGACGCCCTGCTTGGGCGAGGCCGAGATCGAGAACTGGGTCGGGTCGAGCGCGGTCGAGGAATAGCTGGCGCTGGCGGAGACCGCGAGCGGCTTGTCGACGACGAGCGCACGGTAGAGATAGGAGTTGCTGCCGCTGCCCATCAATTGCGCGAGCACGTCGAGGGCTGCGCTTTCGCCCGATGCCGCGGTCGTGGCCGAAGGCACCAGATAATAGCGGCGCACGTTCGGCTGTTCGACGCGCGGATCGGCCAGCGTCACCGTGCGCGGCGCGGCCGGCTCAGGCTCCTGCGGACGAATGCGCCGGGCGGGGATCGCGGGCTGTGCCGGGATCGAGCCGAAGTTTTTCTCGACCAGCGGACGGACGTCGGCAAGCTCGACGTCGCCGGCGATGATCAGGATCGCGTTGTTCGGCGCGTAGAAGCGGCGGTAGAACGCCAGCGCATCCTCGCGATCGAGCTTCTCGATCTCCTGGTGCCAGCCGATCACCGGACGGCCATAGGGATGGTTGAGATAGAGCGCGGCCATGATCTGCTCGTTCAGGCGCGCGTCGGGATTGTTGGCGACCCGCATGTTGTACTCTTCGAGCACGACGTCGCGCTCGGGCAGCACGTTCTCGTCCTTGAGCACGAGGCCGGTCATGCGGTCGGCCTCGAACTCCATCATGGTCGGGAGTTGCTCTTTCGGCACGCGCTGGAAATAACCGGTGTAGTCGACCGAGGTGAAGGCGTTCTCGTTGCCGCCGACACGCAGCACGGTCTGGGAGAACTCGCCGACCGGATGTTTTGCCGTACCCTTGAACATCAGATGTTCGAGGAAGTGGGCGAGGCCCGACTTGCCGGGGGTCTCGTCGGCCGAGCCGACCTTGTACCAGATCATCTCGGTGACCACGGGCGTGCGGTGGTCGGGTATGACGACCACTTGCATTCCGTTCGCGAGGGTGAAGCTGGCGGGTGGTGCCGATGTGACCGTGGTCTGGGCAATGGCGCCGGTCGAAACCACACAGGAAAGCAACGCGGCAAGGAGGCAGGCGGCCGAGCGGTTTGAGGACATCATCATCCTTTGAAGGCCCGGACCCGAATGTCCGCGGCGGAAGGCACGGCATCCTATACCGCGCGGTTGACGCATGGCGTCACGAAGCAGAGAACGCGATCAACTGGTACTTAAAAATAGGTCATCTGCCGTCTGCGGCCTACACCGGACAATTGCGGCAGTTCCGCGCGTGCCAAATCCTGGAGACAGGGGAGGAACGCTATTGCGTCTTCTCCTTGCCGGACTGGACGTCGTAATAGGTTCTCTTCGTCGTGTCCGGGCCGGTGCCGTAAGCGTAGTTCGGCGACGGGGTCTGATAGCCAGCCGGGGGCTCGACCAGCGATTGGCGCGGCGGCTCGTTCGTGAACGTCTTTTGCTCGGTCGCGCTCGAGCTCTTGAAGATGTCCCAGAGCCTGCCGCTGGAGCCAAGCTGGGTCGGGCTCATCGTTGGGTTGTTGGTATCGGCGCCCGGTGCGAGCGGATCATGGGTCCCGCGGGATGCCGTGTTGGTCCTGCCCTTGTCGAGCTCGCTCGGCGAAAGCGGCTGGGCCGCCTGCCACGGTTCCTGCACCTTGGTGCTGGCGTTGGCCTTCTTCCGCGCAGCCGCGGCTTCCTTGCGGCGCCTTTCGTCGGGATCCTTCGGCCAGTTCGGCGCGGCGGCGGCCTGCTCGGAGGCCGGCGGCGGTAGGTCCAGCTTGCGCGGGACCACCAGCGGGGAGCGTTCGCGATAGTCGACGCCGGGCTTTTCCATGCTCTTGGCGCCGAGGCCCGACATCAGATTGTCGATCAGCTTCTCTTCGAAGGTCATGTCGTCCTGATCGTCGTCGTCGCCGGCCCGCACCGGGCCTGCCGACATCACGAGACCGACGCCCAGCGCGACCGCGGTGAGCTTCAAGGCACCCAGGAATGTCTTCGAGTATCCCTTGGAGCCTCGAACCATCGAGCCGCTGGTCTCGGAGCTGCGCATCACTTTACCCATTCCTTGTGGCAGATCGCCGCGCCAGACACGGCTAAAACCCACGGCTAAAACCCTTGCAGGCAAGGTTCCACTGACCGGTCCGTATCGGCCGGGATCAGGGCGCTTTTGCGGCGGTTACCCCTAGGAAGGAATCATACAATAGGGCCGCCACGCCCACAACGATCGCCACGTCGGCGAGGTTAAACACGTACCAATTATAGGTATTTCCACCGATATTGACGTGAAACAGGGCGAAATCGACCACCGCGCCATAGGCCACGCGGTCGATCCCGTTACCGATGGCGCCGCCGATGATCAGGCCCAGTGCGACGGTGGCGAGCCTTGTGTGCGAGCGGGCCATCCAGACCGCCAGCGCCACCACGGCGACGACCTTGACGGCCGTCAGCGCGAACTGACCGGCCGCGCTGTCGGTCTGCAGCAGGCCGTAGCTGATGCCGGTATTCATGGCCAGCACCAGGTCGAAGAACGGCGTCACCTTGACCGCGCCCTTCCGGGCGATGTCGAACACGTTCAGCAGCCACAGCTTCGAAGCCTGGTCGAGAACGACCGTGACCACGGCCGCGATGATGCCGGCGCGGACGGGGGTCATGCCCCAACCTCCGCCGTCGTCCTGGCGAAGGCCAGGACCCCCGCGCGAGCGCCATGCGCTCGTCGCGATAACCCCAGGCGGTCATTGTTTGAGAGACTCGGGGTCATCACCTTCGTTCGCGTTGGACTGTAGGGGTAATGGGTCCTGGCTTTCGCCAGGACGACACGGAGTTAAACACCCACCCCCAGCGCCTTCCACTCGCGCAGCGCCTTGGCGTCGCGCGGGGTGACGTCGGGATATTCAGGGTCCTCGCCGACCGTGGGCAGGATCTTCCAGGAGCGCGCGCACTTGGTGCCGACCGCCTTCTCGACGACGACGGCAACGCCAGCGACGCCGTCGAGCTTGAAGGCATCAGCCGGCGCCTTGCCCTCCCGCACCTCATAGCTCGAGGTGATGCAGACTTCGGCGAGGTCGACGTCGAACAGCGTGCCGAGCACGGCGCGATCAGCCACATAGATGACCGGAGACGCCTCGAGCGACGAGCCGATCGTCTTGGCGGCGCGCGCGAGCTCGAGCGCGCCGGTAACGACGCGGCGGACGTTGCGGATCGTCTCCCATTTCGCGGCGAGCTTCTCGTCGCGGAATTGCTCCAGCCCGACCGGGAACAGCGTGAGATGCACCGAGGGCTCGGCATCGGGGCGATACATCCGCCAGCCTTCCTCCGCGGTGAAGCTCAAGACCGGCGCAAGCCATTTCAGGATGGCATCGCACAGCATGTCGATCGTGGTCAGCGCCGCCTTGCGCGTCACCGACGACGGCGGATCGCAATACAGCGTGTCCTTGCGGATGTCGAAATAGAACGCGGAGAGCTCGCTGTTGAGGAACGCCGCCAGCGTCGCGACCACGGTCTTGTAGTCGAAGGTCTCATAGGCCTTGCGGATCACATCAGTGCGGATCGACAGCTCGTGCAGCATCAGCCGCTCAAGCTCGGGCATCTCGGCCGGCGCGACAGCGTCGGCAGCCTTGTAGTGATGCAGCGTGCCGAGCATCCAGCGCACGGTGTTGCGCAGCTTGCGATAGGTCTCGACCGTGTTCTTCAGGATCTCCGGGCCGATGCGCTGATCGTCGGTGTAGTCGCAGGACGCGACCCAGAGGCGGAGGATGTCGGCACCGGATTCCTTGATGACGGCCTGCGGCTCGATCGTGTTGCCGAGCGACTTCGACATCTTGCGGCCGTCCTCGGCCTGGGTGAAGCCGTGGGTCAGCACGATGTCGTAGGGCGCACGTCCGCGCGTGCCGCAGCTTTCCAGCAGCGAGGAGTGGAACCAGCCGCGATGCTGGTCAGACCCCTCGAGGTACATGACGGTGTCCTTGCCGCCGTCGACCTTGCGCTTGATGCCTGTCAGCCCCGGGAAGTGCACGGGGTCTTCGAGCACGAAGGCGTGGGTCGAGCCGGAATCGAACCAGACGTCGAGGATGTCGTCGACCTTCTTCCAATCCTCATTGGCGCGCGAGCCGAGGAAGCGCTCACGCGCACCCTCCATGTACCAGGCGTCGGCGCCTTCTTTCTCGAAGGCCTCGCCGATGCGCTTGTTGACGGCCTCGTCCTGCAGGATTTCCGCGGAGCCGTCGCCCTTCTCGCGCACGAACACGGCGATCGGCACGCCCCAGGCGCGCTGGCGCGAGATCACCCAGTCCGGGCGGGCCTCGATCATGCCGTTGATGCGGTTCTGGCCCGACGGCGGCACCCATTGCGTCACCGAGATCGCATGCAGCGCGCGGGCGCGCAGCGTATCGCCGGACTTGGTCTTGCCATCCGCCGCGATGGGCTTGTCCATCGCGATGAACCATTGCGGCGTGTTGCGGAAGATCACCGGCTTCTTGGAGCGCCAGGAGTGCGGGTATTGATGCTTCAAGCGGCCGCGCGCCAGCAGCTTGCCGGCGTCGACAAGCGCCTTGATCACGGCATCGTTGGCGTCGCCCTTCTCGCCCTTGTCGTTGATGACGCGCTTGCCTTCGAAGCCCGGCGCCTGGCTGGTGTAGGCGCCGTTCTCGTCGACGGTGTAGGGGATCGCGCTGTTGATGCCGCGCGCGTCAAGTTCACGTGTGCTCGCCGTCCAGACGTCAAAATCCTCGCGGCCGTGGCTGGGCGCGGTGTGTACGAAGCCGGTGCCGGTGTCGTCGGTGACGTGGTCGCCCGGCAGCAGCGGCACGGTGAAGCCGTAGCCGCCGGCAAGCCCCTTCAGCGGATGGGCGCATTCGATCGCGTCCATGGTATCGCCGGGGATGTCGCGCACCTTCTCGTAGGCGGTGACGCGCGCCTGCTTGAACACCTCTGCCGCAAGCGCATCGGCCAGGATCAGCATGTCGCCGGTCTTGGCCCAGTTGTCGGCGGGCGCGTCGGTGACCTTGTAGAGGCCATAGGCGATCTTCGGCGAGAACGAGATCGCGCGGTTGCCGGGCAGCGTCCACGGCGTGGTGGTCCAGATCACGACGCTTGCGGAAGCCAGCGCGCCATGCGCCGGCGAAGTGACCGGGAATTTCACCCACACCATGTCCGAGGTGTAGTCCTCGTACTCGACCTCGGCTTCGGCCAGCGCCGTCTTCTCGACCACGCTCCACATCACGGGTTTTGAGCCGCGATAGAGCGTGCCGTTGGCGGCGAACTTCATCAGCTCGCGCGCGATCTGGGCTTCCGCCGGATAGGTCATGGTGGCGTAGGGATGCGCCCAGTCGCCGATCACGCCGAGACGTTTGAATTCCTCGCGCTGGATGTTGAGCCAGTGCGTGGCATAGGCGCGGCATTCACGGCGGAAGGCGACCATGGCGGCAGAGTCGCGGAAGTCGGGCTTTTGCTTGCCCTTCTTGCGATAGTTCTCCTCCTCGACCTTCCACTCGATCGGCAGGCCGTGGCAGTCCCAGCCGGGCACGTAGTTGGAATCGAAGCCGAGCATCTGCTGGCTCTTGGTGACGAGATCCTTGAGGATCTTGTTCAGCGCCGTGCCGATATGGATGTTGCCGTTGGCGTAGGGCGGGCCGTCATGCAGCACGAATTTTTCGCGGCCCTTCGCAGTCTCGCGCAGCTTCTCGTAGAGCCCGATCTCGTACCAGCGCTTGAGGATCTCGGGCTCGCGCTGCGGCAGGCCGGCCCGCATCGGGAACTCGGTCTGGGGCAGGAACAGCGTCTTGGAATAGTCTTTGGCTTCGGACTTCTGCGGCTTGTCGGACATGGAGATGACTGGCTCGGAAAGGGCGCGGGGACGGATGGCGATGCGGAATCGCGGGTGAAACGACAAAATCCCGGTCTTGCGCCGAGCCAAAAGGCTCAGGCGGAAGCCGGGCCGCTAATCCCTATGATGCGCCGCGCAAACATCGGCTCTCCTTAGCAGGGGGGCGGCTGAAGCGCAAAGGCCCTGATCATGGCGACGCGCCCGGTTGCGGAATTTCTCAAAGGGACTAAATTGTTGATAGATGGAGAATATTCATGAGCGCCAAGCTTGCCGACGCTTACGAAAGGATGAAGGCGCTTCGCCGAGAGGGAGGGCTTCGCTCCGAGATTGAGTCGCGGCTCGGTCACCAACTTCGGGCGATGTACGATGATGTCGTCCGTAGTGGCGTTCCGGATCGGTTCGCTGAACTGATCAGGAAGCTCGATACCCCCTCCTTTCAGGCCCAGGAAAGTCCTTCTCAGGTCCAAGATAGTCCCTCTCTGGCCGCAAACTCGAATATTGCGGGGGAGGTCATAAGGATTCTGGAGATCAAGACTCTTGCTGATCGCGTATTTGGCGATGAGGACAAAGCTGAGGCTTGGCTGCAGCGACCAAATCGCGCTTTGTCGGGCCAAAGACCCGCTGAACTCTTGCAGGACGAGCTTGGTACCGCCGTCGTCCGCGAACTACTGGAACAGATCGACCACGGAATTTTCGCCTGAGCTCGCAAGATGGAGCTCTGGCGAATTTCGAACTACGTTGATCTTTCCGGAATTGGCGGCATGAGGGCCGCTGGCAGATGGCATTCGCAAGGTAGGCGGGTCGTGTATCTCGCTGATCATCCATCGAGTGCACTGCTGGAGATGCTGGTCCACATGGACCGCGATCTCATGCCGCCGACGTACCAGTTGCTGCGTATCGCGATCCCCGACAACCTCGTCGTTGAGGCCGTCGGGGCGGAATTGCCGCTGGATTGGCGAACCCAGACGGCGGTCAGCCGCGAGATAGGGGATCGATGGCTCGACCGGTCAGCGAGTCTGCTCTTGCAAGTGCCGTCAGCGATAAGCACGCAAGGGGCCAACTTTCTCCTGAATCCGGCACATCCAGACGCTGCGCGTGTTAGCGTGGCCGAGGTGATCCAGGCGCCATTCGATCCACGGCTGCTCGGTTAGGTCGATCGATCAATCGATTGATCCAAGCCTCGGGAAAGCATCCGGGGCGGCGGCCAGAATGCGCCGCGCCTCGGCCGAATCCAGGTCCATCTGGCGGATCAGCGCGTCGATACCGTCGAATTTCAGCTCCTCGCGGATGAAGCCGATAAAGGCGCAATCGAGCTGCTCGCCGTAAAGGTCGCCCTTGAAGTCGAACAGGAAGATTTCGAGCAGCGGCGCGCCGTTGTCGAAGGTCGGGCGGCGGCCGAAGCTCGCCACGCCATCGAGGCGCTCGGTCCCGCGGCCGACCCGCACGGCGTAGATGCCATGCTTGAGCCCGCAATTGGCATCGAGGCGGATGTTTGCGGTGGGATAGCCGAGGTCGCGGCCGCGCTTCTCGCCATGGATGACCTCGCCGGTCACGAACCAGGGCGCGCTGAGCATGGCGGTGGCTTCGTCGAGCTGCCCCTCGGCGAGCGCCATGCGGATGGCGCTGGAGGAGACCGGCCGCTCGTCGATATCGACATGGGCCTGCACGTCGACCTCGATGCCGAGCCGCGGCGCCTCACTGACGAGAAGGCTCGGCGAGCCGACCCGGCCCTTGCCGAAATGGAAGTCATAACCGACCGCGATCCCGCTCACCCCGAGCCGTCCGATCAGGTCATGGTGAATGAAGTCTTGCGCCGAGGTACCGGCGCGGCCCTTGTCGAAGGTCATCACCACGGCGCCGGAAAGCCCGGTGCCGGCCAGCAGCCGCAGCTTGGCGCGCTCGTCGGTGAGGCGGAATTGCGGGGTGGTCGGGCTGAAAAACCGGCGCGGATGCGGCTCGAAAGTCAGCGCGAAGGCTGGGCGGCCATGGGCCCGGCCCATTTCCAGGGCCGCCGCGATTACGGCGCGATGGCCGAGATGGACACCGTCGAAATTGCCCATGGCGACGACCGCGCCCTTGGGGATTTCGGAGGTCGGCGTGCGGTCGCGGATAACGGTAAAAGGCGGAGCCATCAGGGGAATTCTCTGGACGGGCGGGTCGGGCCGGACCGTGGCGTGACGCGCCCGGCGAAGTCAAGCGGGGGATGCGGCCGGATTGCACAGGATTTCCATCCTTTCCCGAACCGGCCAATTAACGCGCTGTTTAACGCCTTGGTGCTAGTCCTTGGACTTGGAACAGTGGGGCGCTGGCTCCTGCAGTTCGTTCGTTAATATTTCCTGGTTGCGTTTGGGGGAGTCGAGATGGCGGTTGATTTGTCGATGCCGGTTCTTGTGGTGGATGACTACAGCACCATGATCCGTATCATCCGGAATCTGCTGAAACAGCTTGGCTTCGATAATATCGATGATGCCAGCGACGGTTCGGCAGCGCTGAACAAGATGCGCGGCAAGAAGTACGGCCTCGTGATTTCCGACTGGAACATGGAGCCGATGACGGGCTACGACCTGCTGCGCGAAGTGCGCGCGGATCCGAACCTCGCCACCACGCCCTTCATCATGATCACGGCGGAATCCAAGACCGAGAACGTGATCGCGGCCAAGAAGGCCGGCGTGAACAATTACATCGTCAAGCCGTTCAACGCGGCGACGCTGAAGACCAAGATCGAGGCGGTCTTCCCGGACATGGCGAGCGCGTAAGGACACTTTCGTGTCCCGGACGCGGCGCGGCATGTAATGACGCGACGCTGAGCCGGGACCCAGACTGCATACCATCAAAGCAAGATAGGCCCCGGCTCGGCAGCGCACCACTTCGTGGTGCACTGCGTCCGGGGCACGATGCTTTTCACCACTTCAATTCGCGCATCAGCGCCTTCGGCGGGTGGCCGAATAATTCCATCACCGAGGCCGGGTCGAGCTGGTCGAGACCCTCGAATTCCTCGGAATGGATGCCGCGGGTCACGAACAGGCAGTCGATGCCGAATTCGCGCGCGCCGGTGAGATCGGTGCGGACGGAATCGCCGATCGCCAGCACCTTTTTGCGGTCGATCGTGTGGCCCTGCCGCTCGCCGGCAAGCGCCATGGCGCGTTCGTAGATCGGCCGGTGCGGCTTGCCGTAGAAGATCACCTCGCCGCCGAGCTCGCGATAAAGCTCGGCAATCGCGCCGGCGCAGTAGATCAGCCGGTCGCCGCTCTCCACCACGATATCGGGGTTGGCGCACACGAGCGCCAGCTTGCGCTCGCGCGCCTGGAGCAGCATGCCGCGATAGTCTTCCGCAGACTCGGTCTCTTCGTCGTAGAGGCCGGTGCAGACGATGTAGTCGGCTTCCTCCAGCGGCGCGAACTGCGCATTGAGGCCGCGGTGGATCGAACTGTCGCGCTCGGGTCCGAGCCAGAACACCTTCCGGCCGGGATGCTCGGCGACATAGAGCCGCGTCAAATCGCCGGACGAGACGATCGCGTCATAGGTCTCGTCGGCGACGCCGAGCTTGCGCAACTGCCGCTGCACCGAATCCGCCGGCCGGGGCGCATTGGTGATCAGGATCACCGTGCCGCCATGGCTGCGATAGGTGTGCAGCGCCTCGCAGGCCTCGGGGAAGGACTCCAGCCCGTTATGCACCACACCCCAGATGTCAGAGAGCACGACGTCCACATCGCTCGTGAGCTCGCGCAGGTGCTCGACGAAATGCAGCGTGGTCATGATGCGAGCGGCCGATCAGATGCGGCGCGCGAGCGCCGCGTTGCCGGTGACGCGCTGCGGCGCGGCCGCCGTCTCGCCTGGACTGGAAATGCCGGAGCCATTTGATCCCTGGTCTGCCCCTTGAGGTTCCTGCGCCTGGTTCGGCAGGGCCCCGGCGGTAGCAGAAGCCCCATCGGGCCGCAATGGCCGGGGCGGTGCGAACAGGAAACCCTGGCCGAACCGGACGTCATAGTCGAGCAGGTCGACCACGGCGCGCTCGCCCTCGATCCGCTCGGCGATCAGGTCGATGCCGAACCGGCCGAGCAGGTCGGAGAGGTCGGAGGGATGGATGTCCGAGGTCGAGGCCTGCCTTGGATCGAGCAGCAGCGAGGCCGGCACCTTGATGAAGCGCACGCCGCGGTCGGCGAGCTCGCGCGGCTCGATCCGCAGATCGGTAACGTGGTCGATCGAGAAGCGGAAGCCGCGCTGCGCGAGCGCCGCGAGATTTTCCGTCTCGGCCGGTCCGAGATTGCGGAACGTCGATTGCTTGAACTCGAGCACCAGGGCCGATGCCAGCGCGCGGTTGGCTTCGAGGAAGTCGAGGCATTGCGAGAAGGTGGTGGAATTGCCGAGCGTGGACGCCGCGACGTTGCAGAACACACCGACATCCTTGTTGCGCACCATCAGGCGGCGCAGCACCTGGACGCAACGCAGCATCACCATGTTGTCGATGCGGCCGATCAGGCCGGAGGCTTCCGCGACCGAGATGAATTCTTCCGCGGCGATCAGTTGGTCGCGCTCGTCGCGCAGCCGGGTCACCGCCTCGTAGAAGCGGACCTTGCGCTGCGGCAGCGTCACCATCGGCTGCAGGAAGATGTCGATGCGGTTCTCGTCGACGGCGCTGCGCAGCGTTGCGAGCATCTGGGTCTGGTTGCGCGAAACTGCGGTGTCGATGACGGGAACCGCAGGCGGAGCCGCCTGGACCGGCCTGGGCACCGGCGGCGGAACGGCGGCGGGCTTCGCTTCAACGCCGGCGGCCGGCTCCTTCGGCGCGTCCGGCTTTGCGATCGGCGCCGCAGCAACAGCTTGCGGAGCACCGGTGTTCGCCAGCAGATCCTCATGCGCCGACACGGTGGCGGCGAGCTGCTTGACGAGGCCGCCGAGCTCGTTGATCTCGCCGGCGACGGACTGGACCCGGTCGGCATTGGTCGAGTTGGCCGATGCCACGCGGCCCTCGACGGCGGCGAGCCTGCGGCCGAATTCCGCGACCTGGCGGGCGAGATCCGCGGTGCCGCGCGACAGATCGGCGATCTGGCCGCCGACGTCGCTGCGGTCGCGCAGGCGCATCGAGACGGCGTTGTAGAGGATCATGAAGGTCAGCGCCGCGAGCGCCACGATCGCGGATTCCGTTCCGCTGATCCCGGCGACCGAGTAGAGCGCCAGGCCGAGCGAGGCCGCAACCAGAACCATGCAGATGGCGATGAAGATCGTCGAAATGCGAATCATGCCGCGCGCTGCGCCCTCAAATGCCGACTGCCCCACCCGGGGAAAACACGGGCCCGTTCCGCCACGGTCACCTCGCACGCTTCCCCAAGCGCGACGAGCCTAACATCAATGTTGATTCGTGGGGATAGCGGCGTCGGACGCCGACGGACTGGCAATGCGCGGCCGATCCCGCCTGCTGCAATGATGCCACTATGCCAGCGATTTGCCCGACGTGTCAAGCAGAATTTCGTAAAAATCGAAACCAGGCCGAGGTCGTCACCGGCTACTGTGCATGGGGTTGTTTTCGACCTCTTTCCGGACCGTCGCCAATTTGAGACCGACCCCGGTTCCGTCGCGCCTTAGCTGAGGCCGGCGCGCCGGAAACCTTCCAGATAGCGCTCGCGATCGGCTGCAAGCCGGATCGGCATGAACTCGGCGATCCAGGCGAGCGAGATATTGGGCTGGGCGCGCTGCAATTCCTGCAAGGCTTTGCGGGCAATATCGGTCTTTTCAGCCATTCCGGCGGCTGCCGTGAGCACCCGGTGCGCGCCGACGAAGTCGCTGCGCTGTCTGAGCGACTCATGCGCCAGCCGGATCGCCTCCTCATAGTCCTCGCCGAGGAAGCGGGCATAGGCGGCGATGCCGAAATAAACCGGTGCGTAGGGATCGCGCGGGCTGAGGCGGATGGCGCGGCGCGCCGCCTCGTCGGCGTCCCGCCAGCGCCCGCAATAGCTCAGCGCAAGGCCATAATAGCCCTGCGCCAGCGCAAAATTCGGGTTGAGCTGCAGGGCGGTTTCGAACTCGGCGAGAGCATCCTCGAACCTGCGCGCGAACAAGTGGACGTGGCCGAGCGCGTTGTGGGCCCAGGGATCCTCGCCGTCGGCGCGGATCGCGGCGGTCGCGGCCCGCTCGGCCAATGGCAGCGCCGCGGCCATGTCCATCCAGCCCATATGGGCCGTGAACATGTAGCTGGTTCCGAGCAGGCCGAGCGCCTTGCCGTAGTCAGGGTCGAGCGCGATGGCCTTCTCCAGCAGGGCCTGGGCCACGACATGGTCCTGCCGCGTCACCCGCCAGTAATGCGACAGCGCGCGCATCACGAGGTCCCAGGCATCCATACTGCCCGGCGGCTTGCGCTGGGCGCGAAAGTTCTCGGCCGCATAGAGCTGCGGCTCGATCGCTGCGACGATGGCTTCGGTGATCTCGTCCTGCACCGCGAAGACGTCGGCGAGCTCGCGATCGTAGCGCTCGGCCCAGAGATGGCTGCCGGTCGCAACGTCGTTGAGCTGCGCCGTGATGCGCACGCGTTCGCCATCCTTGCGCACGCTGCCTTCGACCACGTAGCGGACGCCGAGCTCGTCGGCGACCTGGCGCAGGTGCACGGCGCGACCTTTGTAGATGAAGGAGGAGTTGCGGGCGATGACGAAGAACCAGCGCAGCTTCGACAGCGCGGTGATGATGTCCTCGCTGATCCCGTCGGAAAAATAGTCCTGCTCGATCTCGCCGCTGAGATTGCTGAAGGGCAGCACGGCGATGGCGGGGCGGTCGGGCAGGGGCAGACTTGCGGTCGCCTCGTCGCGCGGCACGGGCGGGGCGCTGGCAGTCTCGACGACCTCGCCTATGAAGCGGACGCCCTTGCGGGCCACGGTGCGGATCAGCCGCTGTTCCTCCCCGCTGTCGTTGATCGCGCGCCTGACAGCATTGATGCGGCTTGCCAGCGTGGACTCAGAGACCACGCGGCCGTTCCAGATCGCATCGAGCAGATTGTCCCGCGTCACCACGCGGTCGCGGTTGCGGACGAGAAAGGTCAGCAGGTCAAAAACCTGCGGTTCGAGCGCAACGAGGGCGCCTGCGCGCCGCAACTCGCGGCGTTCGAAATCCAGCACAAAGTCCTCGAACTGGAACGCCACGCCTGGTTCGGCTCCCGCACAAAAATCAAGGCGCTCTCAACGTAAAATAACGGGGCTCTCAAAGCCAGCAGGGGGCATGCGCCCTATCGTCCCGGCATTGCTACCCCCAACGGAGATTGCCCATGTCGACATCCGCAGCCCTCAAGCCCACCGACACCCAGCCGGACCTGTCCGCCGTCAAGCAGCGCCAGCACGGCGCCTGGTCGTCCGGCGACTACGCCGTGGTCGGCACCACCTTGCAGATCGTCGGCGAACAGCTTTGCGAGGCGCTGGACCTGCGCGCCGGCAGCAAGGTGCTCGATGTCGCCGCGGGGAACGGCAATGTGACGCTGGCCGCAGCGCGCCGGTGGTGCGACGTGACCTCCACCGACTACGTGCCGGCGTTGCTCGAACGCGGTCGCGAGCGTGCAACTGCCGAGCATCTCAAGATCGAATTCCGCGAGGCGGATGCCGAAGCGCTGCCGTTTGCGGACGCCAGCTACGACGTTGTCGTGTCGACTTTCGGCGTGATGTTCACCCCGGACCAGGACAAGGCGGCCTCGGAGCTCGCGCGCGTCTGCAGGCCCGGCGGCAAGATCGGGCTCGCGAACTGGACGCCGCAGGGTTTTATCGGCCAGCTCTTCAAGACGATCGGCAAGCATCTGCCGCCGCCGGCGGGTGTGAAGTCGCCGGCGCTGTGGGGCACCAAGGCGCGCCTTGAGGAGATGTTCGGACGCACCGCGTCCGACATTTCGGCCGAACCGCGCATGTTCGTGTTCCGTTATCGCTCGCCCGACCACTGGCTCGACGTGTTCAAGAGTTTTTACGGGCCGATGCTGAAGGCCTTTGCCGCGCTCGATGCCAACGGGCAGGCGGCGTTGAAGCGCGACCTGCTCGCGCTGGCCGGCGAGTTCAACCATGCCGATGACGGCACGGTGGTGGTGCACAGCGAATATCTCGAAGCCGTCATCACCAAGCGCTGAGCCGCACGGGACATCGGATCAGGCCGGAAGCTATCTGGCCTGATGCCGCTCGATTTCGGAGTTCAGTTCGGCCCCGAACATGACCACGATTGCGGACATCCACATCCACATCATCAAGCCGATCGCCGCCCCGAGCGAGCCGTAGGTGGCGTCGTAGTTTGCGAATTCCGACAAATACCAAGATAATAACGCCGAGCCTGCGATCCACAATATGGCTGCGGTCACCGCGCCGATGCTCAGCCATTGCCAGCGCGGGGCGTCGCGGCTTGGCCCGTAGCGGTAGAGAATGGCGAGTGCGACCAGCAGGATCACGAACAGAAGTGGCCATCGCCCCAGTGCGACGATCAGCTTGCTTTCCGGCCCTAGCCCCAGATGGTTCAAAGCAAGTGGGAAGGCGACCACGGCGGCCACCATCAGCAACAGTGCCGCGATGCCGCCGATCGTGAAGGCCAGCGACACCAGATTGAGGCGGATGAAGCTACGCTTCTCGCGCTCCTCATAGGCGACGTTGAGCGCGTCGAAGATGGATTTGACACCGGCATTGGCGCTCCAGATCGCCAGCAGCAGGCCGAACAGGAAGGTGACACCGAGCTCGGTGTTGCCCTTGGAGAGCACGCGTGCGACCTGGTCTTCGACGATCTGGAAGGTGCCGTCTGGCAGCATCATCGCGAGCGTGTGCAGGTTGGCGCTGATCGTCGAGGGATCGGCGAACAGGCCGTAGAAGGAGACGAGCGCGGTGACGGCGGGAAAGACCGCGAGCAGGCCGAAGAACACGACGCCACCTGCCGTCGCGAGCAGGCGGTCCTCGTCGATCCGCTCGTAGGTCCGCCAGAGGATGTCCTTCCAGCCTTTCCATGGAATGTGGAGCGGGCTTGTGGAGTGATGACCATGCCCGGGCTGCGCGACCGCGCGCGCGGGATCGGTCTCGGGCGAGTTGCCCTCACCGTTGCGGCGTGCTGCGACCGAGCCGGATCGCGACGTGACATAGTCGCCGAAGTAGCGTTCGGCCGTCAGGACGAAAATGGTTGTGGCGGCGACCAGGAGCCAGCTATCGGGCTCGCCGGAGCGCCGCGGCGTCATCATGCGTCCAGTTGGTGAGTGTGGCGCCGCCTGCGCGCCGCGGTGAACCCCAGGAGGCCGACGGCCGCGAGCATCAAGCCGAGCTGCACCGGTCGGTTGCCGCCCGCCCGGGAGGTTTTGCCATTGCGATGCCCCCTCTCGCCGGGCGCGAGCGGCACCAGCGGGATCGTGGTCGCGACCTCCTTCACCGCTTCCTTGACCGTGCCGCGCGGAATCCGGGGCGTTGCGATGGCGACGCGCAGGCGGCTGGCCAACGGGACGATGGTTCTTGGCCGACGCTTCATCTGCGCCATGGCGACACCGGCAAGGATCGCAGCAAGCACCAGCAGGACCGCGCCGACGGCGCCAAACCCCCAGAATTGCCCGTAAGCGATTGCAATCCAGCGATACAGCGCGATCAGGCCGACGAAGAGGGCTGCGACGACGAACAAGCCCGCCGCAGCGAACAACCCCGCAGCAACCGCATAGGACGTCACCCGGCCGGTGGTCTGGTTGGCGCGGTCGCGCAGATAGGATTGCGTGGCGCGCTTGAGGTGATTGATCTTGAGTGCCACGCCAGCGCGCAGCAATTCACCCGATGGCGCAAGCATGCGGACATCCTCCGACCGACAGACAATTCTTCGGGGATGAACGTGGCGCGGTTTGAGTTGTTCCGCTGGACGTGGTGGCTCAGCCGAGATCGACGGCGGCGATCCAGAATACTTCGCCTTCACTGTCCTCGGTGTCGAGCCAGAGCAGCGGCAGTTCCGGAAACGCTTCGTCGATCCGCTCGCGGCCACGGCCGATCTCGCACAACAGCCCACCCTCCGGTGTGAGGTGATCCGGCGCCTCGCGCAGGATGCGGCGCACCACGTCCAGCCCGTCGACGCCGCCGTCGAAGGCGAGTTTTGGCTCGGCGCGGCATTCCGGGGGCAGTGCAGCCATGCCTTCGGCATCGACATAGGGTGGGTTGGAGATGATCAGGTCATAGCGCGCGCCGCCCAGCGGCGCAAAGAGGTCGCCGCGGTGGAGAGTGAGGCGATCCTCCAGTCCATAATCGGCAACGTTGCGCGTGGCGACCTCGATCGCGCCCCTGGAGATGTCGACGGCGTCGATCTCGGCATTCGGGAAATGATGCGCGGCGAGGATCGCGAGACAGCCCGAGCCGGTGCAGAGGTCGAGCACGCGCTCAACAGCGCTGGGATCATCGATCAGCGAGCCTGCCTCGCCGTCGCCGCCGAAGTGCGAATCCAGCAATTCGCCGATGAAGGAGCGCGGCACGATCACGCGCTCGTCGACATAAAAGGGCAGGCCGCGCATGTAGACCTTGTTGACGAGATAGGCGGCCGGCTCGCGGGTGGTGACCCGCTGGTGAATCAGCGCGACGATGGTTTTGGCTTCCGCTGACGTGACGCGGGCATTGGCAAACATCTCGAACTGGTCGGGATGGAGGTGCAGGGCCTCGCCAACCAGAAAGGCCGCCTCGGCCACCGGATCCGTCGTGCCATGCGCGAAGGCAAGCTTTGCCTCGACGAAGCGGCTCACGGCATAGCGCACGAAATCGAACAGCGTCACGAGTTCGCCGCTGGCGACCTTCGCAAGTTTTGGCGCGGCGCCGCGGGGCGCGGGCTTTTTCGATGCTTTTGCCATCAGGATTTGGTCCAGCGTGCGGCGGCCTGATCGTCGCGGGCATGGGCCTCGACCCAGCCGTTGCCGGCAGCCGACTCTTCCTTCTTCCAGAACGGCGCGCTGGTCTTGAGATAGTCCATCAAGAACTCCGCGGCCTGGAACGCCGCCTGGCGGTGCTGCGAGGCCGTGACCACCAGCACGATGTTCTGGCCCGGCTCGATCCGTCCGACACGGTGAATGACGGTGACGCCGTTCAGCGGCCAGCGCGACAGCGCCTCGTCGACGTGACGGCCGATCTCTTCCTCGGCCATCCCGGGATAATGTTCGAGCGTCAGAGCTGCGATCTTCGTCTCGTCTTCGTCACCGCGGCAGATGCCGGAAAAGCTGACGACCGCGCCGATGTCGGTGCGCCCGTGCGACAAGGCTGCGATCTCGCGCGCGACGTCAAAATCGTCTGGCTGGATGCGGATGGTGACGGGGGTGGCCATGCAAGTTCAGCCGCCGGTCATCGGCGGGAAGAACGCGATCTCGCGGGCGCCGGCGATCGCCGCGTCCGGCTTGACATGGGCATGGTCGATCGCAGCGCGGATCACTTTTGGCTTCTCGAACGCATAAGCGTAAGCCTCGCCCAGACCGGACAGCCAGGCGATCAACTCTTCGACGGTGCGAACGGTTGCCGGTGGCTCGATCGTCTCTTCCGCCTTGCCGACGCGCTCGCGCACCCAGGCGAAATATTTCACCTTCATCCCTCATCCTCCTTGATGAGGTGATGGATGCCGGCGCGGAAATAATCGTAGCCGGTGTAGATCGTCAGCAGCGCCGAGGCCCACAGCAACAAGAGGCCGATCAGCGTCACCACCGGCACCACTTCGTCGCCGGCGGGGCCGGCGAGCAGGAAACCGATCGCGACGAGCTGCGCTGTCGTCTTCCACTTGGCGAGTTTCGTGACGGGCACGCTGACGCGGAGCGCGGCCAGATATTCCCGCAAGCCCGACACCAGGATCTCGCGGCACAGGATGACGATGGCAGCCCACAGCGCCCAGCCGTGGATGATCCCGTCGGCGGCGAGCATCAGGAGGCAGGAGGCGACCAGCAGCTTGTCCGCGATGGGGTCGAGCATCCGGCCGAAGGCGGATTGCTGATTCCAGATCCGGGCGTAGTAGCCGTCGAGGTAGTCGGTCACCGCCGCCGCGATGAAGATGGCGACCGCCACCCAGCGCAGCCAGAGCGGTCCGTCCAGAATCGACTGGGCATAGATACATCCGACCACCACCGGGATCGCGGCGATCCGGCCATAAGTCAGCATGTTCGGAAGGGACATCGAGCTCTTGTTCGAGCCCTTGGCGGTCCCCCGTGTCGTTGCGATGTTCATTCGTTCTACCAATACCGCTGCGGCATGAAGGTCAACCGTCCGGCCCTCAATGAGGGGTGCAGGCGACGACCATATGACCGCTGATCCCCTTTAGTTCATCCCGGCTGGGGATGGAAATAGTCGAAAATCTTGCGAGCGCTTTCGGCGCTCACTCCCGGAACCTTGCCGAGATCGGCAATCGAGGCACGCTCGATCTCCTTCAGGGTTCCGAAATGGTGCAGCAAGGCACGTTTGCGTGACGGGCCGATGCCCGGGATTTCCTGCAAACCGGCCTCGCGGATGTCCTTCTTGCGGAGTTTACGGTGCGAGCCGATGACGAAGCGGTGGGCCTCGTCCCGCAGTCGCTGGATGAAATAGAGCACGGGGTCGCGCGGCTCGAGCTTGATCGCCTCCCGGCCCGGGATGAACAGGGTTTCGCGGCCGGCGTCGCGCTCGGGCCCCTTGGCGACCCCCATCAGCGACACCTGGTTAAGGCCAAGGCGGTCAAAAATCTCCTTGGCGGCGTTGAGCTGGCCGCGGCCGCCGTCGATGATCACGAGGTCGGGCCATTGCGGGAAATCATCGTCCTTGCTCTTGCCGGCGGCATCCTCGGGCGGATTGATCAGGCGCTTGAAGCGGCGCTCCAGCACCTCGCGCATCATCGCATAGTCGTCGCCGGGCGTGAGCCCTTCGGACTTGATATTGAACTTGCGGTACTGGTTCTTCACGAACCCGTCGGGGCCGGCGACGATCATGGCGCCAACCGCGTTGGTGCCCTGGATATGGCTGTTGTCGTAGACCTCGATCCGCTTCGGCGGATGGGGCAGGGCCAGCGTGCTCGCCATCGCCTCGAGCAGGCGTCCTTGCGTGGCGGTATCCGCGAGCTTACGTCCCAGCGCCTCGCGCGCGTTGGTGAGCGCGTGGGTGACGAGCTCCTTTTTCTCGCCGCGCTTGGGCGAGGACACTTCCACCTTGCGGCCGGCCTTGATCGACAGTGCATTGGCGAGCAGCTCGCTCTCCTCGATCTCATGCGACAGCAGCACCATCTTTGGTGGCGGCTTGTCGTCGTAGAACTGCGCGAGGAACGAGCCCAGCACTTCCTCCGGCGTAAACGTCTTCTCCGCGCGCGGGAAATAGGCGCGGTTGCCCCAGTTCTGCCCGGTGCGAAAGAAGAACACCTCGACGCAGGAGAAGCCGCCCTCCTGGTGGATAGCGAACACATCAGCCTCTTCCACGGTGCGCGGATTGATGCCCTGCTGCGACTGGATCGCCGACAGCGCGGCGAGACGGTCGCGGTAGAGCGCGGCGGTCTCGAATTCGAGCTCGCCTGCGGCCTTTTCCATCTCGCCGGCGAGCTCCTGCTTTACAGCGTGGCTCTTGCCGGAGAGGAAGTCGGTGGCCTCGCGCACCAGCGTCGCATAGCCGGGAAAGTCGATCTCGCGCGTGCAGGGGCCGGCGCAGCGGCGGATCTGGTGCAGCAGGCAGGGCCGCGTGCGGCTCTCGAAGAATGAATCGGTGCAGGAGCGGATCAGGAACGCACGCTGCAGCGCCGTGATGGTGCGGTTGACGGCGCCGGCGGAGGCGAACGGTCCGAAATAGCGGCCGGGCCGCGACTGCGCGCCACGATGCTTCAGGATCTGCGGCGCCCAATGGTCGCCGGTGATCAGGATATAGGGAAACGACTTGTCGTCGCGCAGTTGCACGTTGAATCGAGGCTTGAGCTGCTTGATGAGATTGGCTTCGAGCAGCAGCGCTTCGGTCTCCGTCGTGGTCGAGACGATCTCCACGGACACCGTCGCAGCGATCATGCGCAAAATGCGCGCCGGCTGCGGTGCGCTCTGGCGCGCGTAATTGGAGAGGCGCTTTTTGACGTTCTTGGCCTTGCCGACATAGAGCACGTCGTTGTTCGCATTGAGCATGCGATAGACGCCGGCCGAGGTCGGCGCGAGCCGCACCGCGCGCTCGAT
>NZ_PPPT01000147.1 GCF_006483445.1 Bradyrhizobium guangdongense | reverse complement strand
CGTCGGGCTTCTTGTCCTTGAGCTGCAGCACCTGCGACTGCACATCGGTGGCGTTGACGGGATAGGCGACGTCGATGACGCCGGCGCGGCCCTTCTCCTTGAAGCCGGTGGCGATGGTGTTGGCGACCGACGAGCCGTATTCGGTGTTGTCATGGACCAGCGCGATCGTATCGGTCTTGGCGCCCGCGGCCTTCATGTCGATCAGGAACTGATCGTAGATGCGGACGAAGTCCGGCGCGATCGGCGTAGTGCGGAAGAACCATTTGAAGCCGCGCTCGGTGAGATTGGCGGCGACCGATTCCGGCGTCAGGAAGGGAATGCCGTATTTCTCGGAAATGGCACTCGCGGTCAGCGTGATGCCGGACTGATAGGCGCCGAGGATCGCGACCACCTTCTCTTCGGTGATCAGCCGCAGCGCCTGGTTCTGGCCGGTCGCGGGGCTGCCCTGGTTGTCGGCGATGACGATCTCGACCTTGGCGCCGCCGAGGCCGGCGAGCCTGGCATTCTTGGCCAGCGGAAGTTTTGCGAGCTCGGGATGGGCGTTGTTGATGACATCCACGGCGACCTCGAGCGCGGCCTTGGCGTGAGCGCCGATCGAGGCCGTGCCCCCGGACATCGGCAGGATGACGCCGATCTTGACGGTCTTGTCCTGCGCGCTGGCGGCTCCCGCCAGCGCAAGCGACATCGCGGCCGCGGAAAGCAGCCCAACTACCTGCTTAAATCTCATGAAATGTCTCTCCCAAAGGGTTTCCCCAACCAAGGCTTCTTGATGTGCGAAGGTTTGGGCCAGCAGGTTTGGGCCAGCCGCCCGCCTTCGTTTTGTTTTTCGTTTGGCTTCCTGGTGCGATGAAGATGGCATGCCGGCCTGGAACCGGCAAGGTGAAATGGATTTGCGCAATGCCGCATTGGGAGGCCGCCCACGCAACCGCGCGATCTTGCGAAGAGACGACGCGGCTTCGCGTTCTCGCGGCGCGATATGCCCGAGCTTTGCTGGCCGCTTCGCCCTCTCATTGAAGGAAGGGCGCAGGGAAGGCCGGGCGCCGGCTGGCACCCACGATCCGCGTGCGAGAAAACGCGCACGGGGTGACCACAGGTGTTGGCCGAAACGTCCGGCCTTCCCTGCGCGAATGGTTTTACGGCTTATGGCGCGCTCTCCCCGGGGAGCGATGCACTCTTGCCCCCGTCGCCTTGCGGATCACTGATGCGCGCGCCCGGTCGGACAGCTCGCATCACCACAAGCCTTGACGCCAGACTCCGGGCGCCAGGACCACACGCTTTTGCCGTCCGCGGAACGTCGCCACCGGACATCGGCGAGCTTGCGTGCGCTCACTCGCCAGGCCGGCGACGGACGTCGTTACAGCGCCGTGTCGATCCCGCGGATCGCGATGGCTCAAAGGCGTAACCCGCCCTGCACACCGCCTCGCGCGCCGACGCTGCCGCGTCCACCGCATCCCGGCCTACGGTTCGTGACGATCGCGAAACGTCCCTTTTGGCGGGCCGGGATAGCTTGCGTATAATCCGAAGTCGTGATTTCGGTCAATCGGAATATTTGGAAGCCGCGCGATTGACCGATCCGTGGCGTGATTTGCCCGTCGGGCAACGCAATCCCTTGGTGCCCGGCTGAAGCGCAGCGCAATCCGGCGCAACTCGATCTGCGCGGCACGAGTCCCGGATTACGCTTGCGCTCCATCCGGGCTACGGGCGAACGCGGTCAGTTCACGCCGGCGCGCGCGCCTGTAGCAGCGTGTTGAAGCCGCCAAAGATCATGCGCTTGCCGTCAAAGGGCATCTCGCCTCCCTTGAGGCGCGGATCGTCCATCACCTTCTTCATGATGGCGTCGCGGGCTTCCCGGTCGCGGTAGACGACCCAGGAAAACACCACGACCTCATTCTCGGTCGCCATCACGGCACGCGGAAAGGAGGTCAGCTCGCCATAGGGAACGTCGTCGCCGACGCACTCGACATAGTCGAGCGCGCCGTGCTCCATCCAGACGTCGCAGGCTTTCGCCGCGAGCGCCTTGTAGGCGTCGATCTTGTCTTTCGAGACGGCCAGCACGAAACCATCGACATAGGGCATTGGGAATCTCCTTGGGGTCATGTCTCGCACCAAGGACGATGCTGGGGCTGCGGGTCCGACTCCGGCCGACGATTTTGGGCTGAGGCAAACCGCCGCTGAACGCCCGTCGCCGACATCCGCCGCTGCGCGGGCCCTGCCCGTGGACCGCAAAAATCCCGTCCACCGCGGCGCTTGCAAGGCAGGGGGCGAGCGGGTAGAAACCCCTCCACGCCCGAGCCGCGATTTGCGCCAAAAGCGCCGCCGGCCGCCGCCGATCACTTCAATAAGCCATTGAATTCGTTCGGCAATTCCGTTGGGGAATGGTGTAACGGTAGCACAACAGACTCTGACTCTGTTTGTCTTGGTTCGAATCCAGGTTCCCCAGCCAGCTTCAGGCGATGCCCGGCAGCACGCCTGATCCAGTCCCCCCTACTTCCTGTTCTCCTCACAGAATTTCAGCGCCGCGAGCGCTTCGCCGAAGCGGGGAACCTGCAGCTCTATGCTGTCGTCGTCGTCATCCTCGAAATCGAGCGTGATGCGCTTGGCCTTCGACAGCGCGTCCATGATCGTCTGGTTGTACTCGAAGACGCCGCGCACGGTGGTCTTGTCCATGACCTCCCACTTGGCCTTCGCCATGATGTCCTTGTCGTCGGTGCCGAAATCGGCGCGCAGGATCTCGCCGGTCTTCTCCCACTCCCACCCGTCGTAGATCGCGACGAGGACGATGGCCTCCTTGGAATAGGTGATGACGATTGCGTATTCGCGGTTCTCGTCGTCCTTGTCCTTGTAGCCGCGGCTGGCGTTGCAGTGGGTGTCCTGCGTGCGCTTCTCGACGGTCCAGTCGCCGACCTTGCTCTGCTGGGCGAGCACCGGCGCACACGCAAATCCCGCGAGCAACGCGGTGACGAAAAGCAGTTTCTTCATGGTGAGCCTCCCCAGCCTGTTTGCCCGAGCATAGCAGGCGGCACGGGCTTCAACCACTGCGCGCGCGACTGATATCCCGTCGCAGGGGTGTTCAAACCAGGCTCGACTTGCCGCGGCTCAACAGCTCGCCCGCTCCCTTGCTGCCGACGATCTTGCCGCCCTCGTAGACCACGCGCCCTCGGGCAATGGTGGTGACCGGCCAGCCCGTGACCTCAAAGCCCTCCCAGGGCGTGTAGTCGGAGCAGTGGTGCAGGTCGGCCTGGCGAATGGCTTTTTTCAGCTTCGGATCCCAGAGCACGATGTCGGCGTCGAAACCGATGCCGATCGAGCCCTTGCGCGGATAGAGGCCGTAGATTTTTGCGTGGTTGGTCGCGGTCAGCTCGACGAATTGTTGCAAGGAGATGCGCCCCTTCGAGACGCCCTCGGAGAAGAACACCGGCAGCCGCGTCTCGACGCCGGGAATGCCGTTCGGCACCCAGCGGAACGAGGTGCGCGCATTCGGCGTCAGCTTGCCCTTGGGATCGTCGTAGCGGAACGGGCAGTGATCGGACGAGAAGGTCTGGAACACGCCCGTCGTGATACCCTCCCAGATCGCCTGCTGGCTCTCGACATCGCGCGGCGGCGGCGAGCAGACATACTTTGCGCCGCTCATGTCCATGTTGAGGCCCTTCATGTCCTCGGCCGTCAGCGTGATGTATTGCGGACAGGTCTCGGCATGCACGGGCAATCCGCGCTGCTGGGCCCAGCGCACCTGCTCCATCGCCTCGCGGCCGGAGACGTGCACGATCATGATGGGCACGCCGACGATCTCGGAATGGCTGATGGCGCGATGCGTCGCCTCGCGCTCGACGGCCTGCGGGCGGGACACGCCGTGGAAATAGGGCGCAATGTGCCCTTCCCGCTCGAGCTTTGCGGTGAGGAAGCGGATGGCGTCATAGCCCTCGCAATGGACCATCACCAGCGCCTCCTCGCGGCGCGCGACCTCGAACACCTCGAGAAGCTGCTTGTCGCTGAGCACGAGGTCGTCATAGGTCATGAACACCTTGAACGAGGTGTAGCCGTCCTTGACCAGCGCTGGCAGCTCCTGCCCCAGCACGACCGCGGTCGGATCGGAAATGATGAGATGGAACGCGGTGTCGATGTAGCATTCGCCTTCCGCGAGCTTGCGATAGGCCTCGACGCAAGCGCGCAGCGAGGTGCCCTTCTCCTGCAGCGCAAAGGGCAGCACCATGGTGTTGCCGCCGGCTGCAGCCGATCGCGTGGCCGAGGCAAAGTCATCGGCCATCACCACGTCGGGGCCGGAGGCCTGCGAGATGTGGACGTGGCTGTCGATGCCGCCCGGCAGCGCCAGCAGGCCGGTGGCGTCGATCTCGCGCGCGGCGCCTTCGATGCCATCGGCGATGCTGACGATACGGCCGTCGCGGATACCGATGTCGGCGCGGAATTCGTCGCTCGCCGTCACGATCGTTCCGCCGCGAATGGCAAGATCAAGCTGTGTCACCAAACCCTCCGTCAATTTACCCGCGCGGTCGTCTGGAAGATGCGACCCCAACCCGACAACACCCTGGGGTCGGCTCCGGCCAGCCCCATGGTCCGCCAGAGCGTGACCGCAACCGAGTCCAGCACCGCGATATCCAATTCGCTCTCGAGCGAGGCTGCAAGTGCTGCGCCATCCAGATTGGTGCAGAGAACGACCACCGCATCGGCGCCCTCGCCGGCGACCGCACGGATCATCTCGGCGATCGTCGCTGCCTGGACCTCGCCGAAGGAGAAATTGTCACGTAGTCGCAGATGACGCTCGGCGTGGCAGGCGATGCCGGCCTGCTTCCAGACCTCGCCAATGCGCGTCTGCACGTCGTCGATATAGGGCGTGACGAAGCCGACGCGCGCAGCACCGAGCGCCCGCACTGCATCGATCGAGGCCAGTGTGGATGTCGTTGCGGGCGCACCGGTCCGCGCCGTGATCGCCTCGCACAGGGTTTTGTCGCGATCGATGCCGAGCCAGCTTGCGGACGTCCCGTTCCAGGCGATGGCATCCACCTTGGCGTCCGCCAGCAGATCCGCGGCCGGCAGCATCACCGATGCATCGAACTGGTTCAGCGCGGCCTGATCGAGCGCGATCTCGGTGACGCGAAAGCGCGAGAAATGCGCAGTGATTCCAGCAACGTCGGCCAGCATGGCGGCAGTCACGGGCTCAAGTACCGAATTCGACGAAGGCGTGATCATGCCGAGGCGTTTGCGCTGAGCGGTCATTGCATTCCTGTCCGTCGGGACCGCGAAAGTCATCGCGGCTGCAGCCCGTATGCAATCTTCCGCCGCCCTTTCCCGCGGCGCAACAGCCAATTGCACACTGCATGCAATTTCACCGTTATGTCTTCATTTTCAGCGCGCTATGATGATATTTTGGGCGACGGTTTCGACGATGCCCGGCTAGGATCAATTCCAACAGGTGAGGCACGCGTGCAGAAGCAAACCGACGCTCAAGGCGGACGCAGGCCGTTGAAGCTCAAGCGCATGGGGCTGCATGAGCGCGCCGCGGCGCGGATGCGGACGATGATCATCCGCGGCGAGCTGCCGCCGGGCTCGCAGACGCAAGAGACAAAGCTCTCGAAGTCGCTTGGTGTCTCACGGACGCCGCTGCGCGAGGCGATGAAGGTCCTCGCCGCCGAGGGCCTGATCGAACTCAGGCCCAACCGCAGCCCGCGCATCACCGATCTTGCGACCGACGGCATTCTGGAGCTGTTCGAGGCGCTGGCCGGCATCGAACGCCTCGCCGCCGAGCTCGCCGCTGCGCGCGCCACCGAGCGTGACCTGCAGCGGTTGCACACGCTCCAGACCCGCATGGAAGGCTTTCACCGCGACGGCAAGCTCGACGATTATTTTGCGCTCAATGGCGAGATCCACGCGACGATCGTGCGATTGGCCCGCAACGCGCCGCTTCGGGAGGCGCATGAAACGCTGCTCTCGCGCGCCGAACGTGCCCGCTATCTCGCGCTCGGCGCCGACCGCCGCTGGAGCAATTCGGTCGACGAGCACGCCGGCATTTTACAAGCGCTGGAAGCGCGCGACAGCGAGGCTGCCGGGCGCCTGCTCTTCGCACATGTCTACCGGACCGGCACGGCGCTCCTCGAAGTGCTCGCCAAGCCCAACCTCCGGGCAGGTCGGCCATGAAGGTGCTCCTGCTCAACCCCAATATCAGCGGCGAGATCACGCGCCTCATGCTGGACGTCGGACAGCGCGCGGCTGCACCGGGCACAGAACTCATCCCCTGCACAGCGACGCGCGGCGTGCCCTACATCGCCACCCGCGCCGAGGCGCAGATCGGCGGCGCCATCGCGCTCGAGATGCTCGCCGAACGCCATCATGAGGTCGACGCCGCCATCATCGCCGCCTTCGGCGATCCCGGCCTGTTCGCCGCGCGCGAGCTGTTCGATATTCCCGTCATCGGGCTTGCGGAAGCCGCGATGCTGACGGCCTGCATGGCCGGACGACGCTTTGCCATCGTCACCTTCGCCCAGGCGCTCGGTCCCTGGTACGAGGAATGCGTCCGCGCGCATGGACTGTGGGAGCGCTGCGCCGGCATCCGCATGCTCGATCAGTCCTTCGCGCACATCTCCGACGTCGCAACCGAAAAGGAGGACCTTCTCGTCGCGCTCGCCAACCGCGCCGTCATCGAGGACGAGGCCGACGTGCTGATTTTTGCGGGCGCGCCCCTGTCCGGCCTTGCCGAGCGCGTGGCCGACCAGGTCCCCGTCCCCGTGATCGATCAAGTCGTGGCGGCGGTGAAACAGGCCGAGGCGCTGGCCGCGCTTCGCCTGCGCAAGGCGACTGCGGGAACATACCGCCGACCCAACGCCAAGCCGACCACCGGCCTTGCCGCCGCGCTCGCCGCGCGGCTCGAACATCGCGACATCTGATCAGGTAGGCGGCCGGCGATGCGCAAACCCCAGCTTGTTTTCGAGAGTGCGGCCGAAGGCAAACAGGCGGGATTCGCAGCCGGGCGGCGCGATGATCTGGATGCCGAAGGGCATCTCGTTCACACCCCGGCGCGTCGGCAGGGTCAGGACCGGGAAGCCGACCAGCGACACGATGAAGGTGATGGCGAGATAGTCGATCGGCGTCTCCAGTGGAGCGCCGTCGATGGCGGTGACATCGCTGATCTCGTTCGGCCAGGGAAACACGGAGGCCGCCGGCGCGACGAGGAAATCGGCGCGGGTGAACAGCTCGCGAAAGCTGCGATAGATCGCGGTGCGGCGGCGCTCGGCGTTGAGATAATCCTCCGCCGAGAGCTTGGCGCCGGCCTCGATGTTCCAGATCACGGTGGGCGTGAGCTCGGCGCGTCGCGTCTTCAGGAGATCGCCGTAACTGTTGGCGATGTGCGCCGCGCGCAGGGTGCGAAACGTTTCGATCGCGCCGCCGCAATCGGGCGAGGACGGTGCGAGATCGGCGATGCGCGCCAGCGCCTCGCAGGCCTTCTCAAACCGTGCACGAACCTCGCGCGCGACCGTCGCGACACCGAAATCGGGCGTGACGGCGATCCGGGGACGATCTGCGAGGGATCGATCATCGCTGGGAACGTCGATGGAAAGTGGATCGCGCGCATCGCGACCGGCGCAGACGGACAACGCCAGCTCGAGATCCTCGACGTCGCGGGCCAGGAAACCGTGGGTCGCCAGCATGTCCCAGCCGAGCGGCCGGCGCGGCGAAGCAATGCGGCCGGGTGTCGGCCGGATCGAGGCGACGTCGCAAAAACTTGCGGGCGTGCGCACCGAGCCGCCGAAATCGGTGCCGTGCGCCAGCGGCACCATGCGGGAAGCTACAGCGACGGCGGAGCCGCCGGACGACCCACCGGAGGTGAGAGCCTTGTCGAAGGGATTGCGCGTCGGCCCGCACAGCCGGTTGGTGCAGACAGCGCCGAAGCCGAACTCCGGCGTGTTTGTCTTGCCGATGACAACAGCGCCGGCGCGCCGCAGGCGTTCAACCACGAGATCGTCCTGCGCGGGCACATGGTCACGAAACAGCACGGAGCCGTAGGTGGTCGTAAGCCCAGCAGTGTCGGTGAGGTCCTTGATTGCGACGGGTACGCCATGCAACGGACCAAACGGCGCGGGCGCCGCGTCGCAGACATCGGCTGCACGGCGCACACCCTCCGCATCGACAGTCACGAACGCCCACAATTCGGCGTCCTCACGCGCGATCCGCGCGAGATGCGCATCGACGGCCTCGCGCGCGGAAAGCTCGCGACGCGCGATCGCGCGCGCAAGAGTTGTGGCCGTGAGGTCGCAAGGCGATGGCTGAGATGTCATCGCGCCACCTTGCCCGAACTGATCATGAAAAGCGACCACCTCGGGCACGAGACTTGCTTTCTCCTTCCGGAGAATGGGAGGCATCATCATGGCTGACAGCCCCAGCGGCCGTTCGCTCGTCGTCGACGCCGTCACGCACCGCTATCCCAGCGGCGCGCTCGCGGTCGAGAACATCAACCTCGACATCAAGGGCGGCGAGATCATCGCCCTGCTCGGCCCCTCCGGCTGCGGCAAGACGACCCTGCTGCGGATCATCGCCGGCTTCATCGCGCAGACGCAAGGGCGCATCATCATCGGCGACGACATCGTCGACGCGCTGCCGCCGAACCGCCGCGCCGTCGGCATTGTGTTCCAGAACTATGCGCTGTTCCCCCATTTGTCGATCTCCGAGAACGTGGCCTACGGGCTCGCAGCGCGCGGCATCGACAAGGCCGAGCGCCAGCGCGAGGCACAGCGCCTGCTGGATCTCGTGCAATTGCCCTCGATGGGTGAACGGCTGCCGCGGCAGCTCTCGGGCGGCCAACAGCAACGCGTGGCGCTCGCCCGCGCGCTCGCGATCAAACCGTCGATCCTGCTGCTTGACGAACCCTTTGCCGCGCTCGACAAGAACCTTCGGCTCGACATGCAGATCGAGGTCAAGCGCCTGCAGCGCGTCTCCGGCATCACGACGCTGATCGTCACGCACGACCAGGAAGAGGCCCTGTCGATGGCCGACCGCGTCGCCGTGCTGAGCCATGGCCGCCTCGAACAGTTCGGCACGCCGTCCGACGTCTACGACCGTCCGCAGACACTGTTCGTGAACACGTTCGTCGGCTCCTCCAACCGCATGCCCGGCACTGTCGTCTCCTCCGACCGCACCGCCGCCAAGGTGCGGCTCGATGCCGGGGCCGAAATCATCGCGCGGCCCGCGGCTGGTGCGCTGGCTGACGGTGGCCGCGTCACCGTGTGCATCCGGCCCGAGCACCTCCAATTCGTCAGCGACGACACCGGCTTTGCCGGCGTGGTCGGCATGTCGCTGCCGCTTGGGGCGACTGTGGTGCACGAAGTGAAGACCGCCGACGGCTCAGGCGTCAAGGTTTCGCAGGCGCGGATCGGCGAGACGCACGCGCTTGAGAATGGCGCTGCCGTTCGCGTCGCCCCGCTCGCCCCCGCACTCGCCAACGCATTTCCCGCAACCCTTTAGCAACAGTAACTCGTGCAACGGAGCCCGACATGAACCTCAATCGCAGAAGCCTGCTGACGACCGCGCTGACACTCGGTGCGATGAAAGCCTTTCCCGGATTGAGCTATGCCCAGGCTCGGCCGCTGGTGTTTGCGACCTTCACCGGAAGCTGGGAAGAGGCGCACAAGGCCGTGCTGGTGCCCGCCTTTCGCAAGGCGAATGCGGATGCGCAGATCGTGCTTGACCCCATGCTGTCGGTCGACCAGATCGCCAAGGTCAACGCCGCCAAGGCCAATCCGCCGATCGACGTGATGCTGCACGACCCCGGCCCCGCTCTGCTCGCGATCGGCCAGGATCTGGTCGAACCCTATCCGGTCGAGAAAAGCGCCTACTACAAGGACCTGATCGCCGAAGCGCAGGAGCCGACGGGACCGGCGCCGTTCTTCCAGGTGGTCGGCCTCACCTATAACCCCGAAGCGGTGAAGACTCCGCCGACCTCATGGGCCGATCTCTGGAAACCCGAGTTCAAGGGCCGCGTCGGCATCACCAATCTGAACTCGACACTCGGCACCGGTTGGCTGGTCGAAATCGCGAAAATGCGCGGCGGTTCGGAGGCCAATGTCGATCCCGGCTTCAAGGCGCTGGAAGAGCTGAAACCCAACCTCGCTGCGGTCGCTGCCAATCCCGGCGCGCTGGCAACGCTGTTCCAGCAGGGCCAGATCGACATCTCGCCCGGCAATTTCAACGCCATCCAGATCCTCAAAGCGCGCGGCGTGCCGGTCGAATTCGTGGCACCGAAGGAAGGCGCCATCGCGTTCAAGACCACCATCCACATCGTCAAGAATTCGCCGAACCGCGAGCTCGCCTTCAAACTGATCGAGGCCGCGCTGACGCCGGAGGTGCAGACCACGCTAATGAACCCGCCCTACCTGATCGTGCCGACCAATTCCAAGGTCACGATGGGCGGCGAGATCGCACGCGTGCTGGCCAAGGACACGGCCGAGCTGAAGAAAAAATTCGTGTTCCAGGACTGGAAGAAGATCAACGAGCAGCGCTCGGCCTGGATCGAACGCTTCAACCGCGAGATCAAGCTTTAAGGGCATCGCCATGGGCGCAGCACCGGCCTCACGCGACGTGACATCCTACGGGATGGGACTGGCAGTGCCGCTGGCGCTGTTCTTTCTGGTCTTCTTCGTCGCGCCGCTGCTGCAACTGCTCTGGCTCTCGCTGCACAACGATACGGCCGGTCTCCATTGGGGGATCGGCCAGTATCTCCACTTCCTGACCGATCCCTTCAGCCTCAGCGTGCTCGGCTCGACGCTGTTGCTGGGCGCCGAGGTCACCGCCGTTTGCCTCGTGCTCGGCTTTCCCATCGCATGGCTCTATCAGCGGGTCGGCCCGCGATTGCAGACCGTGATCATCCTGATCGTGCTCTTGCCGCTGCTCACCAGCGTCGTGGTCCGCACTTTTGCCTGGATCGTCATCCTGGGACGTCAGGGCATCATCAACGCGACCTTGCAGTCGCTCGGCATGATCGATACGCCGCTAAAACTGCTCTATACCCAGTTCGGCGTCGTGATTGCGCTGGCGCAGGTGCAGATGCCCTTGATGACGCTGCCGCTGATCACCGCGCTCGGCCGCATCGATCCCAATCTCGACGACGCCTCCTGCTCGCTCGGTGCCGGAAGCTGGCGCACCTTCTGGCGGATCGTGCTGCCGCTGTCGCTGCCCGGCGTGATCGCCGGCTGCACGCTGACCTACGCCGCAGCGATCACCGCCTTCATCACGCAATCGCTGATCGGCGGCGGCCAGATGCTGTTCATGCCGATGTATCTCTACCAGCAGGCCTCGACCCTGCAGAACTGGCCCTTTGCATCGGCGATCTCGATCATCTTCCTGCTGGCCGTGCTCGCCGTCGTCTCGGTCTTCACCACGCTCGGCCGGCTGTCGCGCGGCTATGGAGGCGCCTGATGAGCGGCCGCAAGCGCACTTGGGAGGCCATCAGCTTCGAAATCGTGATGACCGCGATCGCGTTGATCGCGCTGATCATCATCATCGCGCCGTCGCTCGTGGTGCTGATCGTCTCCTTCACCAGCGGCTTTTCGCTTCGGTTCCCGCCGCCGGGCTATTCGATGCGCTGGTATGTCGAACTGTGGAACGCATGGCAGTTGCACTTCGCGGCCAAGAACAGCCTGATCGTGGCGCTGTGGGCCACGGGGCTATCGATCGTGCTGGGCGTTGCGGCCGCGCTCGCCATCTCGCGGTCACGGACGCTGTCGGCAAAGCTGCTGGATTCGCTGTTCATGTCGCCGCTGGTTCTGCCGGCGCTCGCCTTCGGTCTCGCAGCCCTGATGCTGTTCTCGCTGGTCGGCCTGCCCGTGTCGCCGCTGACGCTGGTGATCGGCCACACCGTGGTCTGCGTCCCCTATGTCGTACGCAACACCATCGCGGCGCTGGCCCAACTCGAGCCGACGCTGCTGGAGAGCTCGGCGATCCTCGGTGCCAGCCGGACTTACACGTTCCGCCGCATCGTGCTGCCACTGATCCGGCCCGGCATCATCGCCGGCGCCTTCATCGCGTTCATGTCGTCCTTCGACAACGTGCCGGTGTCGCTGTTCCTGCGCGATGCCGCCACCGACATGCTGCCGATCCGGATGTGGCAGGATCTCGAAGGCAAGCTCGACGTGACGATCGCGGCACTTTCGGGCGTCCTGATCATCGCGACCGTCGCGCTTGTGGCAATCATGGAGCGCGTCACCGGATTGTCGCGGCGGCTGACCAATTGAGCCCGACCGCGCTGTCCTCAGGCGCCGCGGAACAGCGAATAGCCCCAGCGCGTGAACTTCAGCGGCAGATGAAAATGCTCGTCGACATCAGCTATCCTGAACCGGAACGGGGTCACCGAGAGGAAGCCGTTGGCATCCGCAAAGAACTCACCGAGATGGAACAGCACCTCGTAGACGCCGGTCTCGACCCCCTCGCCCTTGGTCACGGGATGATCGAGCACGCCGTTCGCGGCAAGATGCCCCTCGGCAATGCGTGCCCGCGCCGGCTCGATGCGCCAGATCTCGACCCGCAGGCCCTGCGCGGGCTTGCCGCTCGCAACATCGACCGCATGAATGGAAATACCGCCTGCCAATTCGTGCTCCCTTCGCTCAACTCGCCGCCATGATAGACGCAGACGCAGCCGCAAGACCAGCGCCGGCGCTGCTGCCGGCGCTTGGCGCGATGACCTGGCTCCAGGCCCTGGTTGCGCTGGCGCTGTTCGCGCCGGGGGTGGTCGCGCCAAGGGCACATATCGAAGTCTGGCAGCTTTCGACGTTTTCGTCAGCGGTCTTTGCCGTCGGCATCCTGGCCTCGTTCTGGGGCGGCGGCATCATCACGCGCCTCGGCTCGCTTCGGGTGGCGAGCCTGTGTGCAGCGGCAATTGTGCTCAGCATGGCGTTGGCCTCGCTGGGATCAACGGCCGCGCTGCTCGCCGCCGGCCTCTGCCTCGGCCTCGCCTTCGGTCCGGAGACGCCCGCGAGTACTGCGCTGCTGGCAAAGCTGGTAACGAACGAGCAGCGCGCTTTCGTGTTCTCGGTGCGCCAGACCGGCAACCAGATCGGTGCCGTGCTTGGGTCGATCGCCCTGCCGGCGATCGCACTCTCGCTGGGGCCGCACTGGTGCTACGCCGCGGTCGGTGTCAGCGCGCTCGTGGGCATTCTCCTGTTTGAACGGCTGAGGCCTGCCTATAGCGGGCTCACGACCGCACCCGCACAACTCGGGATGCGCGCGCGGATTACGCTTGCGACCGCAGACCGGCGGATCGCCGCACTGGCGCTGGCTTCGATGCCGTTCAGCGCCATGCAGGTCTCGCTCAACACCTGCTTCGTGATTTTTGGAACGCGCGAGCTCGGGCTGAGCCACATCGAGGCCGGCATGGCGCTCGCCTGCGCGCAAGCCGGCGGGCTCGCCGGTCGGCTCGGCTGGGGCTTTGCGGCGATGCGTCTCAATGCCTCGCGCATGATCCTGATCGTCATTGGACTGGGCATGGCGTTTTGTGCCGCGCTCCTCGGCGCCTATGGCGCATCGCTCGGCCCTGCCGGACAATTCATCGCCGCGACGCTGTTCGGGCTGACCGCGTCAGGATGGAACGGCGTGTTTCTCGCCGAGATCGCACGGCTCGCGCCGCAGGATCGTATCGGCGAGACGACCGGTGCGGTCTTGACGGCGTCCTATGCCGGGCTCCTGATTGCACCGGCGCTGGTCTCGGTTATCGATGCCGTCGCGGGCCTTGGCACCGCGTTCGTCGTGCTGGCCGTGCTCGCCTTCTGCGGCACATTGGCGCTGATGCGCGGAGACAAATGATGGATGCGAGGCTCAACGCGTATGACATTGCAGCCGACGTCGCGGCAGGACGAATATCCGCCGTCGCGATGGCGCAGGCCGTGCTCGACCGGATCGAAGCGGCAGCCGCGCTGAATGCGGTGGTCACGATCGATCCCGCGCAGACGCTGGTCGATGCCGCCACGGTCGATCGTCGCCGCGCAGCCGGCGAGACCATGCCGCTCGCCGGCGTGCCGATCGTGGTGAAGGACAATATCTGGGTCGGCGGCTGGCGCGTGACGCAGGGCTCGCGGCTGTTCGCCGACTTCGTCGCGCCGCGTGACGCCATCGCGGTCGAACGGCTGCGCAAGGCCGGCGCCGTCATCGTCGGCATCGGCGCCACGTCCGAGTTCGCCTGCAAGGGCGTCACGACCTCGCCGCTGTTCGGGCCGACGCGGCATCCGCTCAACCCGGAGCTCACCCCGGGCGGCTCCTCCGGCGGACCGGCCACCGCGGTCGCGGCCGGCCTCGTTCCGCTCGCGATCGGCACCGATGCGGGCGGCTCCAGCCGGAGACCGCCGGCCCATGTCGGCGTGGTCGGCTTCAAGCCGTCTTATGGCGCCATCCCGTATGGCCCGGGCTTTGCCGAGCCCTTCTTCGGCCTGTCCGTCATCGCGCCGATCGCAGCGCACGTCGCCGACGTCGCGCTCGCATTCGAGAGCATGGCCGGTTTCGATCCGCGCGATCCCGACTCTGCCATCATCGCGGACGATGCCGATGACCTCTCGAGCGCGCGCATCGCCTTTTCGCCACGCCTCGGCTTCGACGTGGCCGTCGACCAGGCTGTCGCCAACGGCGTTGCCCTCGCCGCCGACCGTCTGTCCGTGAGCGGGCTTCGGATCACACAACGCGATCCCGTCTGGCCGGCGGGTGCCACTGAAGAGGCCATCATGCCTCTTCAGCACGCCGGCCTCGCCGCGCTTTATGGCGACGCGTTTCGCCGCGACCCCACCGTGTTCGATCCTAATATCGCCAAGCAGATCGAGCGCGGGCTGTCTTGGTCGGGCGCGGAGGTTGGGGCCGCGCTCGGCGCCAGCGCCGCGATTGCGCAGGCCTTCGCGCTCCTCTTCGGCGAGGTCGATCTGCTGCTGACGCCGACCGTGCCTTGCGTCGCCTGGCCGTTCACACAGCTTGGTCCTGACACGATCGGCGGCCGGCCTGCGAGCCCACGCGGGCATGCGGTCTTCACGCCCTTCGTCAATCACGCCCGGCTGCCGGCGATTTCGATTCCGTGTGGCAAGGACGACAAGGGACTTCCATTCGGCCTGCAAATCATCGCGCGGCGCGGCGCGGACAGGACGCTGCTGCGCGCCGCGCGGCGGATCGAAGCTATCCTGCAGGGGTAGAGCGCTTCGTCAGGCCTGAGGCCTGCGCGGCACGATCGCAATCGGGGTGAAGGTGTAGACCTCCTCCCCCTTCTGATTGAACATGGACCACTTCACCAGCGCGATGCCCTGCGGCTTGGTCTTCGACGGGGTCAGGCTCATCACCTCGCCTTCGAGATGGAGAATGTCGTCGGCGCGCACCGGCATCGTCCAGCGCAACCCGTCCACACCAGCCCCGATCAGGGGGTGCGGGCCGAAGGGACGTATCTGCACGGCAAGGTTCATTGCGATGGCAGCGGTGTGCCATCCTGACGCAGCGAGGCCCCTAAAGAGGGTCTTTTTTGCGGCCTCGTCATCGAGATGCATCGGCTGCGGGTCGAACTCGGCGGCAAACCGCTTGATGTCGGCCTCGGTGACCTTCACCTCGCCCGACCTGAACCGCATCCCGACCGTGAGATCGTCGAACCATTCGACCGGCGCCATGAGAAACCTCGATCATTTCCGGGGTTCCGACGAAACCCCTTTCCCAGATGCACGAAACATTCTTGAAACAGAGGGACGCCTATCCTCCCTGCAAAATTAGACAGGGACGGCCACCATGGAATTCCTTCTCAACCTGATCTCGGACTATGCCTGCGGCCAATGCCTCGTCGCTCTGCCCCTGCGGGAGGACGAGCTATGATCGAGCTGATTTCCGCCCTTCTCGCCCTCTGCAGCATCGGCGTTTTCGCAGCCCACGCGCTCGACGCCTATCGTATGACGCACTGAATATCAGCGGGCGGCCTGACCGCCGCCCTCGTCGATTTGCCGGCCCATCAACGCGATGGCCTTCTGGTACACGCCCGCGGCATTCCAGGCCTCGATGGCGGCAAAGTTCGGCTCGCCGGGTTGATAGCCGGCCCCTGCCCGCCAGCCATGCGCCTTCAGGAACGCAGCGGTCGAATTGAGCGCGTTGGCTGAATTTTCGAGATTGCCGGTGCCATAGGCCAAGATGTTCTTCGGCATGAACTGGGTCTGGCCGACCTCGCCATGCATGGAGCCGCGGGTTGCGCCTGTCAGCACGCCACGGTCGATCAGTTTCAGCGCCGCATAGAGCTGGTCGGTGAAGAACTCCGGACGGCGGCAGTCATAGGCCAGCGTCGCAATCGACGACAGCATGTTCTGGTTGCCGCGCTGGCTGCCAAAGCCCGTCTCCATGCCCCAGATCGCGATCAACGGCCCCGGCGGCACGCCATAGCGCTGCTGGATCGAGGAGAACAACGCCGCCTGCGACTGCTTGAGCTGCCGGCCCTTGGCAACGATGGTGGTGGCGCCGCGCTTGGCGAGGAACTGATCGAGCGTCAGCGAGAAGCTGCGCTGGCTGCGGTCGGCATTGATGGTGGCGCTGGCATAGTTTGCCTGCATCAGCGCGCCGATCGCGGTCGGGCCGATGCCTTTGCCTTGCGCCTCGGCGCTGAATTCGCGCTTCCAGGCCTCGAAGCCGGCCGGCGAGCTGCCGCACTGCGCAGCCTCGGCGCGTGGCGTGGCCGCCGCGAGAAGCATCGTGCCGAGAAAAGCCGTCGCGATCGTCCTGGCCTTGGTCATTCGAAAATCCTTGTCGTGAAATCAAGTCGCATGATCCTACGGCACTGTGAATTTCTCAAGCCGCGACGCCGTCAATCGGAGTACGCGAGAGGCTTGACACGCGATGAACGGTCACACTCCGACGCCTTATTCGCCGCTCTGCCCGAGTAGAAAGTCCACAATGATGCCCTGATGCTGCCGGTACATATCGGTTCCGGTCGCGGTGACGCAGCCGATCTTTCGCGCGGCCGTGATGAAGGGCGGGATTTCGGGCACGGTGATGACGCAGCCGCAATAAGTCGATGGTGTCAGCTTCGTGACGTCGACGGGCAACGGATCGCCTTCCTTCATGCCGGCGGGCGTCGCGTTGGCGACGAAATCGAAGCCTGTGGGATCAGCGGAGCCCACCCGCGCATGGCCCTTGCCGAGCTGGTTGAGCCGGTCGATCAGCGCATCGCGACGCTCGGTCGCGCTATCGTGAATGGCGATCTCGCTGACGCCGGCTTCGACCAGTGCAAGTGCGATGGCTGAGCCTGCCCCGCCCGCACCGACCAGCAGGGCGCGCATCCCGCGGGGGTCGATCCCTTTCGATCGCGCGGCCCCGAGGAAGCCGAGGCCATCGACCATGTCGCCATGCCATGTGCCGTCCGCACGGCGGCGCATCAGGTTCACTGTTTGCAGGAAATGCGCGCGATCGGTCGCGCTCGCGCAGGCCTGGTAGCAGGCGAATTTGTGCGGAATGGTCGCCACGATGCCGTCGAGATTCTTCAGCCGCGCCGCCACCGAGAGGAAATCTGGCAAATCAGCGGGTGCGACCTGCACAGGAACGAGGATGGAGTTACGGCCGCGCGCGACAAACTCTTCCGTCACACCGGCCGGCGAACGCACCTGCGCAATGGGATCGCCGACGATGACGTAGAGCCGCGTTGCGCCGGTCGGAATCATCATTTGGCCAGGGCCGGAGATGCGGCCGTCTCATATGTCAGCTCCAGCCCCTCGAGCTGGCCGTCCTTGCGCCAGCGATCGAGCAGCCTGAGGAACGCGACCGGGCCGCGCCAATACTGGCTGTTGCGGGCGGCGATCGGATCGAACACGCCTTCATTGTTGTAATAGCCGGGCGTGCATTCGGCGAGATAGGTCTGGCGCCCGAGCGCGGCGCGCACGACCTCGTCGACCCAGGCATTCTCCGCCGCAATGGTCGGTTCCAGCGTCCGTGCGCCGCGTTTGCGCGCCTCCTTGATGACATAAGCGATGTGCTGGGTCTGCTCGTCGATGATGTGCGGAAAGTTTGCGCTCTGGCCGGCCTGCACGGTGACGATGAGGAAGCAGTTCGGAAAGCCGCGGCTGTAGAAGCCGTGCAGCGTCTGCACGCCGCCGCACCAGCGTTCACTGAGGCTGAGGCCGTCGCGGCCATAGACCTCAAAACCCATGCGGCGCGCATAATCGGTGCCGACCTCGAAACCGCTGGCATAGATCAGGCAGTCGAGCTCGTAGGCCTTGCCGTCCACGACGACGGCGTTCTCGGTGATGCGCTCGACGCCCTGCCCTTTGGTGTCGACGAGATGCACGTTCGGCCGATTGAAGGTCTGGAGATATTCGTCGTGGAAGCATGGCCGCTTGCAAAAGGCCTTGTACCAGGGTTTGAGCGCCTCCGCGGTGGCGGGGTCCTCGACCAGCGCATCGACGCGCGCGCGGATCTGCTCCATCTTGGCGTAGTCGGCCTGCTCGATCACCCTCAGCGCCTGTTCCATCGAGGTCACCGGCTGCGGCTGGCGGCGCGGCGCCAGCAGGATCTCGCCGAGCAGGCCGGTCCAGCCATCCTGGACCAGATCCTGCTCGAACGGTTCGCCCGAGATGACGGCGGTGAAATTGTCCATGCGCTCGCGCTGCCAGCCGGGCTTCAGGCTTTTCGCCCAGGCTTCGTCCGTCGGACGGTCATCGCGCACGCCGATCGCAGAGGGCGTGCGCTGGAAGACGTACAGCTCCTTTGCCGAGCGTCCCAGATGCGGAACGCATTGCACTGATGTCGCACCGGTGCCGATGATGCCGACGCGCTTGTCGGCAAGGCCGGTGAGATTCCCCTCGGCCGTTCCGCCGGTGTAGGCGTAGTCCCAACGGCTGGTGTGGAAGGTGTGGCCTTTGAACGTCTCGATACCGGGGATACCCGGCAGCTTTGGTCGGCTCAGCGGACCACCGGCCAGGATGACGAAGCGCGCGCGAATTTTGTCGCCGCGATCAGTCTCGACCAGCCAGCGCGACTCCTTGTCCTGCCATGTCATCTCGCGGATGACATGGCAGGACAAG
>NZ_PPPT01000146.1 GCF_006483445.1 Bradyrhizobium guangdongense | reverse complement strand
CGACGATGCCGAGCGTGCGTCCCCGCACCTCGCGGCTGCCGGTCGCCGATTTGTCCCAGCCGCCCGCATGCGCCTCGACCGAGCGCGGAAAGATCCGGCGCAGCAGCATCACGATCTCGCCGATCACGAGCTCGGCCACGCTGCGGGTGTTGGAGAACGGCGCGTTGAACACGGGAATGCCGCGCCTGCGCGCGGCGGCGAGGTCGACCTGGTTGGTGCCGACGCTGAAGCAGCCGACCCCCAGCAATTGGTCGGTGGCGGCGAGCACGTCGGCGGTCAACTGGGTGCGGGAGCGGATGCCGAGCAGCGACACGCCCTGCATGGCCCGCCGCAGCGCCTCGCCGTCGAGCGCCTTGGTCAGCCGCTCGACATTGGTGAAGCCGGCAGTCCGGAACAGGTCCACAGCACTGTCGTTCACGCCTTCGAGCAGCAGGACTTTCGCGTCGCGGGCGGGGCTTTGGCCGTTGGCTGGCATAGGGTCTCCATATCGATACCTCGCGGCTGACGGGGCGAGGCGGGCGCTACACAATACGATTCGGCCCTGGACACAAGATGGCACGGCCGGTTCGACGGGCGGCGGCCAACATGTGATCTGCCGCACATATATCCGGTCGCGGACCGGCTAAAAGCTGGACCAGATGATCCACCCCTTCGGAGACGTCCCATGAAGGCGTTCACCCAAGCTATGGCCCTGGCGGCCCGCGCCGGGCGGCCGCTGAAGCGGACGCTCGACCTGTTCACGATCCGGCTGCTGCGCACCGTCGCCGCCCAGTGCCGCGCACGGGCTGCAGGCGGGTTGCTGCGCGCCGAAGCGACCTGACCGGCATTCCCCTGTGGAACCGCGGGTCGGTTTGGGCCCGGCCGCCCAAAATTTGAAAACAACCCCATGCACAGTAGAAATTTCGTAATACGTTTTTTCAGAAAAATGGCTTGACCCGTCGGGCAAATCAGTGGCATAATGTCATCATTGCCAAACTTGCATCGGGTCCCCTCCGGACCAGGGCATGTACTCATTAAGTGTTCGGCGGCTGCGATGTCCGCTTTTGGAAGTGGAGCGGACCTGCCACCAGAGACCCTCGAGGTCAGAACTTGACCCATAGCAGGCTTCGGGGCCGCCCGACCGCCAGCGCGCCAGTTGAACTCGTTAAGTCTTGCGCTAAAATAGTGCGTCGAGTGCTGCGAGGAAATGCATGATGGAACGCTTCATTCGCAATGAAAACATCCGCTACTATCGCAAGCTCCTTGAAGAAGAGCGGGACGAGGAGAAGCGGAACATCATTCGAAAGCTCCTTGCCGAAGAAGAAGCGAAGGACGTACCGGCAAGCAGCGAAAGACCGAACGACAAGTCAAAGCACCCGTGACAGGGTAAGACTACAGGAACAAATCTGCGGTCTGCACGGACGATCGTTCGCATCTTCGGGCATAGCGACCGGTTACTTGATCAGACGCCTGAGCGCATTGCCCGGTTTGTGGCCGAGTTCGAGGCCCAAAAGACCAGGCTTCATGTAGAGCCGCACCGCCGCAACGGCGGCCTCCTTCACGTATTCTGGCACACAGTGTGAGTTCGCGCAGAGATAGCGGCATGTTCGAAGTCAGAGTTTAAGCCGACCGACCTGACGGTAAATTTGGAATTTTTCGCAAAGGTACGCCGAAACTAGGGTAATCGTGTTACACTCTTTGCATCATCGCCCCATCCTAGGCAGTTATCGGTGACTGAGAGCGTAGCGCTCCCGCCCTTCGGGAGTTCGGCTATGCCAGAATACCGCGTCTATTTTATTGAAGCCGATGGTCGCATCTATCAACCGCCTCAAATAATAAAGTGCGCCGACGATCAAGATGCCACCGAAAAGGCGCGCCAGTTCATTGATGGAAAAGATGTTCAGGTTTGGCAGATGTCCCGCTTGGTGGCGAAGTTTCCACGTAAGTGAGGCCGCCTCGGCAGTGTCTCAAAGTGAATTTCGCCCAAGTAGAGGACCAACGGCCGGTCATTTCAGCTGGCGTTCCCCTTCATTTATCCACTCAATGACATGTCGCTTGTTAGCCCATCGCTTCTGTTGACGCGGTGCAGCTAGATCTCGGCTCGTTGAGGCAAACCGGAAGTTTTGCAGCCGAGCGTCATATCAACGCTTTTGACCCAACTCAGACATCACTGGGCGGCCAACGCAGGCGGCCGAGCCTCCGTCGCCCGTCATTTCTTCGGGGCAAATGTTCACTTTTGAACTTTTGTTCCTCCAATGCGTTGCGCCTGCGGCTTGGGCTGACGCTGCGTGGAGGGGGAGATGGAAGGCCTACCCATCATTCTCGTCGTTGAGGACGAGGAACCATTACGGGAAATCGTTCACGACGCCTTGAAGGAGGGCGGCTTCGACCTGACGACGGTCGCTTCCGGACAAGAAGCGGTGGCTATGGTCGAAAGCGGCGTGGTCAAGTATTCGGCGCTCGTAACCGACGTCAATCTCAAAGGGCCGATGAAGGGTTGGGAGATTGCGCGCCTTGTCAGGCAGATCGATCCTGCATTTCCCGTGGTCTACATAACGGGCGCTGCCGCCGAAGATTGGGCGTCAGAGGGAGTGCCCAACAGCGTTCTGCTGAAGAAACCGTTTGCTCCAGCGCAATTGGTTACGGCGGTATCCCAACTTCTCAACGCAGGCTCGCCCACCTAGCGAGTGCACTTCAGCTGTTGGCCCATAGCGTCAGTTTGCGCATTGCAGCGCGATGTCCGGATTCGGAAGTATACCGGGCGCCTCGCGGCGTGGCCGGTAGGTCAGGGTTTGACCCGAAGCGGGACTTGGCTCAGACGGCCGACCTATGCTGCCTTGGGCGGCAAAAGTTGCCGCCCAAGTAAGCTAACTTGTTCAGGATTGGAGCTCGATGTCGCCTGGTCGCCATGTCTTGTCGAAGAAAGCCTGAAGCGGCCCGTACAGGCGCAGCAAGATATTCCAACTCGCTCCTGGAACCGTCTGAGCCCAATTATCTTCCTGACCGACGGGTGCTTTTGGTCCAAAATACACGTCAACAGAGCCATCGGCGTTTATCTTCAGCTTCTTATTTTGGCTGCTCACGCTAGGAAACTGCTGGTCTGTCTGAAGCATCGAACGCGTCTGGTTGTCATAGACAATCACCGACCAAAAGTTTTTGATCGGGATGTTCGGTGGCAGATGCAGCTTATAGTCTTTGCCGCCATCCAGGACATTATTCTTCGCGTCGACGAACATCGCCAAATATTGCGAACCCTCGCCAATGCTCCTTGAGTCCATCGCGGGCGTAACGCCGGTCGCGTAGAAGAAGAAGCCGGAATACGCGTTCAGCAATCGCGCGCCTTTCTCCTCAAACTTATAACCACCGACAAAACCTAGACGCCAGTTTCTGTCCGAATACCAGTAGCCATCGGCGCCTCGCCACCTGTACATGATGGCCCGCGCAGTCGCATCGCCAACAATCGCGGCTTCGGCCAGTATTTTTTTCATGCGTTCGTCGGGAGCGAAGGGCTTGCCCTTCATGATGCCGACTGAAGCCCAGAAGCCCAACGTCGTCGCGTCAATCTCATCGGTTGGTTCGTCTTGCACGACTTTGTTTAGCAATTCCCAGAACGGATAGTCCGCGGGCGCAACCATATTGAATGGCTTGCTGGACATATCTACGAAATTGAGCTTCGGCGGATTAGCTGCGTCGGCGTAGCGATAGATTTTTGTGTGCTTTTTGACGAGATCGACACCGGGCTTTGGATCGCCGCCAACTAGGAAGCTACGCCATGCAATCCAAGTGTGATATGACCCTGGTCGTAAAATGAAATAGCCCGAGGGGACGTTGCCCTCGTAGCCGGGCGGTAGCACCAGATACTTTCCGCCCTGGCCCTTGTCTGGGCCGACGAGCCCGATGTCGCCAACCCACTTGTACCAAATATCGTTCATGAGCCCGAGCACGTTCGGCGGGGCTTCAACGACGATTGGGCCGCCGCGCAGGTCGAGCCAGAACCAAGTGTAGGGCGTGTTGTTGTTGGCAGTAAGTTCGACCGTGCGCGCATCGACCATGGTTTCCCAAATCGGTACGGTCGTATTGGCTGGACCGACCGCGAGGATGCCGTCGCGGTTACCCACCTGGTTCACCACGGGCAGTGCCAGCAGGTAAGCCTGCACTGCCCGTTGAAAGTCGAGGTTGTCGTAAAGCTTGTCGACGCTGGCTTGATCGGGGAAACCGCCAAAGAAATTCAGCTTACCCAGTCGAGTTTCCAGATTGTCGGGTATCGCGACACCCGAAGGCATCGGCGTTGAATACTTTAAGTTGGGTGCAGCAGGCGCGCCCGTGAGCATTTGAGCGATAACTGGCCCAGGTTTTGTTCCCGCAGCAACGGCTGCAGTGAGTGCACCAGAGCGGAGGAGGTCGCGTTTCGTCCACATAGGGGAAGTCTCCACGGGATTATAGGCCCAATCTGGCTGCTCACGGCGCAAACCGTATTGATGTGCCTCAAAGTGATGTGGCGCTCTAGCCGAGGTCCAGCTTGCTGTGGACGGCTACTTCATCAGCACGTAATTGCCATAGGGGGACATCGAAGACGGTGAAAAAGCTGCGGTGTTTCGGTGGCGCCGCGAATGACCGCTATTGGCCCAAAACGAACATGCCATCGTAACCCGGCGACGTCCGTATCTGGCGGTGAAGCCGACAACGGCTTGTGAGTACACGCCCTGGCTGGCCGGCTGCTCAAATCACGTAGAACCCGTGGGTTCCGTCGCGGCGGAGCTGCTCGACGAGACCATATTCCCAGTCGAGATAGGCCTGCATCGCGCGTTCGGCGACGTCGGTGCCTTCATAGGGCCGCCGGTAGCGATGCGCCGGATCCGGCTTCGGCAGCACGAGCGGCGGGCCCACCTCCAGCGCACCGTCATAGCAGCCTTCGCGCACATAGACCTCCCAGCCCATCTGCGCGAGCCATGACGCTGTCATGTCGGCGCGGACGCGCCGGTCATCGGTCAGCACGATGCGCGCACCGCGCACGGGCGCGGCCATGTCGATCTCCTGCACGAGCTGGCCGCCGGCATAATGGCGAAAGCCTGCGAGATGGCCGCGCGCATATTCGTCGGCGTCGCGCACGTCGAAGCGATAGAGCGTGCGGCCGACCTGTGCGGCGAGCGCCTGCATCTCCCCCGCGCCGATATGACGGACGCCGGCACGATAGGCGACGTCGCGGGCATTGGCCTCGGCGCCGTCGAACGCGCCGATGTCGCCGCGCCGCGCGGAGCCGTGGTCGAGCGAATGCCGGGCGAGCGTCCAGCCGATCGTCCCGTTGCGCAGCGCGCGCACCTTGTTGGGAACGCCGGCATTGATCAGCGACTGCGTGCCGATGATCGAGCGCGTGCGGCCGGCGCAGTTGACGATGATTGTGGTCTCGGGATCGGGCGCCGCGCGGCCGGCGCGCAGCACGAGCTCGGCGCCGGGCACGCTGACCGAGCCCGGGATGTTCATGGTGGCGTATTCGTCGAAGCGGCGGACGTCGAGGATGGCGATGTTGGCCTTGTCGGCGATCAGGCCGGCAACTTCGTCGGCGCTGAGCGAGGGCGTATGGCGGCGCGCCTCGACCAGCTCGCCGAACGCCTTGGCATATGAGTTGACGTCCTCGAAGATCTCGTAGCCGGCCGCGCGCCAGGCTTTGAGCCCGCCGGCGAGTGCGCTGACATTGGTGTAGCCAAGCGCGCTGAAGCTCTCGGCTGCCGGCGCAACCAGTTCTTCGCCATCATCGAACAGCACGATCGGCACGCTTTTGCACGGCAGCCGCACCTCGGCTTCAAGCGCGATGCGCTCCGCCGACATGTTGGCCGAGAACAGCGGATGTCCCGTGGCAAACTGCGCCTCGTGCCTGAGATCGAGCAGCGCGATTTCCTCGCGCAGCAGCAGCGCGCGGCGGATATCGGAGGGGGAAAGGAGCGGAAGAGTCATGGAGCTGCGAGCCTTGGCGGACGAACGACGAGGCTCAAGCTTTAGGACGAATATGGGACGGTTGGCTAGGCGGCGTCTCTTCCTCAGCCGAAGAAGAAATAGGCCAGCGTCGCCAGCAGCACGGCGACCCATGAGTACCAGGCGACGAATATCCAGGTGTCGCGTCGCATGACACGGCTCCGGTCATGCCCTGCGCCGTCACGCGATGGCAGGGCTCATCAATTCATCCAGCTTCAGCTTGAACGCGGTTCCGTCGGAGAGCGCGCGCAGTGGCGGACGCACGCGCAGCCAGGCGGCGTCGCCGGTCTGCGCCGCGAGAATGGACTTGAGCGTCGGCAGGAAGGCCGGCGTCTTGATCACGACATCGACGGCGGCCTGCATCCGTGCCTCGACATCGGCACCGCGCAGCATGCCCTTGACGAGCTCGGGCACGACATTGGCCATGCCGCAGATCGTGCCGGCGCCGCCGGCCGCGACCGCGCGCGCGATGTCGGTTTCATTGCCGACGGTGATCGCGAGTTCGGGGGCCGCGGCGCGAAACACCTGGAATTGCCGGAAGTCGCCGCTCGAATCCTTCAGGCCCGCAACCACCTTGCCGTAACGCTTGCGCAAGCGCGCCGCGACCGGCGGCGGAATGGCGACGCCGGAGACCTGCGGGATGTGATAGAGATAGGCGCGCAGACGATCGTCACTGATGCCGTCGATGATCGCGGCGAACGCGTCCTCGATGCCTTCGGGCGTGACGCTGCGATCGAAATAGGGCGGCAGGTACAGCACGTGGTTGATGCCGAGGCCGAGGGCTCCGCGCGTCAACGCGATGGCATCTGATATCGCCGGGAAACCACCGCCGATGCCGATCCGCTCGGCGGCAACGCCGGCCTTGAGCAACGCCTCAACGGTCGCAAGGCGCTCGGCGACATTGAACGAGGTGCCCTCGCCGGTCGTGCCGAACAGGACCACGCCGTCGACACCCTTGCCGAACAGCTTCAGCGCATGGTGGGCGAGCTTGGCGTTATCGACCTGGCCGTCGGTTGTCAGCGGCGTTGCCGACGCCACCCAGAATCCACGAATCGCCTCTGCCATCACATCGCCTCTCAGGTCCGCGCCGTTGCGTTTAAGTCTCTGATCAACCGGTAGTTTCACGGAGGATCCGGGGCCTTGTGACCCCTTTACTTTTCTACTTGTACCTTACATACATGAGAAGATCAAACCGGATTTTGCTGTTCCGGATCCGCAAGCCAAAGGCCCCTTCATGGACCTGATGACGCTGCCCGAACGACCCGAGCATCTGCTCGGCGCTCTGCAACGCCGGCTGGGCCCGCAGGCGGTTCTGATCGACGGCGACGTGCCCGTGCGCAATTGCAACGACTTCAGCGCCAGCCTGCCCAATCGTCCGCGCGCAGTGATCCGCCCGGTCGATGCCGCTGAAGTCGCGGACGCGATCGTCACCTGCCGCAAGGGACGCCTGCCCTTCGTGCCACAGGGCGGCCTCACCGGCTTGTGCGGCGGCGCCGCGCCTGAGCCGGGCTGGGTCGCGATCTCGCTGGAGCGCATGGTCGGCATCGAGGAGATCGATCCGGCGTCGGCGACTATGACGGTGAAAGCCGGCACGCCGCTGGAGACGATCCAGAAGGCGGCGGACGAAGCCGGATTCTTCTTTCCGCTGGATCTGGGCTCACGCGGCTCCTGTGCGATCGGCGGCAATCTTTCCACCAACGCCGGCGGCAATCGCGTGATACGCTACGGCATGACGCGCGAGCTGGTGCTCGGCCTCGAGGTCGTGCTGCCCGACGGCACCGTGATGACCAGTCTCAACAAGCTGCTGAAGAACAACGCAGGCTATGATCTGAAGCATCTCTTCATCGGTTCGGAAGGCACGCTCGGCATCATCACCCGCGTGGTGCTGAAACTGTTTCCAAAGCCGCGCTCGACCATGGCCGCGCTCTGCGCGCTCGAAAACTATTCCGACGTGGTGGCGCTGCTCGATGCCGCGCGCAGCGGGCTCGGTCCGCTGCTGTCGGCCTTTGAAGTGATGTGGCCGGACTATTGGGACGTCATCACGGCGCGTGCCGGCGTACGGCCGCCGGTTGCCGCGGGCCATGGCTTCTACGTGCTGGTGGAGGCGCAGGGCACCGACGAGAGCATCGACGCGCCGCGCTTCCAGGCCTGGCTCGAGGACCTGATGGAACGCGGCCTGCTCGCGGATGCGGCCGTCGCGCAATCGCTGGCGCAGACGAAGGCCTTTTGGCAGGTGCGCGACGTCTGTGCCGAATTCGGCCAGGTGCTGGGCCCGCACAATGCCTATGACATCGGGCTCGCGGTTGGCCGGATGGACGAGTTCGTCACGCGCTGCAAGGCGGCGCTGGCACGCGGCGTCGCCGGCTGCGAGAGCGTCTATTACGGCCATATCGCCGACGGCAATCTGCACCTGGTGTCCTGGGTCACGGGGCTGCCGATCGAGCGGCAGCCGAAAGCCGAGATGGACGCGATCATCTACGGACTGGTGCGCGAGATGGGCGGCAGCGTCTCCGCCGAGCACGGCATCGGGACACTGAAGAAACAATGGCTGGGGCACGCGCGGAGCGAAACCGAGATCGCCCTGATGCGTACCCTCAAGGCGGCGCTCGATCCGGATCATCTCCTCAACCCCGGCAAGGTCATCTGATCCATCATGACTTCGACACGCACGACACGGGCGCTCGAGGGCATTAAGCTAGATGCCGGAGGGCCGATGAAATCGCTAAAACTCGATTCGCCGAAATCGCTGGCGCAGCGGGTGATGCTGCGCCTGCGCGAGGCCATCATCGACGGCGAGTTCACGCTCGGGGCTGCGATCTCGGAAGAAATGGTCGCGCAGTCCTTCGGCGTCAGCCGCACCCCCGTGCGCGAGGCGATGGGCCTGTTGCAGGCGCAGGGGCTGGTGGTGATCCGCCCGCAGGTCGGCAGTTTCGTGTTTACGCCGAGCGCGGTCGATATCGCCGCGCTGTGCTCCTTCAGGACCGTGATCGAGCCCAAGGCCGCCGAACTCGCCTACCATCACGACCACGTCGGCACGATCGCCGCGATCGAGGCCGCGCTGGATGCGATGGCGAAGGCCTTTGCAGCCAAGGACCGCATCGCCTACGGACATGCTGATACGGCGCTGCACGAGGCGTTCTTCGCCCATTGCGGCAACCGCTATCTCGAGGAGTCCTACCAGCTCGTCTCCGGCCGGGTCGCGGCCCTTCGCACCAATGTGAGCTCACCGATCGACGTCGAGACGCAGGCCTCGTTCGACGAGCACCGCACGCTGGTGCAATTGTTCTCGGACGGCGACCTCCCGGCCTTCGCAAAGCTGATGACGACGCACATCAACAATTCGGGCCTGACCTATGCGAAGGTGCTGAAGGTCGGGTGAGTGGCTCGCTGCAGCCTCGCTCAAATCAACCAGCTCGGCTTGTCGAAAGAGAGCGGAACCCGCGTCGGAAGGGCAGCCTGGCGCGGTCCATTATGGGTGGGATCGCGCTCCCGCAGCCTTTTCTCTCATCCGATAGAACTGGAGCGCCGTCTGCGCGGTCTTTGTTTGAAGCTTGCTGAAGCTGGTGAAGCATCGGTCAAGTTCGGGTCTCGAACTGCCACTGACACCGGCGCGTAACAGCAGGAGCGCGACCGTAGTAACCCACGACAGATCAACCGCCCTGGCCATCACGAGAATTTGGTCTGTCTGCGTCTGCACGAAGGCTCTTTCCACCACTGCTATGGGAAGATCACAGACCAGCGAGAGGGCCGCCGTCACCTTGTCAAAACTGCCCTCGTTGGCGAATGCGTGGATCTGCGCCTCCTTCAACTCGCCTGCCACATGAAGCGACTGGACATATGACATTGCTTTCGCAAATTCGTCCGTAGCCGCGCGCGTCAAGCCTTGAAGTTGGTCCGAGGCCTCAGCGACCGCGGCCGCGATGAGCACGGCCCGCCTCGGGTCCAGTTCCACCATCTGGGTCCGGACCGCTTCGGACGCATCAGCGAACAGCCTGATGAGATTTTGGCGGGGGATATCTGCTCGCGACCAGATGCTCAAGGCAAGACCGCCGTCAGCTTGTGCCTTCTCGACCAGGTTCACCACGCCACGGCCGGAAAATCTTGCGCCGCCATTTCTTGCCGTGCTCGACAAGACGGCGGCATTGCCCCGGTCTACCAGAACGTCGGTTACGGTTTCCGCGAGGACCTTTCGATTGGAAATCGCAAGCAGATGGTCCTGCCCCTTGAGCCGCGCGACCTCGACCAGGCCGTCATCGCCGATTCGCTCACTGCGCTGAAGCACGGGCCCCGCAACTTCGATCGCGTCGTCGAGTGCGAGAGCACGAATGGTCTTCGGCGGCGCGTCGGAAAGCCCTGCAAGGTTGCGACCGAACTGAGCGCGAGCGTCGCGTTCGATGGTCTCGACGAGTCTTCCCATGACATCGTCGAACAACTCGATCTGATCATCGGAGAAGCGGCCCGAGCCGCCCACGAACAGGTCGGTTACACGACGCAGGATGGTTGCCCGCTGCGCAACATCCTTGCTTGCAAATATGCTCTCGAGTTCATCGACGAGAGCCGGTTTCGGTTCCATATACTTCTCTCCGAGCCGCCACTGAGTCCGAAAGAACGCGTTTGCTCTTCTAGGCCACCATTCCCCGAACCTCGCCTGCATTCAGGAGGTCGAGCTGGGAGAGCGGCACTGGCCGCCCCACCAGGTAGCCCTGCACGAAATCCACGCCAGCATCGCGCATGAACCTGAATTGCTCTTCGGTCTCGACGCCCTCGGCTGTCGTGACGATGCCAAGGCCCTGGGCGAGCGTCAGCGTCGAGGCAACGACAGCCTTGCACTCCCGGCGGCTCAGCGCGCCCTGCGCGAACGACTTGTCGATCTTGATCTTGTCGAAGGGGAAGGCAGTCAGGTAGCCCATGGAAGCATATCCGGTGCCGAAATCATCGATCGCAACCGATAGGCCGAGATTTTTCAATTGCCGGATGCTCGCCAGATGGTCGTCCCGGTTCTCGAGAAATGCTGTCTCCGTGATCTCAAGTTCCAACCGATGTGGCGCGAGCCCCGTTTCGACGAGGGTGCACAGGATCACGTCGAACAGGCTCCCCTTCCTGAACTGAACTGCAGAGATGTTCACCGCGACCTTGACGTGCGCGGGCCATGACGCCGCATCGGTGACTGCGCGCTGCAACACCCAATCCCCCAGCGGCACGATGAGACCAGTCGATTCTGCAAGAGGGATGAACTGGTCGGGCCCGATCAATCCCCTCGTTGGATGGTTCCAGCGCACCAGCGCTTCTGCGGCACAGACCTGTCGCGTCCGGACATCGAACACCGGCTGATAGTGCAACTCGAACTCTTCGCGCTCGATCGCAACCCGCAACTGACTCTCTTCTGACTGCTGGGCATTCGCGGCGTCCAACATCTCGGACCGGAAGATCTGAAAATCGTTTCGACCGCCTGCCTTGACGGCATACAGCGCGAGGTCCGCTCGCTTGAGGAGTTCCGCGGGATCGGCGCCATGTTCGGGAGCGAGTGCTATGCCGATGCTGGTGCCGACACTGGCCTCGTGGCCGTCGAGGTCGAAAGGTTGCGTTATGGCGTTGATGATTCTCAAGGCCAGCGCGATGGCGCCTTCGTGCTGATCCGCGCCACACTCCTGGATGATCGCGAATTCGTCGCCGCCTAGTCTCGCCAGCAAATCCGTTTCCCGCAACGACGCCCTCAGGCGGTGCGCGACCTCCACCAGCAGCTTGTCGCCAGCGGGATGACCAAGCGTATCATTGACCGCCTTGAACTTGTCGAGGTCGAGCATCATGACCGATATCGCGCCGCCATAGCGCTTGACGCGTTTGCAGGCGTCCTCGAGCTTGGAAGCAAACTCCGCGCGGTTGGCGAGCCCGGTCAGGGGATCATGCCGGGCAAGGCGGACGATCTCGGCTTCCGCCTTCCGTCGCTCGGTAATGTCCTCGGACGTCGCCACCCAACCACCGTCTCTCATTGGCTGCCTTGAAATCGAAATGGAGCGTCCGTCCGCAAGTTCCTCGACCCAGTCCGTGTCGGTCGGACGTCCGTCCATCGTTTCGATCTTCTTGAGGATCGCAGGCTGGTTTCGTTCGCCCTGCAGGATCCCCCAGGAAAGAAGATCGGTCGCGAGCGTATTCACATGTATCCCCGGCTTCAGATAGCCAGGCGGGAACTTGAATATTTCGGCATAGCGCGCATTCCAGACGACCAGCCTGCGCTCCTGATCGAACATGCTGATGCCCTGAGACATGTTGCTCAAGGCGGCGTCAAAACGCCCGTTCATGATCGCGAGCTCTGCGGCCTTCTCGGCCATGAGCCTTTGCTGATGCCTCTGATCCGTGATGTCGTCGTGTGTCGCGACCCAACCACCGCCCACGACGGGAGTACGCCTGATCGAAATGACACGGCCATCCGGCATCAGGACAACTTGCTGAAGCAGGGATGGAATCCGTTCGGAATTCGCGTCCGCGGAGAGCTCGTCGCGGACACCCTTCTGAAATTGGTGATCCACCAGAACCTTCATGGGCGTCCCCGGCTCCACCAGGGCTTGCGGCACATCGTACATTTCGCGGAAGCGCTCGTTCGATATGACCAGCTTCCTGTCGACGTCGAAGAGGCACACACCCTGCGCCATATTGGCCAAGGCCGCCTCGAATCGCTTGTTGATGATTTCGAGCTCCGCAGCCTTTTCGACGATTAGTCTTTCCTGGCGCTTCCGGTCAGTGACGTCTTCATGGATCCCGACCCAGCCACCGCCGGCGATCACCTTGTTGGTGATGGATATCGCTCGGTCGTTGAACTCGAGCAGCGTATGCCCCTCACCCGTTTCGGTCAGGGATTGCCGGAGCCGCGCGACATAGGCGTCGACGTCCAGTTCCGGACTGTCGGTGCGCTTTCGATACGCCAACATGTCCTTGATATTGATACCGCGGCGGAGCACCTCCGGCGGCAACTGGTGGAGTTGCACGTAACGCTCGTTCCAGACCACCAGCGCACCGTCCGCGTCAAACATGCAGAGCCCGGTCGACATGTTCGTGAGCGCGGCGTCGAAACGCGCGTTTGTGTCCGCCATTTCGACGGCATTCTGCTCGATGCGCCGCGTTGCACGCCAGATTGCCGTTCCCAGCAAGGCAATGAGGACAGCTATGCCGACGGCCTCCACCGCGCGGCGTGAAGCTGCCTCGTACCGGGGCGCCAGCAATTCCCTGGTGTCCTTGGCGACGGCAACCACAAACGGATAAGCCTCGTCCCGCTCGTAGCTGTTGATGCGGGTAATTCCGTCCGTCGAAGCCGTGAGTTCAACGGTTCCACGTGAAGATCGCTTGAGCTCGTTGAAGATGCCGCTCCGCGACATGTCCCGTCCGATGTTTGCCTCGGCAAAGGGCCTTCGGACCAGCAGGGAGCCATCTAGGGATGCGAGCAGTATGGCGCCGTTCGCGCCGAGATCGAAGCTCTCGTAAAACTCCTGGAAGTATTTCGGGTTGATGGCCGCGACGACGACACCTCCGAAGGAGCCGTCCACGCTGTTGAAACGGCGTGTGGCCGGGATCAGCCAGTCTTTCACCGCCCGTCCGCGAACTGGAGCACCAATATGGAGCCCTCTGCCGGAATTCTCCTTGTGGAAGGCGAAGTAGTCGCGGTCGGACACTTGTTGCGAGACGTCGTCGCTTGCAGAGGAAAGGATCAACGAACCGTTCGCATCGACGACCGCGAAGCTCACGAATTGCGAGGTCTGGTTCACCTCCTGGCGGAACAGGGCCTTTAGACGCGCCCGACCTGTCGAATCGAAATCGTCGCGCTCGAGCCGTTCGATGAAAGCAGTCAGAATCGCGTCCGCGGTCCGAAAGGTCAGTTCGGCATGCTGCTTCAGCGAGCGCGCCAAATTGGCGGTATCCGCCTTGCCATCGGAGAGAATCGTCGCGCGTTGAACGACGATGTTAACGATTGCCAGCCCCAGCACCGCAAGTCCAACGATTGCCGTGAAGGCAAGGAGGCTCCATGTCGCAATCGCCTTGCTTGCGTGGTCGCCACGAATCCTGCGCCAGAACGGTGAATTCCCATGGAGAGCCATAGCCGACATCCGCGAAGGTTGGCGATCGCAGGCCAACAAAACGTCAGGCAACGGACGCTGGCTGTTCGATCGCGGTCTTCCGCGAGAGGTATCAGAGCGAGGATGGCAAATGGTTAGAGGATTTTGATTTTCCGGACGCAAACGCAGTAACATGCGATCTAGCGTTTACGTCTGGTCGATTGGTCTATCGAGATTTGGAAGTCGGCAGCCAGGTCAACACATGGATACCGCCGCGTGGGCACCCCGCAGAGCCACCAGCCGTGACTGCCGATCGATACTCTTAGGAGCGAGATATCAGCCTTCCCGCCTTCTCTCGCGCCTGCACGATGAGAGAGGAGATGGCGACAGACTCCGCAAGGAGCGCCCGCTTCTTGTCTCCGTCGGCACATTTGCTGACCAAAGCCGAGGCTTGCACCAGTCGCATTTCGAGTTGGCGCAGGATGGACGGAATGATTTCGATGACCAGTTCCTGGTGGGGATGAGATCGCGAAACTGCGTTTGGCATGAAAATGACGTTGGGCATTGAATGATTCCCCGGCCTGTAATGCACCGCCACCGTACTTTCCACTGTTGCACGCCGAGATAATTTTCCTATCGGGATTTGGCAAAGCCGCGTTCGTTCCCTGCGGTCGCCGACATTCGCTTCGAATGAGCCTTCCTCGATAGGTCGGCAACATTTCGCCCAGCTTCCGAATTCCGATACGCCGCTTAATAGCGCCGCTACCACGTCGCTCTAGGGTCCTCGTCAGAAGCGCGCGGGGCTCTGGCCGGGCAGCGAAGCGCTCGACATCCCCAGTGCTACGGAGTCTTGCGCATGCGCCCGCGCTTCTCGATCAAGCTTCGCATCTACGGCATCATCGGACTGAGCTTCTGCGGACTGCTTGGCCTCGCAATCGTGCAGGTCAACAATCTCGCGACGTCGTTGCGCGAGCAGCGCCAGAGCGAGTTGAGCCATCTCGTCCAATCGGCGCTCAGCATCGCCAAGACCGAGCATGACGGCGCGCAGCGCAACAAGACCTCTGACGAGGCCGCTCGCCAGCGCGCGGCCGAGCAGATCGGCCGCCTGCGCTATGGCAATGGCGACTATTTCTGGATCAACGACCTCGCGCCCCGCATGATCATGCATCCGATCAAGCCCGAACTGAACGGGCAGGACCTCGGCGACAATAAGGATCCAACGGGCAAGCGCCTGTTCATCGAATTCGTCGACACGGTCAGACGCCAGGGCTCGGGGTTCGTCGAATATCACTGGCCAAAACCAGGCAAGGATGCGCCGCAGCCAAAGCTGTCCTACGTGACCGGCTTCGCACCGTGGGGCTGGGTGATCGGCAGCGGCGTCTATATCGACGATCTCGAGGCGCAGGTCTGGGCGAGCGCCCGGAACGTCATCATCGCGGCGCTCGGCGTGATCGTCCTGCTTGGCGCGGTGACGCTGCTGATCGCGCGGCGGATGTCGTCGGCGCTGTCGTCCATGACCTCGGCCCTGATCGCGCTCGGCGCCGGACAGTTCGATGTCGAACTTCCCGGGCTCGACCGCACCGACGAGATCGGCGACATGGCGCGCTCGATCGCACAATTCAAGATCAAGGCTGCGGACAAGGTGCGCGCAGAAGCCGCCGCCGAGGAACAGCGGCGACTGCAGGTCGAGCAGATCAAGGCGGCCGCGCTCAAGGAAATGGCCGATACCGTGGAGCTGGAGACCAACAGCGCGGTGGGCGAGGTGGCGAACGGCACCAGCCGGATGGCCGACAGCGCCACCTCGATGAACGAAACGGCGCGGACGCTCGGCCAGAACTCGGGCAGCGTCGCGGCCGCAGCCGAAGAGGCGCTTGCGAACGCGCAGACAGTCGCGAAGGCATCCTCGCAGATGGCGGCGTCGATCACGGAGATCGCGACGAAGGTCTCGTCGTCACGTGAATTGACGCGGCAGGCGGTGACCGCCTCCACCGAAGCACAATCGACGATCGCAAAATTGTCGGAAGCCGCCAGCAAGGTCGGAACCGTCACCAACCTGATCAGCGAAATCGCCGAGCAGACCAATTTGCTGGCGCTCAACGCCACAATCGAGGCGGCCCGCGCCGGCGCAGCCGGGCGCGGCTTTGCCGTGGTCGCATCCGAGGTGAAGTCGCTGGCCGAGCAGACCGCGAAGGCGACCAGCGAAATCTCGCAGCAGATCTCCGAAATTCAGGAATCGACCCGCGCCTCCGTGCAGTCGATCAGTGCGATCGGCGAAGTGATCCGCAATGTGGAGTCGGTATCCACCGCCATCGCCGACGCAATCGAGGAGCAGAACGCCACGACGCTGGAAATCTCCCGCACCGTCGAGGAGACCTCGCTTGCCGCCCGCGAGGTGGCGGCCCAGATCGCTTCGGTCTCGCGCGAGGCGGTGGAAACCGGACGCCGCGCCTCCGAGATCCGCGACGGCTCCGTCGATATTGCGAGGAAAGTCGACGACCTCCGGACCACGCTGGTCCGCGTCATCCGGACCTCGACGTCCGACGTCGATCGCCGTGTTGCGGCGCGGCGCGATATCGGCCGCCGCGGCACGCTCGTGGTGGCCGGCACACCTTTCGGCGTCACGGTCCGCGACATCTCGAGCGGCGGCGCACGGATCGACGATGTCCCCGTGAGCTGGCCGATCGACACACAGGTGCAACTGCGGATCGAGGGCATGTCGCTCGAACTCGCTGGCACCATCGCGCGCATCGACGAGCAATCGGCACTGGTGAGGTTCGCGCTGGCCGGGGCCGAGAAGAGCGCGCTCACAGCGTTGCTTCAGGCCGCCTGAACCGGAGCAAGGCAGTAGAATACCACTTCTTCCCGTATTAACCGCAGGTTAACCATTGCGGTAGATGATGACCGTCATACTTTCGGTCTGGTCATGCTGTTCAAGACGCTTTCCCCCTCGTCCGCCCTGGACGTGCTCCAATACGCCGATATCGATCATTTCCGCGAGAGCGAGCGCTATGCCTGTGCGGAGAGCATTCCGCTCAAGGCCGGCCGTTTCGCAGTGCTGCGCGCGAGCCTCGCGCTACAGTCGTGCTCGCTGTCCTTGGTCAGGACGTTTCCGCGCATCATCAACGGCTACGATCTGTCCGGGCGGCTCGTCATCGTCGTCCCGATGAACGAGATCAGCTCGGCGCGGATCAACGGCATGGACGTCGGCCAGTCACTGATCGTGTTGAAGGGAAACGTCGACTGCACCGTCTACGAGCCGGAAGGTCGCCTCGTCGCCATCCTGTCGATCCGTCCCGAGGCGCTGCACGCGCGATGGCTCGGCTTCGAGCAGGGGCACGTCCTGCTTCGGCTGCCGGACCACAAGCTGGCCGGATTGCAGGCGCTGATCCGCGGCATCCTCGAAACCGCGGCGCATCAATCCGAGGCGATGCGCACGGAAGGTTTGCTGGAGACGATGCAGGCGACGCTGTTCTCGTGTTTCGACGACGCAATGTGCGTCGGCCGGGCCGACCGCGCCGGCGCGCGTTCACGGTACAAGGACATCGTGGATCGCATCGACGATGCGACGAACACGAATCGGGTCTCTGACGTGAACTGCGATGCGCTGGCCGACGAACTCGGCATTTCCGTGCGCACGATGCACACGGCCGTTCACGCCGTGTGCGGGTCGAGCCCGCACCGCTACAGCCAGCTCAGGCGACTCTGGGCGGTTCGCCGCCAGCTACGCCAGGGAGCGCCGGGCCTGACGGTCAAGGCGAGCGCGCTCGCCCACGGCTTCTGGCACATGGGCGATTTCTCGCGGTTCTATCGCGACACACTGGGCGAGCTGCCGTCGCAGACGCTCGCCGGCGCGCGGCGCCTGTTGGCGTAATATCGCGCCGCGAGCCAATTTCCACGCGCCACGGCGCCGCAACCTGCTACGGTCCCGTCTGGCCGAGGCGGCCTGGGGCGTTGCGCATGAGGCGGCGGGAATTCACGGCCGGTCTGTTGCTCGCAGCCGCGATGCGGCCAGTCTACGCGCAGCGTCAGGACGCCCCGCGCCGGATCGGCATCCTGTCGCCGGGCCGCGCCGAGCCTGCCGATCCCACCTTCAACATGGTCAACGCCTTCCTGAAGGGGCTGAGCGAGCTTGGCTACATGGAGGGAAAGAACCTCGTCGTGGAGCGCCAGTTTGCCAACGGAAATTCCGACCGGCTCCGCGAGCTCTCGGTCGAGCTGGCCGCACGCAAGCCTGAGATCATCGTCACGATCAGCACGACCGCGGCACGACCAGCGCGCCAGGCAACGAGCACGATTCCCATCCTGGCGATCGGCATGGCCGACCCGGTTGCCGACGAGTTGGTGGCGAGCCTGGCACGACCGGGCGGCAACGTGACCGGCACGACGTTCCTCGGACCGGAGCTGGTCGCCAAACGTCTTCAATTGTTAAAGGAGGTCGTGCCCGGCCTTTCCCGCGTCGCGGCGCTGCTGCACCCCAACGCTTATAGCGAGCGCACCATGGCGGGTATCCGGAGCGAGATGGAAACGGCGGCCCGGACGCTGGGATTGCAGCTTCAACTGGTGCCGGCAGCGAACCCCGATCAAATCGCCGGTGCGTTCGAGGCGATGACGAGCGCGCATGCCCAGGCACTCATCGTGATGCCGAGCCCGATGCTGTTCGGCGAATACAGGCGCATTGCCGGCATTGCGGCGAGCAACGGCTTGCCGGCGATGGGCGCGGCCCGCGAGTTCGCCGATTTTGGCGGCCTCATGGCCTATGGCGCGAACCAGTCCGATCTCGCGCGGCAGACGGCCGCGCATGCGGACAGGATATTGAAAGGGGCAAAACCGGCGGAGCTGCCGGTCGAGCAGCCGATCAAGTTCGAGCTGGTGATCAACCTCAAGACGGCACGCGAGCTGGGCCTGACCGTTTCCCGCGCCTTCCTGCTGGTGGCCGACGATGTGATCGAGTGATCTCTCGTACGGGCGAACCCCGGCAAATCGCACGGCTTTTGCCTCACTTTGGGACGTTGCCCGCAAGCCACAGTTCCCGGAAAAGCCCCTCGCACGGCCAATTGCGCCATTGCACCGCCACATCTGCCTTCGAACAATCAGCCCTGTCCGCATGCTTGGCTAAGTGAACAAGGCTCCCCCGGGAGCCCTCGGAGGCCCAGATGATGAACGCGCAGCGCCTTTCGCTGGTCCCGGTTGCCCTCGGTCGGACCGCTGTCCTCGGAGCCTGCGTCGTCGGCTGGATCGGGACCTTCAATACAAACGGGACCGAGACCGACACCGCCATAGCGGGCAATCGCCACAGCCGCCTGATCGAGATGGCGATGGCGAACGTCTCGGCCACGAACGTGATCGCCGCCAACCCGCGCGCTGTCGTCAAGGCAGCTCCCGTTATTGTCGAGGACATCGCCTCCTTCGAAATGCTGCCGGCCGACGCACCCGTCTTGCAGGTCGCGCTGGCACCTCCGTCCGAGATCCCGCCGCCCGACGCCATGCCCGTGCAGGTCGCGCTCGCGAACCCGTCGGAGATGCTTCTGCCTGAAACGCCTGCCGTGCAGACCGACGTTGCGACCGCGCCGGAGCAGGAGGCGACTGACCCCAAGGACGCCGTGACGACGACGGCAGCGCTCGAGATCGTCGACGAATGCCTCGTCGTCGAGCCCTGCATCGATCGTTATCTGTGGGCGCTCTATCAGCGCACGCCCAAGGAAGACACCATCAAGGAGCGCGACCAGCGCAAGGTGGCGGTCAAGCGCAAGGGCAAGACCGTGATGGTCACGCGCACCTTCACAAAACTCGTCGACCAGGATTTTACCTGGAAGGATCCGAAGGCGGCCGACCGCTCCGGCATGTCGATGATGGACTATGTGATCGGCGGCATGGACCGCAGCTTCAAGCTCAAGCTGTTCCATGCGCTGCATGCGGCGGAGGCAGCCGGCCTGTCGCCGGGCATCACCAGCGCGTTCCGTGACGATTACCGGCAGTCGATCGCAAGCGGCCTGAAGGCGGCGAGCAACCGCTCCTACCACGGCGGCAGCCTGCGCGGCGGTTACGGCCACGGGCTTGCGGCCGACATCGTCAGCGTCGACGGCAAGAACCGCGCGCAGCGCTGGGTGTCCACCGAAAAGCTCTGGAAGTGGGTCGACGCCAACGGCAAGACCTATGGCATCGGCCGTCCCTATCTCGATCGCGATCCGCCGCATGTCGGCCCGATCGACGGCCAGGAATACGCCTCCCGTCGCGGCGGCGCCAAGGCCGCGCAGGCCACCACCGAGGTGAAGAAGGTGAAGCGCGTGACAGCGCGGGAGCATCGCGCACCGGTGAAGCCGGCGCGGGCGGCGGGGCTGTCGAAGGTGAAGACGAGCTGACGGACTCAAGCGCGGCGCGCAGATTTTCGAATGTGCGCTAGATCACAGTCCGTTCCCACGCGATGGCGCAGATATTGCCAGTTTCGCCATCGAACGAGGGACGCTCCCATGACTGCGACCCGCATCAGCATGCTCGGCAAGATCGGCCTGACCCTTGGGGTCGCGCTGTCCGTCACAAACGTCGCGAGCTCGCCGAGCCTTGCCTACAGCGCCCGGGCGCGCGACATGTGCACCGGCGATGCTTTCCGGCTCTGCAGCTCGGAAATCCCGAACATTTCCAGGATCGCCGCGTGCATGCGGCGGAACAAGGCCAGTCTCAGCGCGGGATGCCGCGCCGTGATGGATGAGGAAGACGGCACGTCTGCCAGAGCAAGACCCGTGCAGCCCGCGCCTGCCGAGCATAGACCGGCCCCTGCAGTCGCCGCGAAACCGCAAGCGCCGGTCGCGGCAAAGCCTGTTCAGGCTGCGCCCGTCGCACAGAAGAAGCCGGCCCCGGCATCGCCGGTGGTGCCGCCTGTCGTGACGGAGACAAGGGCCCCGCCCCCGGCGCCGCCTGCTGTGACGGAGACGAAGGCTGTTCAGACACCATCCGTCGAACCAGGGCCGGCTGTCGCGTCACCTGAGTCCGCCGCCGTGACCGAGGTAAAGCCCGCACAGTCCGCACCCATCGAACACAAGTCCGTCGCTGCGCGAGCTCTCGAGCAGCCGGCTGCGGCCGTGACGAACCCCGTGCAAGCAGCGCCCGCCGAGCAAGCGCCGGTCACGCCGACTTTTGTCGAGCGGCCTTCCGTGATTCCGGCGAAGCCCGTTCAGGCAGCGCCTGCCGAACAGAGACCGGCGATCGCAGCACCGGTTGAAGCAAGGCCTGTTGAAGCAAGGCCTGCCGATGCAAAGCTCGCCTCCAGCGGCAAGCCCGAAAGACAGGCGCAGCAGAAACCAAGGCACCGCCAGACGGCCAGCGGAAGAAATTACCGCGGCGACTACGGCGACATCGAGCGCGCCATGGGGATTGCGCTTCCCTTGCTGATGCAGTTCGCCTGGTAAACGACGGCCGTCCTTTCACGGACGGCCGCGTCCCTTGAGCACCTCGAACTCGGCCAGCGCGCGCTCGAACTTGATGTTGAACAGAAACATCGCATCCATGATCTCGCGGAACGTCGCCGATGTCCGCGCGCGGTCGGCTTGCCCGAAGGCGAACACGCTGTTGTTGCGCAGATATTTCATGATGGTCGGATCGGACACCCGGGTCTGAAGAAAATTGCCCGATCGCAGCGCTGCCCGTGTCGGCGCCGGGACGATCTGGATTAGCTCGAACACCTTCATCTGGTCGATCGGGTCCGGCAGCATTTTTGCGATCGCCGGGATCTGCACGAACAGCTCGGCATGGGCGTTCATCAGGCCGTTCCGGACAGCGGTCCAGTGATTGTAGCGCTGATCGATGCCGGCGGCACGCGCCTCTTCCTTGGTATCGCGCGCGATGATCTGCGGATCGAGCGCGGCGACCTTGTCCTTGATCGCGGCCCAGCGCTTGTGGCCGTTGCGATCCTCGGCCGGGCCGGTCTGGTAACTGCCCTTGTAGGAATTCGAGCGCCCGTTGCCGACGTTCTGATTACCGTTGGTCTCGGCGAAGAACATCCCCAAGCTGATACGGCCGGCAGCCTCGGCGTCCTTCGCATCGAGGCCCTTTGCACGCGCGATCGCCGTGCCGAGATCGACGACATCCCTAAACGGCGTGGGCGATGCCTGCGCAAAGGCGGGCGGTCGCTCCATCACGTCGAACAGTTTTCGGTACTCGTCGAGCAGCGGCTCGTTGTCGGCATCGAAATAGGCCGGCGGAATCTCGAACTTGTTGGGCCGCCCGATTTTTGACGGCAGCGCGTCGGTGAGATCCTTGTAGGTGCTCATGACGCCGACGCGGGCCAGGTACAGTGCCTGCCCCGGCAGGTTCGGCAGCGGTTCCCTGGCATCGATCTGGCGGCGGCGCTCAGTGAGGATCGATTTGAAGGTGCTCAACGCGCGATCATAGGCAGCGCGTGCCTCGGACGCCTGCGGTGTGAGGGACTGGGCCAACGTCGGAAAGAGCGCGCTCGGTGCTGCAAGGACGATCCCGATTGCAAGAGCCGCCTTCACGGCGACGATACGGCGTCTGGTTCTCATGTCTTCAGGCCTGTCTGCAGTGCTCGGACCATCGTAACCATCAAGGCCACTGACCGGAAGCGGCGAACCCGCGCTGCTCCAAATGTTTCCTCGGCAACCCGTCTGGATCCGGTTGTCACCAAAATGGTGACATGGTATGAATCCGACATGCAGGTGATCGCCCTTCGGACCCTGAAGGAGTTTTGGGCGCGTCACCCGCGCGCCGAGGGACCGATCCGCGCCTGGATTGCCGTCGCGGCCCGGGCGCGCTGGAAGGGGCCTGCCGAGATCAAGCGGCAGTTCGGCAATACGGTCGATTTCGCGGGTGACAATCGGGTGATCTTCGATCTCGGCGGCAACAAGTATCGATTGGTCGTCCATGTGTCATTCGCCTTCGGGCGCCTGCTGGTGAAGTTCATCGGCACGCACGCCGAATACGACCGCATCGATCCGGAGACCGTGACATGGCCAAGAAAGTGATCCGCCCGCTTCGCTCCGAAAGCGACTACGGTGCTGCGCTCGACGAGATCGAGCGCTATTTCGAGAACGAGCCGAAGCCGGGCACGCCGGACGGCGATCGCTTCGATCTTCTCGCGCTCGTCATCGAGGATTACGAGCGCAAGCACTGGCCCATCGATCCGCCCAACACGATCGACGCAATCCGATACCGCATGGAGACCGGGGGATACACCCAGGCGGACCTCGGTCGTCTGCTCGGATCGCGTCAGCGCGCCTCCGACATCCTGACGCGAAAGCGTTCACTCACGATGAGAATGGCTTGGCGGCTGCACCGCGAATGGGGGATCCCCGCCGAAGCGCTGATCGCTCCGCCGCAAAGGCGCGGACGGCGGTCCGCTGCTTGAGCCGACGATGCAAACGCCGACTAACATCTGATGAGACAACCGTACCGAGGAAACACATGGCCAAGGCATATTGGGTCGCAACCTATCGCTCGATCAAGAATCCCGACGCGATGGCGGCGTATGCAAAACTGTCGCGACCCGCGATCGAGGCGGCCGGCGGTCGCGTGCTCGCCCGTGGCAACCCCGCTGCGGCTTTCGAGCTTGGCCTGATGGAACGCGTCGTCCTCATCGAGTTCGACAGTGTGGAAGCCGCGAAGGCAGCCTATGCGAGCCCGGCCTATCAGGCGGCGCATGATGTGCTCGGCGACGGCGCCGAACGCGACATCAGGATCGTGGAAGCGGCCTGAGGTCGCAACTCTACTTACGCAGGCTCGCCCAGACGCCGCCGAGGATCAGCAATCCGCCGACGAAATGCATCGCGGTGGGCGGCTCGCCGAGGATGACGAACGACAGCAGCGCGCTCGCGATCGGTCCGATATAGAGGACGAGCGAAGTTCGCACCGAGCCGAACCTGCCGCCGAGCCAGGCAAAGCCGCCATAGGCGAAAAGGCCCGGCACGAGGCCCGCAAAGAGATAGGCCGCGAGCGCCTTGGCGCTGAAGACCTGCGCGGGCTGGGTCCACATCTCCCAGGCCGCCTGCGGCAGCGAGCAGAGCGAGCCGGCGGCCGCGAACAGGCTGATGCGCGCCAACAGCGAGGCCCGCGGCGCGACGCGCGATTGCAGCAGCGTGTAGCCGGACCAGCCGAGCATCGCGACCACGACGAGGCCGTCACCGGCGGCGGTGGTCGTGTCGAACAGCGCCTGCCAGTGGCCACCCGAAATGATGAGCAGCGCGCCCGCAAGCGCGAGGCCAGTGCCGAGCCATTGCAGCGGGCCGATCCGCTCGATGCCGAGGCAGGCGGAGATCAGCAGCACGGTGATCGGCGACAGCCCCATGATCAGCGCGATGTGGATCGCTGATGTCGAGATGCCCGCGACATAGACCGGACCGCCGCAAAGGAACATGCCCATGAAGCCGGCGGCGAGGATCGGCCAAAAATCCTTTGCTAGCGGAATGCGGCCGTCGCGGATCTCGGCGAGCGCGAGTGGAAAGAGCCCGGCGGCGATGATGCCCCAGCGGAAGAAGGCCAGTGCGAAGGGCGGCACCGAGCCGGCGAGCCCACGCGCGAGGATCTGGTTCGAGGCCTGCGCCGTGGCGACCAAGACGAAGCCGGCCAGCGCGATCGCGATGTACCGGCCCTCGAGGGCAGATTTTGCGCCTGATGTCGCGCCTTCGCGCCGGTCTGACGTCAGCTTGTCCATGGCATAAGCGATAGCCCAGCCGTGCCGCGACGAGAACCGACAGGCGCCCCGTGGGCGCCTGTGCCGATTGCAATGCTGACCGCTGGCCTCACGCGAAGGTGCTGCTCATCTTCGCGGCTCCAAGGGAGGTCTCGCCTTGCGAAAAGTCTGGATCGAGGCGGCACTGAACGGTCCGTGGAGCCGCGCGCTGCAGCCGGGCACGGCGGGGCGTAGGACTACGGCCGCCATGCCGGGAACCGCGATCTTTCACGCGTCCGTCGGTTGTATTCGCCGGCCCGGAGTCCTATGCGTAGGCCCATGAACATCCAGATCATCGCCGCCGACAAGCCCCTGATGGCCCAGGCGCGGCCGCACAAACCGGCCCCGTTCCTGCCCATGAGCCGCGCCGAGATGGATGCGCTCGGCTGGGATGCCTGCGACATCGTGCTGGTGACCGGCGATGCCTATGTCGATCATCCCAGCTTTGGCATGGCGATCATCGGCCGGCTGCTGGAGGCGCAGGGATTCCGCGTCGGCATCATCGCGCAGCCGGACTGGCACTCGGCCGAGCCGTTCAAGGCGCTCGGCAAGCCAAAAGTGTTCTTCGGCGTCACCGGCGGCAACATGGACTCCATGGTCAATCGCTACACCGCGGACCGGCGCATCCGCAGCGACGACGCCTATACGGCCGGCGGCGAAGGCGGCAAGCGGCCGGACCGCTGCACCATCGTCTATGCGCAACGCTGCCGCGAGGCGTTCAAGGACGTGCCTGTCGTGCTCGGCGGCATCGAGGCCTCGCTGCGGCGTATCGCGCATTTCGACTATTGGTCCGACAAGGTGCGTCGCTCGATCCTCGCCGATGCCAAGGCCGACCTTTTGCTCTACGGCAATGCCGAGCGTGCCGTCGTCGAGGTGGCGCATCGGCTCGCTGCCGGCGATGCTCCGCGCAGCCTCGACGACATCAGGGGCGTCGCGCTGTTCCGCCGCGTGCCCGAGGACTATGCCGAGCTGCATGCCGACGATCTCGACTCCGCCGACGAGGGCGCGGCGCGCCAACGCGGCAACACGGTGATCCGCCTGCCGGCGCTGGAGCAGGTCGAGCAGGACAAGGAAGCCTATGCGCGCGCCTCGCGCGTGCTGCACCGGGAGAGCAATCCCGGCAATGCGCGGCCGCTGGTGCAGCGCCATGGCGACCGCGACCTCTGGCTCAACCCGCCGCCGATCCCGCTGACGACAGAGGAAATGGACGCGGTCTACGACCTGCCTTACGCGCGCGCGCCGCATCCGTCTTACGGCGATGCCAGGATTCCCGCCTGGGAGATGATCAAATTCTCGGTGACGATCATGCGCGGCTGCTTTGGCGGCTGCACCTTCTGCTCGATCACCGAGCATGAGGGCCGCATCATCCAGAACCGTTCGGAGGGTTCGATCCTGCGCGAGATCGAGCGCATTAGGGACAAGACGCCGGGCTTTACCGGCGTGATCTCAGACATCGGCGGCCCCACTGCCAACATGTACCGCATGGCGTGCAAGGATCCGAAGGTCGAGGCTGCGTGCCGCAGGCCGTCCTGCGTCTTCCCGGAGATCTGCCCGAACCTCAACACCTCGCACGACGATTTGATCCGGCTCTATCGCAAGGTGCGCGAGACCAAGGGCATCAAGAAGGTGATGGTCGCCTCCGGCGTGCGCTACGACCTCGCGGTGGAGAGCCCCGAATACATCAAGGAGCTCGTCACCCATCACGTCGGCGGCTATTTGAAGATCGCGCCGGAGCATACCGAGCGCGGTCCGCTCGACAAGATGATGAAGCCGGGCATCGGCGCTTACGACAAGTTCAAGCGGATGTTCGATGACGCGGCCGAGCAGGCCGGCAAGAAATATTACCTCATCCCCTATTTCATCGCGGCGCATCCGGGCACGACGGACGAGGACATGATGAACCTCGCGCTGTGGCTGAAGAAGAACCGCTACCGCGCCGACCAGGTGCAGACCTTCCTGCCGTCACCGATGGCGACCGCAACGGCGATGTATCACACCGGCGTCAATCCCTTGCGCGGCGTGCGGCACGGCGGCAGCGACAAGGTCGAGGCGATCAAGGGCCTGCGACAGCGCCGCCTGCACAAGGCGTTCCTGCGCTACCACGACCCCGATAATTGGCCGGTGCTGCGCGAAGCGCTGATCCAGATGGGCCGCCGCGACCTGATCGGATCGCGGCCGGAGCAGCTAGTGCCCGCCCACCAGCCGCCCGGCACCGGAAAAGCCGCCGGCACGAAACGGCCCTTGCGCCCCGGCGGCAAGACGCAGCGCTTCACGACCAAAGGCCTGCGGGTGATGAAGTAGGGCCGCGCTGCGACGTCGCGGTCAGAGATCGAGCACGACCGCGCCCGACACGGCATCCGTCACGCCGCGTCCGTTGCCCTGGTCCTCGAGCACGGCCCTGAAGCTGTCGAGGGTCTTGATCATCGCGGGGCGCGCCGCGACCATCGCATCCTGGCTGGTCCAGGTGCCGATCAGGCAAAAACTCTGCTCGCCGGTCTTGATGATGACGCCGTGTTCGAGGCCCGGCCATTTGGCCTTGCCGCCCCGGTGCGCGTCGAGGAAGGCCGCCTCTTCACCCGCCTTCACCTTGAACCGGACCACATTATAAACCTGCATGATGCGCCTCCCCTGAAAATGGACGGATGAAACCGGGCGCCGCTCAAGCCTTGGACGAAATTCCAGACGGACGCCCCGGCCGATTGTTGCCCTCGCAGGCGTCGCCGTCAAAGTGACAAATCACCATGCTTGCCCCGGGGCTTCAGCGCCGCCTCGCCCAAATGTCAGAAGACTAATCCCGCCCGATCCTCCATAGATGCGCCATGAAAAAGATCGGATTTCTCTCCTTCGGGCACTGGACGCCCTCGCCGCAATCGCAGACCCGCTCGGCCGCGGATACGCTGCTGCAATCCATCGAGCTTGCGGTTGCGGCCGAGCAGCTCGGCGCTGACGGCGCGTACTATCGCGTGCATCATTTTGCGCGCCAGCTCGCCTCGCCCTTTCCGCTGCTTGCCGCCGTCGGCGCCAAGACCAGCAAGATCGAGATCGGCACCGCCGTGATCGACATGCGCTACGAAAATCCGCTCTACATGGCGGAGGATGCCGGCAGCGCCGATCTCATCGCCGGCGGACGGCTGCAGCTCGGCATCAGCCGCGGCTCGCCCGAGCAGGTGATCGATGGCTGGCGCTATTTTGGCTATCGACCCGCGGACGGCCAGAGCGACGCCGACATGGGCCGGCGCCACGCCGAGGTCTTCCTCGACATTCTGCGCGGCGAAGGTTTTGCCGAGCCCAATCCGGCGCCGATGTTTCCGAACCCGCCGGGGCGCCTGCGTCTCGAGCCGCATTCGGAAGGCTTGCGCGAACGCATCTGGTGGGGCGCCGGCTCGAACGCCACGGCGGTATGGGCGGCACAGCTCGGCATGAACCTGCAGAGCTCGACGCTGAAGAACGACGAAACCGGCGAGGCCTTTCACATTCAGCAGGCCGCGCAAATCCGCGCCTATCGCGCCGCATGGAAGGAGGCCGGCCACACGCGCACGCCCCGCGTGTCCGTCAGCCGCAGCATCTTTGCGCTGATCGACGATCGCGACCGCGCCTATTTCGGCCGCGGCGGCGAGGAAGAAGACCAGGTCGGCTTCATCGACCCGCGCACCCGCGCGATCTTCGGCCGCTCCTATGCCGCCGAGCCGGATGCGCTGATCGAGCAGCTCCGCAAGGACGAAGCCATTGCCGAGGCCGACACGTTGCTGCTCACCGTGCCAAACCAGTTGGGCGTGGACTATTGCGCGCATGCGATCGAGGCGATCCTGACACATGTGGCGCCGGCGCTGGGGTGGCGGTGACGGAAGCTGCAGTGAATGGCGCGGCGGAGTTGCACGATGAAACAGCATCTCGCCCTCATCAGCCTCGTGGTCGCCGACTATGACGAAGCGATCGCCTTCTATACCGGCGTCCTGAATTTCGAGCTGTGCGAGGACACGCCGCTCGGCGGCGGCAAGCGCTGGGTGGTGGTGCGGCCGCCGGGCAGCCTCGGCTGCGGCCTGCTGCTGGCGAAGGCGGACGGTCCGGCGCAGACGGCGCGTATCGGCGACCAGACCGGCGGGCGCGTCTTCCTGTTCCTGGAAACCGATGACTTCGCGCGCGACCATGCGCGCATGATCGCTGCCGGCGTACGCTTCGTTCGACCGCCGCGGCAGGAAACTTATGGAACCGTGGCAGTGTTCGAGGATCTCTATGGCAACCGCTGGGACCTGATCCAGTCCGACAGGCGCGGTTGACATAAAGAGTTCGTTAACGCTGCAGCCCTAGTCCTTATGTGACTGGGCAAATTCACAAATTGCTGCCGGGACCGTCGATGAGACAAGACCATGCCGCCTCGGCCTTGCCGGACGAGGTTCGCGTACGGCTCTATGATCAGGCCCTCAGTGCCGCGCGCATCGGCGCCTGGGAATGCGAGCTCGAGACGGAGCGCCTGAGCTGGACGCAGGGCGTCTACGACATCTTCGGCTATCCCACCGGCAACCCGCTGCGGCGCGCTGACATCGTCGATCTCTACGTCGACGAATCCCGGCGCAACATGGAGCTCGCGCGTGCCGAGGTGATCCGGAGCGGCCGCCCGGTCACGCTCGACACCGAGATCAGAACCTGGCGCGGCGACAAGCGCTGGATGCGTCTCTCGATCAACGCGGTGCGCGAGGGCGGACGGCCGATGCGAATATTCGGCTCCAAGCAGGACGTCACCTCCGACCGGCTGGCGATGGAGAGCCTGCGACAGCAGGCCGAAACCGACCCGCTCACCGGGCTCGCCAATCGCGCCATTTTCCAGGCCCGCTATCGCGAGGTCGTCAACGACAGCCTGAATCACGGCTTTGCGTCGGCGCTCGTCCTGATCGACCTCGATGGCTTCAAGGAGTTGAACGACAAGCTCGGCCATCTGGCCGGAGACGCTTGCCTGTGCGAGGTCGCGCAGCGTCTGCGGCGGGCCTTCCACAATGCCGGCCTGGTCGGCCGGCTCGGCGGCGACGAATTCGCGATCATTTTATGCGCGCCGACAGACCCAGCGCGCATAGCGCATGTGCTGCAGCACACCGTGACGATGCTGAGCCGTCCGCTATTCTGGAGCGGCCTTCGCATCGCGGTCGGCGCCTCGATCGGCGCGGCCCTGATCGGCCGCCCGCATCGCCGGCGGATCGCCGAATTGTTCGCCGAAGCCGACATCGCGCTCTATGACGCAAAAGCCGCCGGCCGCAATCGGGTGCATCTGATCGGGGACGAAGGGTGTAGCCGGGCCGCATAGGGCGGATTGTGCGGATCGCCGGCACCGAGCGCAGTCTTGTTCGGATTGGTGGCGAATGGCGCGCCCGGAACGATTCGAACGTCCGACCCTCAGATTCGTAGTCTCATTACACGTAATTCCTTGGCATTCCTTGACTTTCCCTGATCGATAAATGGCTGCTTTTTACAAGCGTTTCTCCCCCTAGGCTTGTACCGGGAAATTTCCGGCAGTTCCAAATCGGTGTTGCCCCGGTGTTGCCCCTGGAGAGAGCAAGCCATGCCAAACCAACGAATCACAAAGCGGACGGTGGACAGTCTCCGGTCCAGCGTCAGGGAGTTCACAGTTTGGGATAGCGCAGTGACGGGCTTCGGCGTGCGCGTCCGCCCCACCGGTGCAAAGTCCTACGTGGTCGTCTATAGGGCTGGGGCGGGACGCGGCGCACCGGTCCGGCGCTTCACTATCGCAGCTGTCAGCAAAATCACTCCAGAACGCGCCAGAGCGCGAGCAAAAGCCGTTCTAGGCTCGGTGGCCCACGGCCACGATCCAGCCAACCAGAAGACCACCGAACGCGGCACGCCCACAGTGGCCGAATTGTCTGATCGCTTTATGGCCGAGCACGTGCGAGCAAAGCGCAAGGCAGGTACGGCGGAGTTCTACCGGGACATTCTGGACCGCATTGTGAAGCCTGCCGTCGGCACGACGAAGGCCGACAAGCTCACCCGATTGCAGGTTGGTAAGCTCCATTCTTCGCTGTCCGACACTCCGTTCCAGGCCAACCGCATGCTGGCGGTGGTCGGCAGCATGTACACCTTCGCGGGCAGTGCTGGCATCGTACCGGAGGGCACAAACCCGGGGCGGGCCATCGACAAGTTCAAGGAAGGCCGCCGAGAGCGTTTCCTGACCGGCGAAGAGCTGGAACGGCTGGGCACCGCGATCCGTGAAGCCGAGACCAACGGCATTCCATGGACGGTGGACGAAACCAAGGCCACTGCGAAGCACGTTGCCAAGGAAAAGCGCTTTACCCGGATCGCGCCATCTGCGGCGGCGGCACTGCGGTTATTGCTTTTGACCGGGTGCCGCTTGCGGGAAATTCTCCACCTGCGGTGGGAGCACGTCGATTTCGAGCGCGGCTGCCTATTCCTACCGGACAGCAAAAGTGGCCGGAAAACGGTCATCCTTAATGCGCCTGCTCTTGCGGTACTGAATGCGCTGGAGCAGGTCGGCCCTTACGTGGTGCCCGGTGACAATCCGGAGAAACCTCGCCACGACCTGAAGCGCCCCTGGGATGCAGTCACAAAGCGGGCGAAACTGACTGGCGTTCGTTTGCATGATCTGCGCCACACCTACGCAAGCTTCGGTGCCGGTTTCGGACTCGGCCTACCAATCATCGGCAAATTGCTCGGCCACGCCCAGGTGGCGACCACTGCAAGGTACGCACATCTCGACAACGACCCGCTTCGACGCGCCTCTGAACTAATCGCCGGACGAATTGCCGCCGCGTTTAATGGAAACCGGCCAGCTAAAATGCAGCCCGTCCGAAAAGCCGGAAAGCGACAATAGTAAAGATTCACCGACGCAAAAATCTTATTGCACACTTAGTCCCGAGGTGCGCTACGGTTCGCATTCGTGCCTGCATTCTTCGGGAGAACGCCAAATGGGTGGATGGGATGACGCGGCCTACTATGAAGAAGAGGCTGCTCAAGCTGAATTCATCGAGAACACCCTCAAGAATATTTCGGAGGATGGCGTAAGGAATTATCTCGGTACATATGGCGACGCAGTCGATGAGCGCATTTCACACTGCATGAGAGAGGCTCGGATGCTGCTCACCGGGGGATTTTTTCAATCGGCCACGGTCTCAGCCGTTACTGCTATCGAGCTGACGATCCGGTTCCTCTTGTTACGTCCCCTCGTGCAAGCCGCATTCTTTTCTGAAGAATGGGCCAATCTCCTGACTCAACGTGTTGCCTCCGGCCGTACAGCCGGAGACCGCGAAATCCTCCCTCAGATTCTCGCCTTTCACGGCATCGATCTCGGAAAAACCAAGCTGCCAAATGGAAGCCTATTGTGGCGAACAATCGTCGAGAAGGTCTACAAGCAGAGGGACAAGATCGTGCATCGAGGCGAAGCGACATCGGAAGATAATGCCACGTTAGCGATCCAGTGCGCCGACTCCCTTCGAAATGAAATCGTCCTGCCCTACGCCAGCAAGCTTGGCTTTACTCTTGATAAGACCGGATGCTGGCAGAGGACTAAGACGCTACTGTCCGGGAGCAGGTATAACGCGCGCGATCCGTTCGCCGACAAATCCTCATTGCCTCTCGCTCCGGAGATGGCAGAGCGCGGCAAATAGTTACGTCTCTGCCAGAACTCCCTTTGGAGCGAACCACCGTAGCGCCAGCTAACAGTGGTGCTGACTGGTCCCGCCGGGAAAGAAAGAACTCCCGCTTTCATTTTGGCAGGTGAGGCTGGGGCAAATGGAGGAATTGTCTCAGCGGTTCACTTGTGGTGAATTGCCGACTGAACACGCCTGCGCTTTGCCAGCGGTTAACTGCGCTCTCTTTGGAAAAGCGCAGAAAGATGCTCGACACGAAGAAAGCTTAGCGTTGTCAACGAGGGGCCCGTCTACTAGCTTTGTAGGGAAGCCGCAACATCATGGCTGAGGGGCGGAAATTGGCGGAAATCATATATATACTCACAAACGAAGCGATGCCGGGCCTAGTGAAGATCGGCATTACAAGCGGCGACGTCTCCCAAAGAGTGAAACAACTCGATAACACTTCTACGCCGCTTCCGTTCGAATGCTTTTATGCGGCAGAGGTGATTGATGCTGCCAAGGCAGAACGCGCGATCCATACAGCTTTCGGTGACCACCGCGTTCGATCTGGTCGTGAGTTCTTTAGACTGTCACCCGATAAGCCAAAGGCTATTGTAGAGCTACTATGTATCAACGAGGTCACACCCGGAATTGAGTTGTTCACAGAGCCCGGCGATAAGGAGGCTGTAGGTGAAGCCAAAAAACGAAGGGCGAACTTTAGCTTTGCCAAGGTAGGAATAGCGCCGGGCGCCATTCTCCAATCCGTTTTTGATGACCAAATTACTTGCGTTGTAAAAGGTGAACGGTGGGTTGAATTTCGTGGACAGGAACATAGCCTATCTAGTTCAGCATTGGAGATTGCGCACGAGAAGGGTTTCGCATGGTCCGCCGTCGCAGGTCCTGACTATTGGAAATTCGAAGGGAAGACTTTGTCGGAGTGGCGAGAGGACGAATCGACCAACAGCAACGATTGAACCAGAGCGCCCCTTAAGGCTATTAATTTCTTGCCTCCCGTCGGTCACCCGGTTGAACTGGCTCGGTCGAAAGAGCCAGATTATCGATTGGTAAGGATAGCGAAGACCCAACGCCCGCCCGATCGAATCTTCGTTCGCATCTTCCCAGCGAATCGCTTCGACGGGATCAGAGACGATTGGTCGTGCGCAGTTCCGCTGCGTTGCGAAGCAAATGCGCTGGTTTAAGAGCTAGACGGCAGATTCTGCAATCAGTTCAGCTTGTCGAATTACAAGCTGCGTGGCGGTCTCTTGGGCATCCGGTGGATAGCCATACTTTGTGAGCAAGCGTCTCACGGTTCGACGCATATCCGCTCGAACAGCATCTCTCTGCGTCCAATCAAGCGTAGCCTTCCGCTTTATACTGTCGGCCAACTCTCTGGCAATTCTGCGAAGCGTCTCATCCTTCAAGACCTCACGAGCTGATTCATTATCCGAAAGCGCTTGGTAGAACGCGACCTCTTCCTCGCTCAGCCCCGTTTCATGCCCTTGTTCAATCGCAGATTTGATGGACTTAGCTAGTCCGATCAACTCCTCGATAACTTGGGCAGTCGATATGGCCCGGTTCGAATATCGAGTAAGAACGTTCTCAAGCGATTCGCGGAATGTGCGTGACTGAATGATGTTGAGGCGTTCTCGACTCTTAATTTGATCGCTCAAGAGTTTTTTTAGTGTCTCTAGCGCCAGGTTCTTTTGAGGCAACGCAGCAAGTCGATCGAGAAAAGCGTCCGAGAGAATTCCAACGTTCGTCTCTGGCAATCCCGCGACTTCAAACAAGTCAATGATACCATCTGCTCTTATTGCTCCCGAAATTACCTGTCGCACCGCAGACGAGCTTCCAACGCGCCTTTTGCTCGCCCCATCGTCAAGGCGTTTACGAATAGAAGCGCGCACGTTCTGGTAAAATGATAGATGATCGCGAACGGCATAGGTTTCGGGCCGAGGAACGGCCAGCGCAAAGGCTCTGGACAAGAGCGCCACCATGTTCATGAAACGCCCTTTGCCATTCTCCTGTGCAAGGACATAGTTGGCGCCATCCACAATCGCTCGCAGCTGCTCGGCTTCAGAACCCCGAATTAACTTGGCGTAGTCGAATCCATTGAAGAACCCTGCCAGCTCTTCAGCGTGGCGCTGCATCACAGGCACTGCTTCATCTTGGATTCGTTCGACAGGCTTTCCTTCGCCTCCGGCCTGCGTATAGGTCTGAATAGCGTCCCGAAGCTGATCGGCGATTCCTAGGTAATCGACGACAACGCCGCCAGGCTTGTCGCCAAAAACCCGATTAACGCGCGCGATGGCCTGCATGAGATTATGCCCGGCAAGAGGCTTGTCCAGGTACATCGTATGCAGAGATGGACAGTCGAAACCCGTCAACCACATATCGCAAACGATCACGAGCTTCAGGGGATCAGCGTTGTCCTTGAGGCGATTAGCCAATTTCCCACGGCGCGCTTTAGTACGCCCATGTTTTTTAGTCCTCTCGCTGCGGGCCGCATATGCTTGCTCGCTTTCATCGGGCCGTTTTCTGCCAACATTTGCATCCATCACAACCTTGATGGAGCCGAGCTCATCTTCATCGGCGTGCCAATTGGGCCGAAGAGAAATGATTGCGTCGTACAGGTCCATGCAGATGTCGCGGCTCATACACACGATCATCGCCTTGCCATCGATGACTTCAGACCTGCCTTCAAAATGGGTTACAATCTGGTTCGCAAGCGTTTCCAACCGCTCTTTCGAACCCGCAAGTTCTTCCAGCGGGACCGTTATATCGGGGTCCTCTAACGAACCGACCTCGTCCGTTTCGGCGGCTTCCGCAATCAGCCGCTCCGCTTCCGAGATTCCTCCCTCATCCGGGAGCAGCTTTATTAGCTGCATCTCGTAAAAGATTGGGACAGTAGCATTATCGTCGATGGCCTGCTTGATATCGTAGATATCGACATCTTCGCCGAAGACGCCTCGTGTTGAGCGATCGTCTCCCTCGACGGGCGTGCCGGTGAAGCCAACAAAGGTAGCGTTGGGGAGATTTTCCCGCATCCAGCGGGCGCCGCCCTTTAGGAAGCCGTACTGGCTTCTGTGCGCTTCATCGGCGAGAACGATGATGTTTGACCGCTCACTTATGGCTTCCGCGCGCTCTTCAAACTTCTGAATTGTAGTGAAGATAACACCGCCGGACGCACGATTCAGCCTTGCTGCTAAGTCTTCGCGGCTTTCCGCTTGCTCGGGAGCCTGTCGCAATAGCGCCCTTCCATCAGCAAACGTACCTAATAGCTGCCCGTCAAGATCGTTGCGGTCAGTTACGACAATGATCGTCGGGTTTTTGAGCCGTTCATCTCCGACAAGCGCGCCGGACAGCATCAGCATAGTCAGGCTTTTGCCGGAACCTTGAGTATGCCAGACAACACCGCCCCGTCCGTCGCCATTGGGCTTCAAGGCAAGCTTAATCCGCTCCCGTGTCCTTCGCACTGCACGGAACTGATGATAGCCGCCAATCTTCTTGACGATGCGGCCCGTGCGCTCGTCCTCCTCAAAGACAATGCAATTCGTCAGGTAGTCAGTCAGCGCGTCGGGACGGAACAGCCCGGTGATGACGTTCTCCAGCGTCGGCTCGCCGGGCGAACGATTATCCTTGATCGAGCGCCAAGGGGTAAACCTGTCCTGATCGGCGGTTAGGGAGCCAACCCGAGACTGGTCTCCGTCGCTAATGACGAGAATCTCGTTGAAGACAAAGAGTGCCGGTATGATGGCTTTATAATCTTGTATTTGATCGTATGCGGTCCAAAGCGCCGCATCTTCGCTTGATGGGTCTTTCAGCTCGATGACAGCAACAGGCAAACCATTCAAGAAAACAACGAGATCGGGACGACGCATAGACTCGCTGTTCTTGATCGTAAGCTGTCGTATTACCAGAAAATCATTCGCCGAAAGATTATTGCAGTCCAATAGCTTCGCTTTACTGCCGCGCGTTTCACCGTCAGGGGTTCGATACTCGACCGACACGCCATCCGTCAGTAGCCCGTGGAACCAACGATTATTCTGCTCCAGGGTCGGTTCGGGTGGACGCGACACTGTGGTCGCTGCCTGAAGGAGCGCCTCCTCAGGCAAATCGGGATTGAGCTTCCGAAGTGCTGCCTTGAGCCTCGGCACAAGCACAACATCCTCGTAACGCTCCCGCAGCGGATTATCCGCTCCCGGCGAAATTTCTGCTCCGCGCGCCGTGTGATAGCCGAGAGCTTCAAACCAACCCAGGGCAGCTTGTTCGACGATGTTCTCATTCATGCGCCACCGCCATTATCCGCTGGTTCGCCACCGGCTTTTGATGCCTCTTGCTCCTGCCTGAATGTTACGAGCGCGGCTCGATAGGCGTTATTATCCGTTCTGAATAGCGCTTCGCTCGCAATCAGCGGCGTATCGAGCACCTCAAACGGCCCAAAGTCGCTGTCGATCCATTCATCAAAATCCTTGTGATCGCCGTATCGAAGTCGGGCAAGAGGCGCTTTGCCTGACCCGTTCAAATGTGTCTTGAAGAGCAGCCCAACAACAGCATCTGTGGCGCGAGCAAGAATTTCGGCGTAGCGCGCATCTAACATTGGAGCGTAAGCATCCGAGCCATGAGCAGCCGCTCCATGCGCGTTTCGAATCTCAACTACGCCATCGATGATGCTGTTAACGCCCCGGACTAGCTTATCCGCACCGCTCTTGAGCGTCGGATCGGTGTGTCCGCCATCGTGGATCCCGAGGTGGAGGAACTTCGTCGTTTCTGCAATAAGCTTCGGGGCCTCCCAAGCGTCATCAGGTGTCTGACCTCGATCGATCAGGATGGTCTTGCAGGTAGTCTCAATCAAAGTGCGGCAGAATGAAACGGCGACGCCGGGCCTATCGGGCAAGGCGTCCTCCAGAGCTTCGACTTGCTGCCGAATAACAAGCGAATCCGGGTGGCTACCCATCAGTTCCCGGCAAGCGGTCAGGCGGAATTGATAGGCCTCATCCGCCATTATTGACCGCCGTTGCTTCGAGGGATGCGAGGTCGGGCGCTTCTAACTCACCGGATATTAGTTTGGGGAGAAGCGTGTTGCGGAGCGCTACGAGCGTAACAATCTCATTCCTATTGGCTACGATGCGCTTGAAGATGGGCTGGGTAATCTCACCAAAACTTTTAAGAAGGGCCGAGCCTGGATCAACCATCTTGTAGCCCGCGATTGAGGTATGATCGACACGCTGTCGCCCGCTCGTCCCCGTCATGTTTTTTATTGCAAACTCACGAAAGCGTTCATTTCTGGCAAGACAGTAGATGAATTCGGACGGTGTTGCCGCCTTAGGTGCCAATACAATATATTCGGTTGAGCCCCACCCGACTTCTTCTGTCCCGAGAAAATCAACTAGTGCTGTCTTCCCGTTCTCAAGGCACGGCGTGATTCTGGCGAGCAACGTGTCGCCATTTTTGAATTTCATGCCCGATGAAAATTCTCGTTGAGCCCAAGATTCGGCAGTTGGGCCGTCAGTGGGCACATCCGACATCCCCAAATAGGTGGAGAGAGAGCCTTTCCTGAGCGAACGTGTCGGATTGACATCGATTAAGTCTGCAAGAACGCAAGGAACCCAACCAGACGGTAACTCTCCTATCTCCGACGACGCGAACGAGTCCGGCAGGACATCGAACACGTCTCGCGACATGCCGCGGAAACCTATGGTTCCGGCAGCCTTAGCGCGCACAGGTTCAAAATCGACAAACCACGCTCGAAAGACTTCCTGCGCTATGGCTTCCAGCGTTCGGTTCATTCCACGCAACAAGTCAACCTTGTCATCAAGGTCACCAAGAACCTTTGCGACGCTGCGCTGCACATCGGCTGGTGCTATAACGAAAGGGCAGTCCGATAGAATGGTCGTGTTGAGATTTGCCATTGTCGCGCCACGCGCGTGTCGCACAATCCACTGTCGGACCTTTGGGTGCCCGAGGTAGTATGTAGCAAAGACAGGATTGTGCCCATTTTCCCCAAGACGGACGCGTAAGCAGCCTGTGCCGCAAAGCCATCCGTTCTCGCGATTCCTAATGAGAGCGCGACGCTCGACGTCGCCTCTTCGACTGTACACGATGTCGCCTGCGCGCACTCGGTACTTTTCGAGCCGTGCTGCGTCGCTTTCCCTAATGCGCGCTATCCCCTGCACGACAATTCTGTTGTCGCCAATGTTCGCAGGCATGATCGAAGGAATTCCATCCTCGACGTAATCCGAGGCATGCAGTTGGCTGCCGAAGGGACCAGTCTGTACATCACCTCCGCCTGCGCGACACGCCTCGCCTAGGGTCGTGTACGACCAGTCGGCGGGCAGTTGACCGAGGATCGGCTCAACTGACATAGCCAAGCGCTCCGAGATTCTTCCTAATTTCAGCAGTTAGTGTTTCAGATGCAGCGATTTGATCGCTTAGCTCTCCAACTAGCCTTTGCATCTTTTTTTCAAACGGTTCGTCATCGGCTTTGTGCGGCGCACTACCGACGTAGGTACCGGGCGTCAGAACGTAATTGTGCTTACGGATTTCCTCTAATTTAGCCGCTTTGCAGAAGCCTTTAATGTCGGCATATTCGCCTGCTCCTTTTTCACCGCGCCAAGCATGGTAGGTGCGCACGATCCGGCCAATGTCGGTTTCTGGTGGTGGGGGAACCGCCTGGTGGTTGCGTCCTGTCAGAAACCGCAACGTTCGCGTTTCCATCTGCCCCATTTCGCGGGCGTCCATGAATAAAGTCTCGGCCGCACGGTTCCGGCCGCCGCGACCTTTGTCCAAATATTTGCCCGATTTGTCGCGCGTGACGAACCAGAGGCAAACTGGAATACCCGTCGTGAGGAAGAGCTGCGGCGGCATCGCGACGATGCAGTCCACCAAGTCGGCTTCGATAATCTGCCTACGGATTTCGCCTTCTCCCCCGGTTGTTGATGATAGCGACCCATTAGCCATGACGAAGGCGGCTATGCCGCCGCCCTTGCCATTGGGCGGAGCCAGATGGTGAATAAAGTGCTGTATCCACGCATAGTTGGCGTTGCCGACCGGTGGCGTTCCATACCTCCATCTCGCGTCACTACGCAGCAGCTCACCCGACCAATCCGAAATATTGAACGGTGGGTTGGCCAGAATGTAGTCGGCCTTGAGGTCCGGATGCAGGTCACGCACGAAGCTGTCCGCTGGCTGCTCGCCAAGATTGGCCTCAATGCCTCGGATAGCTAGGTTCATATGGGCCAGACGCCACGTCGTTGGGTTTGACTCCTGTCCAAATACGGAAAGATCGCGCTTGGTGCCGCCATGTGCCTCCGCGAACCGTTCTGATTGAACGAACATGCCGCCCGAGCCGCAAGCGGGATCGTATACTCGCCCCTCATAGGGTTCGATCATCTCGACCATTAACCGGACTACCGAGCTGGGCGTAAAAAATTCGCCCCCCAGTTTGCCTTCCGCGGCAGCAAACTTTCCAAGGAAATACTCGTATACGCGGCCAAGAATGTCCTTCTTCTGCGCCTCCTTGGTGCCGACCGCGATTGAAGCGATCTGATCAATCAACCCGCCAAGCCGCTCAGGCGAAATTCCTCGTCGAGAATAGTCCCGCGATAGTTTGCCCTTTAGCTTCGGATTATCTTTTTCGATGGCGTACATCGCGTCATCGATCAGCTTACCGATGTTTGGCGTCTTGCCCTTGGCCTGTATTTCCGCCCATCGCGCTTCTGGTGGAACCCAGAAGACGTTCTCCGCCGCATATTCGTCGCGGCTTTCTAACAGCCGCTCTGCCTCGGGCCCCTTGATGCCCTCTGCGGCAAGCTCGGCCTTCAACTCTCCTCGCCGCGTCTCAAAGGCATCGGAAATATACTTTAGAAAGATTAGTCCAAGAACGACGTGCTTGTATTCGGCAGCGTCGATCGATCCCCGCAGCCTATCGGCCGCCTCCCAAAGTTCTTCGGGGTTGATTCCCAACTCATTGGCATCAATTTGGGCCACCCCATCTGGATAGGTTTCGGTACTCGCCATATCGCTAGACTTCCTCGAAGAATTATCGTCGATCTGCGGAGATCAGTACTCTTCTATCGTGCAGTGAACCCTTGCCACAAGTAGAACGATAGATGGAGTGACGTATCAGCTAGCGCCGGCAAATGATTGCATGATTATTGTTTGCCGGTAGGTACTCACCGCACCATAGCTGGAGAACGTCGTTAGTACATTCTCGTGGCCAAGGTTTTGAGACCATGCCTTGTATTCCTCTGGCGACTTGCAAACCTGTCCGCCGAGAAGTGCCAGTGTTTTTCTGAAGCTATGCGGATTGAAATACGGCAGACCGGCCGCTGGAAATGCCCCCTTGAAGATGGTCCGAATAGGACCGGCGTTGCTCCAGTGCTTGCGGTCCAAGCCCGCAGCCTCGAACTTCAGATTGTCACCCACCGCGACCTTGGTCGCGGGAAACAACGGATCATCTAGCCCCCAGAGCTTTTGGGTCCGTAGGTAGGCGACCCAATCGGCCACAACCGCCCGGATGTCGTCGCCCACCGGGAAGAAATTGGTGACAAACGACTTCGAGAACTTTGTCTGTACCTCGCGCGCATCCTGGTCGATCTTGCCTTCCATAAGGTCGATGTGTCGGAGCTTGAATGAAGCAATCGCCCCATCGCGCGCGCCAGTCAGGATCGTGAACGCAATTACCGCTCGATCCCGCCGCTCAATTTCAGTGGTCAGGGGCATAGTTCGAATGACGTGCCGAATCTGCTCCAGGGTTGGGACACGCATCGGGCGGTTCGCCTTGGCAATCCTCGTGTCCTTAGCCGACAAATTGAAGTACTCGGCATCCGAATAGGAGATTCGAGACTTGTAGCCCGGCTGCCCGGCAAGCCACAGGAAAAAGCGCCGGAGGGCCGCCAAAGTGGCGTAAAGCGTTGCCTTGCTCAACGGCTCACCGCTTCGATTGCTCCGCTGCTCGGCAATTTCTCTTTTAAATGCCTTGGCCTGCTCGATATGAAACGACTTAAAGTCCCTGTAGCGGATGAAGGCTTCAAACCGCGCGATCGCCTTCGCCACGGCGTCGATAGTCTGCTCGCTATGGCCTTGAGCTTCAGTAAGATAGGAGAAGTAGCGGCGCTTTGTGCGTTCGTTTGTGGCGTTGTAATTCTTCATCTTCGCAAGCCTCTGGCAGAGTCACAGTTCACGTTGGGCTTCACCGTATCTTCTAAGCGTGGTCCCACTAGCGTAACCGTGACTTCGAGATCGCCACGCACGGCGGCTAGATTCTGCGGGTTGACCCTGCGATAAATCATGCGGTTGCAGTCCGGACAGATGGCCTGCAGGGTGCCGACGTTGCCGGCTTGGATGCACTCGGCCATCCTGCCTGCGGGGACCTTCGGCGCGCGGCACGGAAGGCAGAAAATTCGCCCCGGCCCGCAGGCTTGTTTGGTGCGCGCACGCCGATCAGCGAGGAAGCGGCAAATTTCATCACCCCGAACTAAGGTTGGCCGCTGATCGTCGATGGGCCTGAGACCCTGTCGAAGCCAAGTCCGCACAGTGTTCTTGTGAACGGCAAAGAGACAGGAAATCTCTTCCACCGAGTAGTTGCGGTGGATTTTTGCAAGCCTCGGATTGGGGTGACGGTAGCCCATCTTTAGCGCGTGTGCGCAGCCGTCAAAGCTTGGAGAAAGCGTGCGTCGGCATCGGTCGTGTCGCGCGTGGTGCGGGACTCTAGCCACTGCTCCAAATCAGCCGGGCGGTACACCACCCGCCGCCCCAGCTTGCAATAGACCGGCCCGTTGCCGTTCAGCCGGAGCTTAGCGAGCGTACTTTCGGACAGGCCAACCATTCGCGCTGCGTCTCGCGACGGCAAGACAGTGGAGGTTTTGTCGATCTTCATCATCGCCTCGTTGTGTAAGCGCAGGAGTACCCCTGCATCACGAGGCAAATTGGTCTATCGCAGTCGGAAATTCATATTGGATTTTCCGGAAGTTGGAAAATCATACCGAATTTCCCTTTGCATCCGAGTTGTTACGGATAGCTCTAAGATGCTTTACAATAGCTTCCGTCCCCAGATAGGTCCCGTCTCTTTTTCGCAGCCCATCCAGCTTCAGTTGCGCGATTTGTTGAGCGGTCTTCGAGTCGTTGTGCTTGAGCGATGGATCAGCGCCGTACAATTTTTCGGCAGCGTGCCGAACAGTGCTTCGAGATTTCTTTCCTTGCCTTACACGGGCTGCTAACGCCAGCGGGCGACCGCTTTCCCGTCCCTCGATATGAGCGTATCCTTCAATAACGGCATCCTCGTGTAGTCTCAGCCACTGCAATTCGGTTGCAATACACCCAAGAATGAAGGCTGACGCCACGTCATGATCCAAGTCGTTGTGTCGAGTGACGATCTCTTCCATCAGCCCCTTTTTCGAGAGCCGACTGGTTATCAATCTAGCCTTGTCGATAAGGCCGACTCGGAAAGGGCTCATTCCCTCGGCTTCGAAAAATCCACGGGAATTGAGTTCGCCGATGGTCTCTCTGAGATTGGTAAGCTTTGTCGCCACATCGACTGCAAGGACAGAGTGCAATTCGGCCACGTAATTTTCGAGATTCTCACAATCGGCCGGAGAGATTTCGTAGACCGAAAATGAGGCCCCGTTGCAGCGCATGACCCTGTAGCGGATTTCCCCGCAGCAATGACACGGACCAACGTACAAATCGTAAGTCGTGTCCTCCAGTTTGATCGTTTTAACGAGTGTGGTCTCGCCTGGGGATGCAACATCCAATTCTACCGAAGGACCGCCTCTCGCCATGTTCAGCTCCGGACTGCGACTCAGCAACCTACTGTAGCGTCGCGGCGCTGGTGTCCGGCCAAATTGATGGGGTTATCCGTGGTTTCCCGGGACTTCCAAAAGTCCAATAATATTGTGGTGCTGCCCCGGTGCATCCCCCTGGCGGACGGATGTCAACCCCATGAAAATCGCGCATGATTTTCTATTTGGAATCAATGCGTTAATGGCGCGCCCGGAACGATTCGAACGTCCGACCCTCAGATTCGTAGTCTGATGCTCTATCCAGCTGAGCTACGGGCGCGTGTTTCGCGAACGGCGTTGGCGGGGCTTGCCCGCACGCATCCTCCGGACGAGGCCGGAAGGGTTCTTGAAAGAGCGCACTGACTAACCGCTCTCGCCCCCGTTGGCAAGGTCCGGGACGGGGGTTTTTGGAGCGATTTTGGGCTCTCCAGTGTCATTCCGGGGCGACGCGTTAGCGACGAGCTACGGTACGCAATTGCGCACCCGAGAATCCATAACCACCGGCAGGGGTTATGGATTCCGGGCTCGCGACTTCGTCGCGCCCCGGAATGACGGGGGCGAGGTTCGGGATTCCGGGTTCTCGCTTCGTCGAGCCCCGGAATGACGGAGTGTGGGGTTACCCGCCCCGGAAACGGTAGTCCCTACGCCCGCGCTCGCTCGTTGCGGATGGTCAGGAGTTCCACGGGGCGGTCGGGGATGACGATTCGGAAGGTGGCGCCGATGGTGCCTTCGACAAGGTGGATGTCGCCGCCATGGGCGCGGATCAGCTCGGCCGCGATGGCAAGGCCGAGGCCGCTGCCGCCGGGGCGGCCGGAAGTCTGGAACGCCTCGAACAGGTGCTGGCGGGTCTTTTCCGGCACGCCCGGTCCGGTGTCGGACACCTCCAGAATCGCGACGCCGCCTTCGCGTTTGCCGGTGATGCGGATCTGCTGCGGGCCGACCGTGCTCGCGGCGTGGCTCTCCAGCGCCTGCGCCGCGTTGCGCACGAGGTTGAGCAGCACGCGGAAGAGCTGGTCGGGGTCGGCATCGACCGACAGCCCGCGCTCGATCGCGGCGACCCAGGCGATCGAGGCGTCCGTGCCGAGGCCTGCGGTTTCGCGCACCTCGAGCACCACGGGCTCGATCGGAATCATGCGGCGATCGGGCGCGGCTTCCTGGGCGCGGCCGTAGGACAGCGTCGACTGGCAGAAGGCAATGGCACGCTCGAGCGAGCGCACGAGCTTTGGCGCAAAGCGCTGCACGCGCGGATCGGGCACGCTGGCCAACTGATCGGACAGGAGCTGCGCCGAGGCGAGAAGATTGCGCAGATCGTGGTTGATCTTGGAGACGGCGAGGCCCAACGCTGCGAGCCGGCTCTTCTGATGCAGCATCGACATCAGGTCGCGCTGCATGTCGGAGAGTTCGCGTTCGGCCACCCCGATCTCATCGCCGCGCTGGCTCGGCACGATGATTCGCGCCGAACTTTCAGGGTTTTCGTGGAAGCCGACGAGACTTGCGGTGAGCCGCCGCATCGGCCGCACGAAGAGATAATGAAGCGCGAGATAGACGAGGCCCGCGGTCAGCACCGCGATGATCAGCGCGACCACCACGACGTTGCGCGAGAAGCGATACATCGCCTGGCGCAGCGGCAATTCGTCGGTGACGATCTCGATGAATTGTGCGCTTCCAACCGCCGGGCCGACGATGCGGATCGCCTGGTTGCCGGTCTCCAGCATCATCTGGAACGAGCCGGTGATGGCCTGCCACGCCGTCATGTCGCGGAGATCAATGTCGTGGTCGATCGCCGCCGGAAGGTCCGCGCTGGCGAGCAGGCGGCGCTGCTGGCCGAGCTTGATGGCGACCGCGCGGGCGTTGATGCTTTTGAGGATCTGGCGCGCAAGCGATTCCGGAACCATGCCCGAGGGCGCGGCATCGAGCACCAGGGCCGCGGTGTTGGCCGCCGCGACACGGTCGTTGAGCCGGTTGACCCAGAAGTTGGCGATGGCGGGGACGTAGAGCAGGATCGCCGCTATCATCACCAGGGGGATGGTCAGCAGCAGAAGCTTGCCGGACAGGCCGAGCCGCCGCGGCGCGGGGCGCGTCACGTCTGATGCCGGCTGGTCCGGCGCAGGCTGAAGGTCCGTCGTCGCCACGAAATTCCCTTCACTCGCCTTTGGGTATTCAGAGGATGCGGTCCGCCCCGGAATCGGTCAAATTACGGATCGCTAATGTGATGTAGGCCCGACATGGCCGAGTCGCTATCCTTGAGGGGTGAAAACCCCGCTGAAACAGCGATATTCGCCGCCTGTGGGGCATCCGGGCACGTTGACGAAAAGGGACCGCTCGCATATAAGCCGGCCGAATTGTCCGCGATGACCCGGCCTGCCGCCGGGAGCGGCTCTTTTGGGGCCGAAAGGGTCCAGTTTGGGCCGCATCTTTACGGACGTATCCATCAATTCTACAGGCAAATTGCCCGGTCAGCGGAGAAGAACCCGTGAAGCGGACTTATCAACCCAGCAAACTGGTGCGCAAGCGCCGTCACGGTTTCCGTGCCCGTCTCGCCACCGCCGGTGGCCGCAAGGTTTTGGCCGCCCGCCGCGCCCGCGGCCGCAAGCGTCTGAGCGCCTGAGCCGGACTGACCCCCTTTCTGGGATCTCATCATGGATCGGCTGAGGCAGCGGGCGGATTTCCTCGCCGTTGCCAATGGCGCGCGGGTGAATAGCGGCGCCTTCATCGTGCAGGGGCGCGCTCGCCCCGATGACGGCCCGATCCGGATCGGCTTCACGGTCACCAAGAAGAACGGCACCGCCACCGAGCGCAACCGGATCAAGCGCAGGCTTCGCGAGCTGGTGAAGCGCCTCGATCCGGTATCGATGCATCCCCATCATGATTATGTGCTAGTGGGCCGGCGGGACGCGCTCACACGCGACTTCGCGACCATGACCGACGACCTCCGCGCGGCGCTCGGCCACATGGCGCGGCAGGGCGCCAAGGGGCGTGACATGAGGCGCGAGAAAAATCCTGCGACCAGCCGCAAACCGGATTGATGACGAGACCCCTGAGATGACCGACAACCGCAACACCATCCTCGCCGTCATTCTGTCCGGCCTCGTGCTGATCGCCTGGCAGTATTTCTACAACGTGCCGGCGATGGAGAAGCAGCGCGCCCAGCAGGCGCAGGCCGAGCTGCAGAAGGGCACGACGCCGCAGCCGACCGCGAGCTCGACGCCCGGCGCCACCCCGCAAGGAGGCACCACGCCACAGGCCGCCCCCGGCGCCAACCAGCAGGCCCAGCCGGTCGTGGCCCGCAGCGCCGCGATTGCCGCCTCGCCGCGCGTCAAGATCGACACGCCGCGCCTCACCGGCTCGATCGCGCTGAAGGGCGCACGCATCGACGATCTCGCGCTGGTGCAATACCGCGAGACGGTCGACCCGAAATCGCCGGCCATCATCCTCTATTCCCCCTCCGGCACCGCTGAACCCTATTACGCCGAATTCGGCTGGGTGGCGGCGACCGGCTCGACGGCAAAAATGCCCGACGCATCGACGGTGTGGCAGCAGGAAGGTTCCGGCGAACTGACGCCGACCTCGCCCGTGACGCTGAAATACGACAATGGCGAGGGCCTCACCTTCCGCCGCAAAATCTCAGTCGACGAGCGCTATCTCTTCACCGTCAAGGACGACGTGACCAACGTCGGCAATGCGCCGGTCACGGTCTATCCCTACGCGCTGATCTCACGCCACGGCACGCCGCAGGTCTCCGGCTACTACATCCTGCATGAAGGCCTGATCGGCTATCTCGGCGACCACGGCCTGCAGGAATACGGCTACAAGAAGATGGACGAGACCGGCCGGGTGCCCTTCAAGGCCACCAATGGCTGGCTCGGCATCACCGACAAGTACTGGGCCTCGGCGCTGCTGCCCGACACCAGCGCGCAATTGCAGGCGAGCTTCTCGTCGAACCTCAGCAACAACCTGCGCAAGTACCAGACCGACTACCTGCTCGACCCGCAGACGATCGCGATCGGCGGCACCGGCAGCGCCAATGCGCGGCTGTTCGCGGGCGCCAAGGAAGCCGGCGTCGTCGGCATCAACTTCCCCTTCACCGGGCTCGGCGGCTACAACAAGGAGCTCGGTCTCAACCATTTCGACCTGCTGATCGACTGGGGCTGGTTCTACTTCATCACCAAGCCGATGTTCCTCGGGCTCGACTTCTTCTTCCGCCTGTTCGGCAATTTCGGCATCTCGATCCTGCTCGTCACCGTGATCGTGAAGCTCCTGTTCTTCCCGCTCGCCAACAAGTCCTACGCCTCGATGGCGAAGATGAAGTCGGTGCAGCCACAATTGCAGGCGCTGAAGGAACGCTTCCCCGACGACAAGGTGAAGCAGCAGCAGGAGATGATGGAGATCTACCGCAAGGAGAAGATCAACCCGGTCGCAGGCTGCCTGCCCGTGCTGATCCAGATCCCGGTGTTCTTCTCGCTCTACAAGGTGCTGTTCGTCACCATCGAGATGCGGCACGCGCCGTTCATTGGCTGGATCAAGGATCTTTCCGCACCCGATCCGACCAATTTGTTCAACCTGTTCGGGCTGATCCCGGTCGATCCGACGCAGCTTCCGCTGTTCGGCCATTACCTGGCGCTCGGCATCTGGCCGATCGTCATGGGCATCACGATGTGGTTCCAGATGAAGCTGAACCCGACGCCACCGGATCCGACGCAGAAGATCATCTTCGACTGGATGCCGCTGATCTTCACCTTCATGCTGGCGGGCTTCCCGGCCGGACTCGTGATCTACTGGGCCTGGAACAATCTGCTCTCGGTGATCCAGCAGAGCTACATCATGCGCCGCAACGGCGTGAAGGTGGAGCTGTTCGACAATCTCAAGGCGACGTTCGCGAAGAAGGCGACGTAGCGCCGTCATTGCCGGGCGCAAATGCCTCCACATCGTCATGCCCGG
>NZ_PPPT01000145.1 GCF_006483445.1 Bradyrhizobium guangdongense | reverse complement strand
TCACCTGGGGCGTGCTCGACCGGCTGCTCGAAGAGAAATGGCTCGAGATCGCCGCGATCTCCGGAACGTCCGCGGGTGCGATGAATGCTGCCGTGCTGGCCGACGGTTGGACGGCGGGCGGCGCGGCGGGTGCGCGCGAGGCGCTCGAGCAATATTGGCGGCGGGTGTCGCGCGCAGCCGCGTTCAGTCCGCTGCAGCGCTCGCCGCTCGACCGGCTGATGGGCCGCTGGACGCTCGACACCTCGCCGGCCTACATCTTCACCGATTTGATGTCGCGTCTGTTGTCGCCCTACGACCTCAATCCGACCGGCTACAATCCGCTGCGCGAGGTCTTGGCCGAGAGCATCGATTTCGAGCGGCTTGCGCGCTCGCCGATCAAGCTCTTTATCACCGCGACGCGGGTGCGGACCGGGCGCGGGCGCATCTTCCGCAACGCCGAGATCACGGCCGACGTGCTGCTGGCTTCCGCCTGCCTGCCGACCATGTTCCGCGCCATCGAGATCGACGGTGAGCCCTATTGGGACGGCGGCTATGCCGGCAACCCGACAATCACGCCGCTCATTCGCGAGAGCGACGCGCATGATACGATTTTGGTGCAGATCAATCCGACTGAGCGGACGGATGAGCCGCGAACGGCTGCCGATATCCTCAACCGGCTCAACGAGATCTCCTTCAACTCGCCGCTGATGAAGGAGCTTCGCATGATCGCGCTGCTCCGCCAGGCCGCCGATCCCGGCAGCGGCGAGGGCGCGCGCTGGGCGAAGATGCGCACCCACCGCGTCAAGAGCGACATGCTGGCGAAGTTCGGTTCATCCTCAAAACTCAACGCCGAATGGGAGTTCGTCTCGATGCTCCGCGCCGAGGGACGGCAGGCGGCCGATGAATTTCTGGGGGAGCATGGGGACGACATCGGTAAGCGCACGACCGCCGATCTCGACGTGCTGCTCGCGGAGTGCTGAGGCATGGGCCTGCTCGGCATATTGATCGGGCTCGGCCTGCTCGTGCTGTTCGCCTTTCGCGGCTGGAGCGTGCTGCTGCTCGCGCCATCAGCGGCACTCGTCGCTGCGCTGTTCGGCGGCGAGCCGCTGCTGGCGAACCTCACGCAAGTGTTCATGGCAAGCGCGGCCGGCTTCCTCGCGCAATTCTTCCCGATCTTCCTGCTGGGCGCCGTGTTCGGCAAGCTGATGGACGACAGCGGCGCCGTCCGGTCCGCGGCCGGATTTTTGGCAGAGCGTCTCGGCGAACGGCGGGTGGTGCTCGCGGTGGTGCTCGCAGGCGCGCTCGTCACCTATGGCGGCGTCAGCCTGTTCGTCGCGTTCTTCGTCATCGTGCCGATGGCCCAGTCGCTGTTCCGCGCCGCCAACATTCCGCGCCGGCTGATTCCTGCCGCGATCGTGCTGGGCACCTCGACCTTCACCATGTCGGCTCTCCCCGGCACGCCGTCGATCCAGAACGCGATCCCGATGCCGTTCTTCGGCACCACGCCTTTTGCGGCACCGGGGCTCGGCATCATCGCGTCCCTCATCATGCTCGGCGCCGGACTGTGGTGGCTGCGGCGGGCCGAGACCGCCGCGCGCCGGGCCGGCGAAGGCTATGGCGTCGAGACGCATGGTGCGGCCGAACGCGCGGCCGACGACGAACTGATCCGCGAACGCGCGACCACCGCGCGCGAATTCGACCCGGCGGAGATCCGGCACGGACGGCGCAGCGAGACGCAGGCTCCGGTGGTGAACGCGATCCTGCCGCTGGTCGCCGTCGTGATCGTCAATCTCGTGATGTCGCTGATCGTGCTGCCGCGGCTCGACGTCTCCTATCTCGCCGAGCAGCGCTTTGGCGGCACCTCGCTCGCCGCCGTCGCCGGCGTGTGGTCGGTCGCGGTGGCACTGGCGGCGGCGATCCTCGCCACCATCGTGCTGAACTGGAGCCGGCTGCCGTCGCTGCGGCAGACCATGGACGCCGGTGCCAATGCATCCGTCCTGCCGGCGCTGAGCGTGGCGAGCCTCGTCGGCTTCGGCGCCGTCATCGCCGCGCTGCCGGCCTTTGCGACGGTGCGCGACTGGGTGTTGTCGATCGAAGGCGGTCCGCTGGTGTCGCTCGCGGTGGCGACCAACATCCTCGCCGCCCTGACCGGCTCGGCCTCCGGCGGCCTGACGATCGCGCTTGATGCGCTGGGCCAGACCTATGTGGACATCGCGTCGCGGACCGGCATCAATCTCGGGCTGATGCATCGTGTGGCCGTGATCGGCTCGGGCACGCTCGATATCCTGCCGCATAACGGCGCGGTGGTGAGCCTGCTCGCGATCTGCGGATTGACGCACCGCGAAAGCTATCTCGACATCGTCATGGTCGGCATCGTGACATCGTTGCTGGCCTTGGTTGCCGTCATCGTGCTGGGCAGCGCATTGGGATCGTTCTGATCGCGCGCCTCGACGATTGACGCGCGGACGAAGGTTGCCTTGAATGCGGCCGACTGTCGGACTGAACGACAAGACAAAAACGGGGGAAACAATGGCGCGATATCAAACGTTCCTTCATGCGTGTGTCGCGACCCTGTTGCTGGGACTGGCGACCGCAATCGGTGCAAGCGCGGCAACGCTGGCCGAGGACGCCGATACCGTGTGCAAGGGTCTCGTCGGCCGCACTGATGCGGTAAAGATCGACACGGTCGCCTTTCTCGCTCCGACGCCGATTGCCGTTGCCGAGCGCGGACCGACGCCTGCGGGCCGCATCACGCCGGCCAATCCCGGATTCTGCAAGGTGCTCGGCCATATCGATCCGACCGATCCGACGGCGCCGCCGATCAAGTTTCAAGTCAATCTGCCGGTCGAGTGGAACGGCCGATCGGTGCAATATGGCGGCGGCGGTTTCAACGGCGTGCTGATCACGGGCCTCGCTCTGCCGCCTGCCGCGCCCTTTGACAAGCCGTCGCCGCTCGCGCGCGGCTTCGTCACCTACGGCACCGATTCCGG
>NZ_PPPT01000144.1 GCF_006483445.1 Bradyrhizobium guangdongense | reverse complement strand
GAGGGGTTGCTTCCGCGAATCCAACTCACAAATGAGTTCACGGAGCGAGACCCCTCACCCGTCTCGCCGCTACGCGGCGAGCCACCCTCTCCCACAAGGGGAGAGGGGAAGAAACTCTCTACTGCCCGGTCTCGATCCTCAACAGCTTGATCTTGCGATAGAGCGTGGCACGGCTGAGCTTCAGGGCGCGGGCGGCTTCGGTGACGCGGCCGCCGTGCTTTCTCAAGGCTTCGACGATCGCTTTGCGTTCGGCCGAGAGAAGGTCAGGTTCTTCCACGCGGCCGCCGAACGGCGGCAGGTCGAGGTCGGCATCGGCGATGACGCCATCCTCGGCCGTGCATCCCGCAAGACGCAGCACGTGGCGAAGCTGGCGCATGTTGCCGGGGAACGGGTAGTCCCGCAGCAATGACCACGCCTCCGGCGAGAGCCGGCAGTTCGGCGCCTCCTCGCACGCGACGTCTCGGATGATATCGGCCTTGTCGGCGCGCTCGCGCAGCGCCGGCAATCTCACCTCCGTGCCACGCAGGCGGAAATAGAGATCAGCGCGGAAGGCGCCCTCCTCCACCATGCGGCCGAGATCGCGATGGGTTGCGCTGATTAGGCGGATATCGACCGGGACCGGCTTGAGCGCGCCGAGTGGCCAAACCTCGCGGTTTTCAAGCACGCGCAACAGCCGCGTCTGCAGCGCAATCGGCATGTCGCCGATCTCGTCGAGGAACAGCGTGCCGCCGTCGGCCTGCACGATCAGGCCCTTTGAACCATCGCGTCGCGCGCCGGTGAAGGCGCCGGCCTCGTAGCCGAACAGCTCGGCGTCGATCAGGCTTTCCGGCATCGCCGCACAGTTCAGCGCGACATAGTGATGGTCCGCGCGGTTGCTCGCGGCATGGATGGCGCGCGCGAACAAATCCTTGCCGACGCCGGTCTCGCCGCGGAGCAGGATCGGCAGATTGTGATCCCCGATACGCGCAAGCCGCTTCACGCTCTTGATCAGACCGGGGTCGCGGCCGGCGAGCCGGTGCAAGCTCTCATAACGGTCGACCGTGACCTCACGTCGCGCGACCGGCGAACGTCGCGTTGATCTTGCCCGCAGCGGGGGCGCGACGTGCCCCTGCCCCATCGGACTGCCGTCGGCACGATGCAGCTCGATCGTGTCATCTGCGCCGGCCTGCATGTAGCGCGATAGATCGATGCCCGATGCGATCATGCCGTCGGTCAGGCCCAGCATCATGCGCGCCGCGCGGCAGGCGCCGACCACGCGGCGGTCCTCGTCATAGGCGATCAAGCCGCTGCCGCCGTCGCCGGGCACGGTCGCGATCCAGGCGTTGCGGAAATGATTGCGGAAGATGATGCCTTCGATGCGTCGTGTCGCCTCCATCGTCACGGCAAGCGCAAGCTGATGTGCAGCGCGGCTGAGATCCTCGCGGCAGGAGGTGATATTGACGGCACCGGCGAGCCGTCCGGCCTCGTCGAACAGCGGCGTCACCGCGCAGGAGAAGATGCTCCACTGTTCGCGAAAATGCTCGTCGCGATGCACCAGGATCGGCTTCTGTTCGGCGAGCGCGGTACCGAGGCCGTTGGTGCCTTCGAAGGATTCTGAGAAGTTGGAGCCGGTATAGACCTTCCAGCGCAGGAAGATGTCGGCATCGGCCGCGCCGGGCAGCCGGCTGAGCAGCATGGTCGCGTTGGAATCGGCGAGATTGACGCAATAGCCGGCCTCGCGCAGCACCCGTGCGAGGTTTTCGAGCTCGGGCGTGGCGAGCCGGATCAGCTCTTCCATCGGCTCGGCGACATGCCGCACCTCGGCCTCGGTGAGCGTTTGCGGCGGGCCCTGACGGGCGGGATCGAGCTTGTGGTTGATCAGGCAGCGCCGCCAGGACGTCGCGATCCGCGAGGGCGCATCGACGTCGGCCACCTCTTTGGCGACGGACAAAACACGGGCGACATGGTTCGAGGCCGCGAGGCTGGCCATCCCGTACGTCTCCACCCTGAATTATTGTGCAAAGTCTGGCACCACAGGCGGGGATGTCAATCGGGAACCGGGAGGAGGCAACGTTGCTGCGCTGCCCTCACCAGGTGTCGACGCACGGCCGCTTCTTCTCGGTCCGCTCCGGCGGCTTTGGCACCGAGCGCAGGCCGGCCATGATCCAGCGGCGGGTCTCGGCGGGATCGATGACGTTGTCGATCTCGAACACCGAGGCGATCGAGACGGCCTTGCCGTTGGCATAGAGCTCGGCGACCCTGTTGCGGTAATAGGTCTCGCGCTCGACCGGGTCGGCGATCGCCTCCATCTCCTTGCGGAAGCCGAGCCGCACATAGCCCTCCAGGCCCATCCCGCCGAATTCGCCGGTGGGCCATGCCGCAGTGAAGAACGAGGCGTGGAAGCCGCCGCCGATCATCGACTGTGCGCCGAGGCCATAGCCCTTGCGCAGGACGATGCCGAACAGCGGCACGGTGAGGCTCGCGCCGGTCACGAACATGCGCGCGACGTGGCGCACGATCGCGGTCTTCTCGGCCTCCGGGCCGACCATAAAGCCGGGCGTGTCGCACAGCGAGACGATCGGGATGTCGAAGGCGTCGCAGAGCTGCAGAAAGCGCGCCGCCTTGTCGCCGGCATCGGCATCGATCGCACCGCCGAGATGGCGGGGATTGTTGGCGATCAGGCCGAAGGGTTTGCCCTCGATGCGGATGAAGGCGGTGATCATGCCGACGCCGTAATCGCGGCGGATCTCGAGCACGGAATCCGTATCCGCGAGCAGATCGATCACGCTGCGGATGTCGTAGACGCGCAGGCGGTTCTCGGGGATCGCGCGGCGCAACAGGCGCTGGTCGGGCGCCTTCCACTCCGCCACGGCGCCCTGGAAATAGGACAGGTACTTTTGCGCCGCGCGTGTCGCCTCCTCCTCGTCCTCGACGAGGATGTCGACGACGCCGTTCGGAGACTGGAACGAGACCGGGCCGACTTCCGCCGGATGATAGACGCCGAGCCCGCCGCCCTCGATCATGGCGGGGCCGCCCATGCCGATCGAGGCGTTCCTGGTGGCGATGATGACGTCGCAGCAGCCGAGCATCGCCGCGTTGCCGGCGAAGCAATAGCCGGAGACGATGCCCACGACAGGCACGAGGCCGGAGAGCTTTGCGAACTGCACGAAGGACGGGCCGTCGAGGCCGGTCATGCCGAGCCGATCTGTATCGCCCGGGCGACCGCCGCCACCTTCGGCATAGAAGACGAGCGGGATGCGCCACTGTTCCGCCAGCGTCAGCATGCGGTCGATCTTCTTGTGGTTCATGTGCCCCTGCGTGCCCGCGAGCACGGTGTAGTCGTAGGCGACCACCATGCAACGCGCGCCCTCCGGGCCGAACTTGTCACCGTTGACCGTGGCGACGCCCATGATGAGACCATCGGCCGGCGTGTTCTTGATGAGATCGTCGAGCTTGCGGCGGCGGCGCTGGGCCGCAATGGCGAGGCTGCCATATTCCATGAACGAGCCGTCGTCGACGAGCTGCGCGACGTTCTCGCGCGCGGTGCGCTGATTGGTGTTGCGGCGGCGTTCGACGGAGGCCGGACGGTTCTCGTCCAGCGTATTGGCCTGGCGTGCGATCAGCTCAGCCAGGTCAGGACGGATGTGATCGAGGTCGATCTCGGCTTCCTGCGCAGCGGTATCGGCGGCGACGTCCAGCGGCTCAAGATAGAGAATGGCCTCACCATGCATCAGTGTGACGCCGTCGCCCGCGACCAGCTTCATCACGCGGCCGCCCTGCTCGGCCATCACGAGATGCTCCATCTTCATGGACTCGATCACGGCGAGCTGCTGGCCGGGCCGCACGATCTCGCCTTCCGTGACCTGGATCGTGACCACAGTTCCCTGCAAGGGCGCGGCCACCATCACCGCACCTTCCGGAACGACCTGCGTAACCGGCTTCGCCGCGCCATGCTCGCCGGCATGGTCTGCGGCCGCGAAGAACAGCGGCCGCGCGGCGCCGTCGGCGGCCTCCACCAGCTTCGCGATATTGCGATCGATGAAATCTGTTGCGATGCGGTTGGTTTTGAAATCGGGATGGGCGAGCACCGCCTGGAGGAAGGCGATGTTGGTAACGACGCCGTCGATCCTGAACTCGCGCAACGCGCGCGAGGCTTTTGCGACGACGTCGTGCCAGGCCTCGCTCGGCGTATGCACGATGACCTTGGCGAGCAGCGAGTCGAAGGCGGCGCTGGTCTTGTAGCCGGCATAGCCAAAACTATCGACGCGCACGCCTGGGCCCGACGGCGGCTCGAATACGGCCAGCGTGCCGCCGGTCGGATGCGTCGCACCGGTCTCGTCGAGCGTCTCCATGTTGACGCGGAGCTGCATGGCATAGCCGCGCGGCTTTGGGATCGAGCCCTGCGCGAGGCCGAGCGAGGCAAGCGTCGCGCCCGCGGCGACCGCGAGCTGGGCGCGGACGAGATCGACGCCGAGGACCTCTTCGGTCACGGTGTGCTCGACCTGGAGCCGCGGATTGGCCTCGATGAAGGCAAAGCTCTCCTCGGCCGCGCCATCAACCAGGAATTCAAAGGTGCCGAGATTGTCGTAGGCTGCAGCCGTCGCAAGCTGCTTTGCCGCCTCGATGATGCGGCCGCGCAAGGCATCGCTGAGGGACGGGCTTGGCGCGACCTCGACCAGTTTTTGGTGACGGCGCTGGATGGTGCATTCGCGCTCCCAGAGATGGCTGATCGCGCCGTGATGGTCGCCGATGATCTGCACCTCGATGTGGCGCGCCTTCCGGATCAGCCGTTCGGCATAGACGCCGTCATAGCCGAATGCGGCCTTGGCCTCGGACTGGCAGCGCGCATAGGCCTCCGCGAGTTCGGCCGCCTTCTCCACCACGCGCATGCCGCGGCCGCCGCCGCCGGCCATTGCCTTGATGACGATGGCGGCACTCTTGCCGAGAGACTCGAAGAACGCCTTGATCTCCTCCAGCGACGAGGGACCTGAGGTGCCGACGATGATCGGCACGCCGCACCGCTTTGCCAGTTGCCGGGCCGCGACCTTGTCGCCGAACAGCTCGAGTGCTGAGGCCTTCGGCCCGACGAACACGATGCCCTCCGCCGCGCACGCCTTGGCGAACTCCGCGTTCTCGCTGAGGAAGCCATAGCCGGGATGCACGGCATCGCAGCCCGCAGCCTTGGCCGCCTTCACCACGCTCGCGATGTCGAGATAGGCGCGCGCGCCGCGGCCCGCAATTTCGACCGCTTCGTCGGCGACACGGACATGCAGCGACAACGCATCGTCGGCGGGATGGATCGCGACCGTGGCGATACCGCTATCCGCCGCGGCACGCGCGATGCGGATGGCGATCTCGCCGCGATTGGCGATCAGAAGCTTCTTGAACGACATTGAGCGGTCTCCATGCACCGCTTATTTGCAGCGGGCATCGAGGCACGTCAACGACAAGCGAGAGCGGAGTCAAGCGAAACGGCAACGGCTGCGCGTACCGATACCGCGAGCCGGAATTTAGTGCCGGGAGGCCGGCGTCACGCCGGCACGATCACCCTGCCGATCGGCCACAGCGCAATGCCGGCAAGCTTCAGATGCGCCCAGGCGAAGGGAATGCCGATGATCGTGATGGCCATCACGATCGCGGTCAGGACGTGCCCGATCGCGAGCCACCAGCCGGCGAGCACGAACCATATGATGTTTCCGATCACGCCGAGCGGCCCCGTGCCGATGTCGCTCTGTCCGGTGAGTTCGTCACGGCGGACCGCCCGCGAGCCGAACGGCAGCAGCGTGTAGACTGCGATGTTGAAGGCGGCGCGCGCCCAGGGAATGCCGATGATGGTGATGGCCATGATGACGGCGGCCACCAGCCAGCCGAACGCCATCCACGCGCCTAGCAGAATCCAGAGGATGTTCAGGAGGATAGAAACTGGCTGCATGGCAAAGCACCTTCGCGCATCGGGAAGCTCCACCCCTATTTAGGTGGCGCTTGCCCGATGCGGTAGATGTTGCCTCGAGCTTACGTTATGCCGCTCGCACGCCGGCGACGAAGGTCGAGACCTCGTCCTGAAGCGATTGCAGCTTCTGCGTCAGCCGGCCGCTCGATTGCAGCACCTGGCCTGCGACCTTGCCGGTCTCCGACGTCGCGTCGGTCACGCCTGCGATGTTCTGCGAGACCTGGTTGGTGCCGGAGGCCGCATCCTGCACGCTGCGGGCGATCGCCTGCGTGGCGGCGCCCTGCTCCTCGACCGCGGCGGCGATCGAGGAGGAGATCTCGTTGACCTCCATGATGGTGTTGCGGATGTTCTGGATGTTGCCGACGACCTGCTGGGTCTCGCCCTGGATCGCGGTGATCTGCGCGCTGATCTCGTCGGTCGCCTTCGCCGTCTGGCTCGCCAGCGACTTTACTTCGCTTGCGACGACCGCAAAGCCCTTGCCGGCCTCGCCCGCACGCGCCGCCTCGATGGTGGCGTTGAGCGCGAGCAGGTTGGTCTGCGAGGCGATCTGGTTGATGAGGTCGATGACCTCGCCGATCTTGTGCGCAGCCTGCGCAAGTCCCTGGACGGTCTCGTTGGTGCGCTGGCCGTCGGCCGCCGCCTTGTCGGCCACTTGCGCGGCCTGCGCCACGCGCTGGCTGATCTCCGTGATCGAGGACGACAATTGTCCGGCGGCCGAGGCCACGGTCTGCACGTCACCGGAGGCCTGCTGGCAGGCGGTCGCAACGAAGCTCGCGCGCTCGGTCGCCTTGTTGGCGGTCTCCGACATGCCCTGGGCTGCCTGCTGCATCTCGCGCGCCTCGACGAAGACGTCGCGGACCACGGCCTGCACGCTCGCCTCGAACTTGCCGGCGAGATCGACCATCACGCGGCGCTTCTCGGCGTCGGCCTGTTGCTTCATCTGTTCCTGCTCGGCGTGCATCTGGCGCACGGCGGCCGCATTGTCCTTGAACACGGCAAGCGCTTTGGCGAGACCGCCGATTTCGTCGCGGCGATTGGTGTAGGGCACGTCGAACGCGCTGTCGCCGGACGCAAGCCGCTCGGTGAGATCGGTGATTTTGCCGAGCGGGCGAGTGACGCCGCGGCCGATCACGAACGACGAGAGGAGCACGAGCGCAAGCACGCCGAGGCACAGCCAGGCAAACGTCATCGCGGTCTGGCGGAACACGGCGTCGACATCATCGAGATAGATGCCGGTACCGATGATCCAGCCCCAGGGCTCAAAGCCCTTCACGAAGGAGATCTTTGCCACCGGCTGATCGAAGCCGGGCTTTGGCCAGAGATAGCTGTAGAAGCCCGCGTTCTGCTTCTTCACGACGTCCACGAAGCCGAGGAACAGCGCGTTGCCGGCCGGATCCTTCATGCCGGAGAGATCCTTGCCGTCGAGCTCGGGCTTGATCGGATGCATGACCATCTTCGGGGTCATGTCATTGATCCAGAAATACTCGACCTTGTCGTAGCGCAGGCTCTTGATCTCGGCCTGAGCGGCCGCCTGCGCCTGCTCGCGCGTCAGCTTCCCGCCGGCCTCGAGCTTTTGATAATGGGCGAGGATGCCGTAGCCGACATCGACCATGTGCTGCGTCTTGGCCTGGCGGTCGGCGACCATCTGGCCCCGCATCGTGTAGAGCGCGATGGGCGCCAGCGCGATCATGCCGACGAGGCCGATCGCGACAATGAGCACCAGCTTGAAACTGATACGGGAGAAAATCATTTTTGCTCGCACGATTTGGCAGTTCAGATATGCCAGATTATCCCGAATGCCTTAGCGAAGATTTAAGGAATGGGGTTCCATCGCGGAACTGCTCCGCTCTCATGCGAAGCCGAGATGTCGCGCCCCCCGTCAGCTCTGGCGCAGCGCCTGACAGATTCCACGCTCGAACTGCCGGTAGACCCTAAGGGCGGCATGGTCGGCAAACGGCAGGATCTGCATCATGATGACCCCGGCCACACGCATCGCAGGGTCGATCCAGTAATAGGTATTGAACAGGCCGGCCCAGGTCGCGCTGCCGGCGCTGCGGCCATGCGCGATAGGATCGGCATTGATCATGTGTCCGAGTCCCCAGCGCAGATGCGTACCGGGGAAGAAGTCGACGTCGTTCGAAAGCGCCGGATTGGTCGTCTTGAGGATGCCCGCTTCGAGATTGCCTATCTGGTTGGCGGACATCATGGCGACGGTGTCGACCGAGAGGATGCGCGTACCGTGCAGGCTGCCGCCATTGAGCAGCGCCTGCAGCAAGGTCAGATAATCGGGTGCGGTCGAATAGATGCCGCCGCCGCCCGAAAAGGTCTTGCCCTCGACCTGCTTCTCCAGCGGCTTTGGCACAAGCTTGCCGGCATGATCCCGCACATGGAGGCTTGCCTCACGGGCGCGTTGCTTCTCGCTCAGCAGGAAGACAGTATCGTTCATGCCGAGCGGTCCCGTGATGTGATCGCGAAAGTAACGATCGATCGGCTCGCCGCTGGCGATCTCCACCATCCGGCTGACGCGATCGATGCTGCCGCCATAGGCCCATCGCGCGCCGGGATCGAACATCAGGGGCATGCGCGGCAGGGCTTTGTTGCCGCGCGCCAGCGACACATAGCGAAGCACCTGGGGATCCCAGAGCTGGTAGCTGAAGCCCGATGTGTGCGACAGCAGATGGCGCAGCGTGATCGCCCTGGTCGCATCATGGAGCTGCGGCGCACCTTTGCCGTCAAAACCTGCAAGCACCTGCGCCATGGCGAGCGTCGGATCGACATCGGCGGCCGGCGCATCCAGCCGCAGCTTGCCGCGCTCCACAAGTTGCAGCGCCGCGATCGAGGTCAACAGCTTCACCATCGAGGCGATGCGGAAGATCGTGTCAGCCGACATGCGGGTCTCGCCCGCCATGCTGCGCAAGCCGAATGAGCCCTCATAGAGCACCGACTGCGCATTGGCAGCCATCGCCACCACGCCCGGAATTTCGCGCGCGGTCACGCCGGCCTGCAAGGCGCCGTCGATGCCGGCGCCGCGGATGGATTTGAGCGACGTAGCGGCGTGACTGGGGATGACGGGAACGACGCTTGCGGCCGCAAGCCCCATCGTCTGCAACAGCGCATCGCGGCGGCTGAGCCAGGCCGTCATGCAGCTTCCCCGCAAGCTGATCCGGTTTCGACGGGAGTGTAACCCCGGAGCTGCGTGAACGAAAGCCGCGATGGAGGGATCTGAGACGTTGGAAACGGATATGGCATCGCATTCTCGCGACAGGTTTTGCCCGAGTCTTGCGTCGCATTGTCCCTCTGCGTGAGCAAAGGGCGCAGGGAAGACCGGGTGCCGGCTGGCACCCATGGCCCGCTGCGCGGCAAGGAATGCACGCGTAAAGCACAGCGGGAGAACAGGGCAGCCAACATCCGGCCTTCCCTGCGCAGTGGTCTGACGGCGTATGCCGCGCTCTCCCCGGAGACGACTTCCTTCTTGTCTCCGTCACCTTCGCGAATTGGCGATGCCTCGAGACCCGGTTGAGCCCCAACGCATCTCCGCAAGGCTTGGCTGTAGCAACGACAGCCGGGACCACACGGTTTGGCCGTACGCATCGAGCGCCGTTCGTCCGCACGCCGCTTGCCGCTCACGGAAAACAATCCGCCCTGCGACAGCCCTCATGCCCGACGCTTGCTGCGTCCACCGCAACCCGGCCCGCGTTCGTGACGACGGACGACCGCCCCTTTGGTGGGCCGGGATGAGATGCGTATAATCCGAAACAAGATTTCGGTAAAGAAGAATATTTTTGAGCCTTGGGGGTGACAGGTATTTGGGGTGATTTGCCCGACGGGCAGTTGCTCGCGCGACCTCCGGGGACGCAAGGGCACTGCCCACTTGAGAAATTGTCAGCGCTGGGCTCAGATTGGACGATAAGATGCCTGCCGCCGATCTGCGATCAGGGGCCTGAGACGGCATGACGATGTCGATCGACCAATTGTGGGGCCTGCCGGAAACGGCGCTCATCGGCGCCTATGCCGAGGCGCGCCGCCGCTACGCCGAGAAGAAGCTGGAGCGCGACACCCAGCGGGCGCGGCTGGAATGGATGCGGGCCAAGATGTTCGTCAACGCACAGGGCAACGTCACCGAGCGCAAGATGGCGGTCGACGTCTCCGAGGAGCTGGCGCGCAAGGGCCAGGAGGTCCGCGAGATCACCAGGGACCTCGACATGCTCAAGATCGAGGTCGACGTGATCGAGATGATGGTCCGCCTGCGCGGCGCCGGCGGCAATCCGCCGGCTCCGACCGAGGAGACAGCGGAGAAACCGGCTGAGGACGAGGGTGGGTGATTAGGGATTCGGTCATCGAAAAGGGCAGCGATACGTAGCGGAATTGGAACACGGTCGAACAAAATCACTGCTCGCGCGTCAACCTTCCGGACCGGTAGCCGGAGGTGAAGTGTGAAGATCGTGTCGCATTCCGAAAGCCATATCGTCGCGCTCGACGACGGATCGCGCTGGCAGGTGTTCCCCGGCGATCTCGACATCACGCTTGGCTGGACGCCCGAGACAGATTTGAGACTGATCCGCATCGACGGCGATGTCAGCGCGCACGCGTTGATCAGCGACGATGACGCGGGTCGCGTGCGGGTCCTGCCCGAAGGGGCAAGCTGGCCGAAGGAACATGTCCGGGCCAATCTGGCCGCGACGCGCAGGAGCAAGCGGGCGACGGAAGGGTGATAGCCGCCTTTGCTCCGCGAGGATTCAGGCCCCGTGTCGACGGTGGTAGCCGCTCGGTGACGGCCAAGGCCAGGCCTCGAGCGTCGTTCGCTCCGGCTCAAAAATCTCGACCTTCAGCGGGTGGCACGCCGCGGCGTCGCTGGAATGGCTCGCGCCGCAGTCGCCGCCGGGACAGGCCGACAATGCGCCGAGCAGATCGACCTCAAAAATTTCGAGGAAGTCGCCGGGGCGGACGGGACTAGCCTTCATGAAGTACTGGTGCGTATCCGCAGTGAAGCCCGTGCACATGAAGACGTTGAGCACGTCGTGGACGTGATGCTCCACCGCGCGCGGCGCCATCTTCAGCTCAGCACCGAGCGCACGCGACAGGTTGGAGTGGCAGCAAAAATCATAGGCGGTGCCGTTCAGCAGCACATTGGTATAGGGATCGCAGCGCGTGCCGATGACGTCGTGGACGCCGGCACCATCGGCATCAAAACCGTACCAGCCGAGCGTGTCATGGCTGATGGTCGCCATCGGCCGCAGATGCGGCATGCTGCTCCAGAGCCGGTCGCCGACACCAACATGGGTCGCATGCAGCGCCCGCGTCTTGCCGCTGAAGAAGCGCTCGGAGAGATCGTCGGCATTCCACAGATTGAGGTCGCCGACCTGCGGGCCCTCAACGCTGACGATCCGGAAGAACTGGCCCCGCGCCACCCGGAACGTGCGCGCATCGCGCGGCGGTACGATGAGCTCGTGAGTCTTGACCATGCTACGCCGCGCGGTTTCCAGCACGGACATGTCCGGCTTGGGCATCGCGCTCGCGGGATAGGTGATCGTCGGCTTCACCGCGCGGCGCTGAGCTGCATCGGCGGGTGAGGGCTGGGTATTGGATGACATGGTTTGAAGGGCTTCTTGAAGAAGCTGGCGCTCCCTAGGAGCCTGCCAATTTAAGTCCGCCGAAAAAGATAGTAGCGGAATTCCTGCATAACTTCAAACATTTATTGCGAGTCAATTTTTTCCTGCTGCAAAGAATTTTCTCGCATGTTGCACACGATGTTGGACGTTCTTGTTGGACGCGCGGTTGGCGCTGTGACGTACCATCAAACTTCCTAGACGGGGAAAGAAGGGATGAGGGCCTCGGGTTCTTCGAGCACGACGTTTGCGAGTTTGCAGAATCCTATCGCGAGATCGTAGAGGCCGAACGGGGTATCCGGATTGTCGGGATGGAGTTCACTCAAGAGCACCATGTCGCCGATGAAGTGACGAACGGGCAGGGTGACGGCGGCCACCCCGACCCGACTACCCACCGCACGGGATTGACCACTCTACACAACGTTGTAAGCTGCATCCGGTGCAATCGTCTGCAGGGGGGTGTCATGGACGGGCGGCGGCTTCACGGCATTGCGCCTCGACCCCAACCAGTTCGCAATGGATGGCGCGTCATTCGCCAAGTCACCATACGCGCTCTTGAGATAATCGCCGTTGCGGTCATTCTCTGCAGCGACGGTAAGGTTGCCCTCGCTCAAGGTAGTGCTGAGTGGCTGACGCTTCGTGTAGCTCTCTATCCCGCCGTACCGCAAAGACGGGCGCTTTTCGCGCAGCTGGAGCAGCAATTTGAGCGGCTGTATCCCGGGGTCAATGTTGAATTGGTAGAAACTTACGAGGAAAATGGTGAAACCAAGTCATTAGCTGACGACTACTATTCAGGTGGCCTCGCCAAGGTGAAGGCCGATGTCTACGAAATCGATACCATCCTTCTGACCGACTTGGCTGAAGCCGGCAAGATCCAACCCATTGAACTACCTTTCAGTGACTTTGCCGCCACCGCCGTAACCGCCGTTAAGCGGAGCGGAAAGACGTATGCCGTGCCTCACTGGATGTGTGGCAACTTCCTTTTCTACGATAGATCCGATGCCAGTGTCGTCGCTGTTGTGGAACAAGCAACCAATTGGTCAGCCCTGGTCTCCGGTCTGAAGGCTCACAATAAGAAGCTGTTCGTCGATATGTCCGGTCGCAGCACTCTCGGTGAGTGGTACCTGACGGCTTACTCAGACATTGTTGGTCTGGACCAAGCTCAAATCGATGTCAAAGCAAACGTCCAACCTGACCAGCGCGTCGTAAAGGTGCTGAGCGAATTGATCTCCGCCTGCTCGAACGGCTTTTGTCGAAATAGCGATCTCCATTACCGCGCTGGCTACTACGCTCGGGCATTTGTGCGGAAAGAGGCTCAGGTCTATGTGGGCTATTCCGAAACCATTCACTATGGTCTCCAGGACGCAGTTGAGAATTGTCTTGGACGCTGCCTGACGAAGGATACCATCGGCATTCGCGGCCTTCCCGCCTTCTTCGAACCGCGCAAGGGCAACGGCGTAGGCTGGGTTGACGGACTAGGACTCGACTCCGGCCTTCAGGGACTGAAAAAATCACTGGCCGAAGAGTTCATTCGCTTCGTGGTTTCGGATGCAGGATACCGGCTTGTCCTGCAACCGGAAGGAGATGGCGATGCGCCGCGTTATCTCCTGCCTGCGCGTGAAAAGCTGGATGTTGCGCATGCACCGTTTTACCCGGCCTTCGTGGCTGCACACCAGAGCCGCGGCACAGGTGTCCAGCCGGGCCTCAATGATGCGTTGAGGCTCATGGCGCCTAATCTAAATTCCGCCCTGCCGACGAACCAATAAGGAAACAGTTTAAAACCTCTAGCGACGTCACGAGGTACGATATCGTGGTGATTTTTCGACAGGTAACGCGTTGGGCTAATCGGTCGCTTGTCTCAATTATCGCGTTCATTGGAATGTTGGCCCATTGGGGACCCGCTCACGCTTGGAACTCAGCGAGCAATTTGAGCGGTTATTGCTCGACTCTCATTGAGGAGCTCGATAAGGGTGTCGCCCCCTTGTCCTATCGTTCTGTTGTGTGCGTTACCTATTTCCAAGGTGTTGGCGACGCCCTGACGAAACAGGCAGGCGCCAATCCGGCGAGTCGCTGCATGGCAGACCGCTATTTGAATTTGGATGATCTTCGCCATCCGAGGATTTTTCAAGAATATCTGGCTAAGCACCCCGGTCGATTGGATGATGTGGCCTCTGATGTCATTCGTGATGCATTGGAAGAAGCCTGCCGCCAATGAGCGGCCGTAACCCTCGATGTGGTGGTCGCCAAAACTCACGGGGGTAGTTTGGTCGCAAATGAGACAGCCCCTCCGCTATCAGTGATTTGGCGGTGGGAAAACTCCTAAGTAAAGAATCCCCTCATGAGCCCATAAGTGCACAATCCAGCAGAGCCCGTCCGAATTTCTCTATTGTGTCTCTCGACTGTAGGTCAGCGCTTTCGTAGGAGATTTAAATGAGATTGGCATTCGCGTTCGTGGTGTCGGCTTTGGCGTTCAGTTCGGCATACGCACAGTCTGATGATCCGTCATTCGCGGATAAGCTTCGTGCTTTGACCAAGAAGGCGCAGGACGTTGCAGCCCAAAAGGCTGATATGGAAGCGCGTCACGAGGAAAGCGAAAGGAACGCTACCGTTCATCCCAGAGCAGAACGCACTGCATACGCCAATCTAGAGACAATCAAGTACGTCATCGGGAACTTGGCGACTAAAGGCCAAGATACGTTCATCATGACGAATTACGTCACCAACCCCTGTCAAACCAAACAGGAAGATGCGGAAGGCAAAAACAGGGGATGCTCTTCATCAGCTAGCAAACAAAAGGGCGCGATTGATTTCCAGTACGCCAAGAAGTCTTGGAGCTACCAGCAAAAGCTGGAATACTATCAGACCATCGGAAACGTGATCCACGACAAATTGGGTGTAAAGGTCAGCGTTGAAGTCACTGACGGCGAAGAGAAAGACGAATACCAATTCGCCTACAATCCCATCTACACAATCACATTGAGTTGGTAGTGGCCTACGAACCCCGTCATACGTGCTCTCGAGTCTATCGGAAAAACGATCAATCAGGCCGTCATCGGTACAACGAGCACGAACGCCGTCAACAGTCCGAATTGCAGTTCGTCAGCAAACACGCTCGATGATTTTTTTACGGTTCCCGAGGCCTGCGGCATCGGTCGGGCGATTGCTCAGCCTTTAAAGGCTTATGGAGTGGATGGAATCAAGAACGTCTCTTCGTTCAAGCGACGATTTCATGGAGGATTGACAATGGATCGTGGAGTAGGGCTACCGAAGGCCGAGCAGATTGATAGCTAGATGCTGGATGAATGAGAGGCCAATCTCATGGAAGAAATTCGCAAAACGAGGCACTATTACTCGAACAGCGCGCGCGAGGCGCGACTATTCCACAGTACTATCGCGATCATCGTTTTGATTGGTTCCGTAATTGCCCCGATAGCTGTCGTATCTTCGACAAGCACTCAAACAGGGCTGGCACTATTCGGTATCAACGAGAGGTTCATTGCCCAAATTGCGGTTGCTGTGACTATAATCCTGTCCCTCTGTGAGGGACTTCGGCGATCTTTCCAGTTCGACATGCGGTGGATGACGTGCGTTCAGGCCCGCGAACAGCTAAGACAGCTTTGTGATGGGTACCTGGATGGAAAAGTCGGGTTTGCGCGAGATGACGCGGAACGTCATAAGAGATTGGAAGAGCTTCGAAAGAAGACGTATGAGATCCGTGCTCAGGAGGAATTGGGGTTCTTCAAAAGGTTGACAACGCGGGTAGAAGGCGAAGGAGGACCAATTGCCGAACGGAATTAGCTTGTGCTCATAACACGGGCCGGCAAAGCGAACTGCCCGATGGCTCGCGGGAGAAACATCGTGTGGCGCTCCCTAGGGGAATCGAACCCCTGTTTCAGCCTTGAGAGGGCCGCGTCCTAACCGCTAGACGAAGGGAGCGTGTGGGACAGGACATAGCTGCGAATTCCGCTGGCGGCAAGCGTGGATCAACGGGTTTCTCCAGAGTCGTCCTGGCGAAAAGCCAGGACCCATTGCCCCGAATGGTAGTTGTTGCGGCCAATACGCGCCGCCATCTTGCAAAACAACTGCTCCCTGTGGTTTTGGGTCCCGGATCTGCGCTCCGGACAACGCTTGGGCGTTGCCGGGAGCTTATCCGGGACGACGATTGAGTTCGGGGAGCCGTTCCCCAAAACCCAAGCGTCATGGCTCATTGGCGAATTTGAGCTTTCCGGCGGGTTTCAGCGTGTGGACGTCGAAGGTGCGGATCTCGGTGACGCCGCCGATATCGAGGGTGATCACGAGGCGGTCGCCGGCGACCCCGGTCGCGACGATTTTGGCGCCCTTCGGCAGGGTCGCGGTGATGTCGGCCGCCTCTGGCGCCCTTCCCTCAGACTTGAAAAGGCGGTAGCCCACCGCGATCAGGACGGCGCAGACGGCCAGCGCCGTGGTCAATCCCGCGATCAGCATCATCCGCCGCACCCGCGCGAACAGCGCGGCCTGCTCGGGGGTTGGTTCGGGAACAACGGTATCAGACGTCGTCATGGAAAGCTCAGGGTCAGCGCAACGGTTGGAGGTCGTGGTCGGCGGCGACGAGGGCTCGGCCCGGCTCGACCGCGTGCTGGCGGCGCATCTCACCGAGCTGTCGCGATCAAGGCTGAAAACCCTGATTCTGGCGGGCGCGGTGAGCCTGAAGGCTGCCGCGGTCCGCGACCCCGCTTATCACGTCACTTCAGGCGATACGATCATAATCGACGTGCCGGAGGCCGCGCCCGCGGAGCCCATGGGCGAGGATATCGCGCTCGATATCGTGTTCGAGGACGACGACATCATCGTCATCAACAAGCCGAAGGGGCTGGTGGTGCATCCCGCGGCAGGCCACGAGACCGGCACGCTGGTGAACGCGCTGATCGCCCATTGCGGCACGTCGCTGTCGGGCATCGGCGGGGTGCGCCGGCCCGGCATCGTGCACCGGCTGGACAAGGACACGACGGGGCTGATGGTGGTCGCCAAGAACGACCTCGCGCATGCCTCGCTGTCAGCGCAATTCGCCGACCACGGCCGCACCGGGCCGATGCGGCGCGGCTACATGGCCTTTGCCTGGGGCGTGCCTGGCCGCCATCGCGGCACGGTTGAGGCTCCGATCGACCGCCACCCGCATGCGCGGGAGAAGATGGCGGTGCGCCAGAGTGGCCGGGAGGCCGTGACCCATTGGGAGGTCCTGGAGACTTTTGCCGGGCGCGACGGCAAGCCGATCGCGACGCTGCTCGCCTGCGAGCTCGAGACCGGGCGCACCCATCAGATCCGCGTCCACCTCGCCCATATCGGCCACCCCCTGATGGGCGATGCCGTCTATGGCCCGCATTTCAAGACCAAGGCGAACCAGCTCGGGCCGGAATCGCAGGCCGCCCTGGCCGCCCTGGGACGGCAGGCCCTGCATGCATATTTGCTGGTATTGGAGCACCCGAGGAGTGGAGAACTTCTCCACTGGGAGGCGCCTCTGCCGGAGGATTTGCTTCTCCTGGAGGGGGCCCTGAAAGCGGCGCTATGACGCAGGCCGGTTCAGAAAGGCTTTACATTACAAAAAGTTATAGCTGCCACACGGGGACGTGACGTCAGTAATCCTTCCCTAAATGACCCCCCTTGGGGTATATTGCGCCTGCGTTGAAGAGTTCGACGCGGAACATCGCAGCCCGGCCGGCTTTGACACAGCGGTCGTCTGCCTGGCCCGCCGCTATCGGGGGCCTGAACCTTTGGAGGGCGCACTATGGCCCGTGCAGCTACGTTGCCGATTCTCAATGGAGAATCCGGCCTTTCCCGTTACCTCGCCGAAATTCGCAAGTTCCCCATGCTGGAACCCCAGCAGGAGTACATGCTCGCCAAGCGTTGGCGTGAGCATGATGATCGCGATGCGGCGCATCAACTCGTCACCAGCCACCTCCGTCTCGTGGCCAAGATCGCCATGGGCTATCGCGGCTACGGCTTGCCGATCTCCGAGGTCGTCTCGGAAGGCAATGTCGGCCTGATGCAGGCGGTGAAGCGATTCGAGCCCGAGAAGGGCTTTCGTCTCGCCACCTACGCCATGTGGTGGATCAAGGCGTCGATTCAAGAGTACATCCTGCGTTCCTGGTCACTCGTGAAGATGGGCACCACCGCGAACCAGAAGAAGCTGTTCTTCAACCTGCGCAAGGCGAAGAGCAAGATTTCCGCCTTGGACGAAGGCGATCTCCGCCCCGACCAGGTGAAGCTGATCGCAAGCCGTCTCGGCGTCACGGACCAGGACGTGATCGACATGAACCGCCGCCTCGGCGGCGACGCGTCGCTCAACGCACCGATCCGCGACGACGGCGAAGCCGGCGAGTGGCAGGACTGGCTGGTCGACAATACGCCCAACCAGGAAGCCATGATGGCCGAGCACGAGGAGTACGATCATCGCCGTGACGCCCTCAATGGCGCCATGGGCGTGCTCAACGCGCGCGAACGCCGCATCTTCGAGGCACGGCGCCTCGCCGAAGAGCCGATGACGCTGGAAGACCTCGCCGCCGAGTTCGGCGTGTCGCGCGAGCGCGTCCGCCAGATCGAAGTCCGCGCCTTCGAAAAGGTGCAGGCCGCGGTCAAGGGCACGATCGCAAGGCAGGAACAGGCCGCGCTGGAAGCCGCGCACTAAGCGGACAATCCGGCGCCATCAATTGGCGGATCGACGAACAAGGAAGCCGGCGGCAACGCCGGCTTTTTTGTTTGTCGTTTTTGTCATCGGCGACAGGTTCTGTAGCCACCGCCTTGTCGAAGGACGTTCGCTGGTGTATGTGCTGCCGCCCCGGCGCGGGTTCGCGCCTTTTGTTCAGCGCTTTTCCAGGGAGGCGACATGAAGTTGAGATCAACCCGTTCTGACTGCCGCCGCCCATCGGTGATCGGCAATTGGTCATGAGCTGAGCGCCGCGTCGCGGCTGTTCTTCCGTTCACTCGTTAGGCTACGAGGGGCGTGACGCAACACGGCGTCGCGCCGTGTCGTCATGTATTTGCGGTTCGTTACGCCGCTCGTCCACCCGCGCAGCGGGGTGGAGAGCGGGTTCTTTCGTGCGTCATGGTACATCTACCAGAATGACTGTCCCGACTGGATTCGGCAGGAGCTCTCGGACCAGTTCGCCTGGTTCGGACGGCATCTGCCGATTCCCGAGCGCATCGCGCGGCACTTCAAGCGGCGCAATACGATCTGGGGCATTTGCTGGTTTGATCCTCAGGCCCGCGAGGCCGTCAGCCGCGCGCGCTACTGCGCTTGGCTGTTCGAGGAGGGTGGCCTGCCGGTGCGCGCGATCTCAACCTCGCGCCAGCGCGAAGTGATCTGGCGTGATGCGCACCAGATCGTCACCAAGCCTTCGGCCGACCTGCCCAAGGCATTTTCCTGAACGCGGGAAGAGTGTGGTGATGGTCGATTGCCGTCCGGCGCCGGTGGCTCGAGCCGCCGGCTGTCCGGACACGCAATCGCCTGCGGCGCACCAACCCGCTTCCCTACTCCCACTCCCGCGCCAGCGTCGCCAGCGCGCAGCCTTCGCAGTAGCGGGCGTCCTTATAGTCGATCCAGTTATGGGCATAGACGCGTTCGCGCGGGATGTCGTAGCGGGCGCGCAGCACGCGCACGAGGATCCGCCACGCCGCGATCTGCGCGTCGGTTGGGCCCCTGGCGACATCGGGATAATTGCCGGCGAATTCGACGCCGATGGAATTGTCGCGCACCACCTGGCGGTAGGTCGGCTTGTTGTCGATGTATTTGTTGTCGTTGCGGTTGGCGCCGTCGCCATGGGTCGGCACCAGCGTCTCGGCGACCGCCCAATAGACCGTGCCGTCGGTCTCGACCCAGACCGTGACGCCGCGCCGCGTCGGGTTCTTCGACTGCTCCAGCGCGCCGCCGCGCGCCGAGCCCGCGGGCCCCTCGGTCTGGTGCACGATGATGTTGCGCCAGGGATGCGCCTTGGCGACGTCGCCCCAGGGCGCGAGCCAGACCATCTTCAGGCCGGGGATGTCGGGCGTGCCTGACGACCGCGCGATGTCAGCAAGGTTATCGGTCTGGGCAGAGGCGGGAGAGAGGAGCGCCAGCGCGAAAAGCGTGGCAATGAGGCGAGCGATCATGCGGTTCGGGTCCAATACGACCCGAACTTAGGCGTATTTGCGCGTCGCCTCAATCGGGCCCGGCATGAGGTCGGGCTGCAGCGTCGGCACGGGATCGTAAGCCGAATAGTCGTTCTTGCCGTTCTTCTTGGCAGCGTAGAGCGCGTGGTCGGCATGGGCCATCAGCCGGTCCGGATGCGCGCCGACGGTATGGTCCCATTGCGCGACGCCGATCGAGACCGCTATCGGGATGTCGCCACCGGTGCAGTTCTCCGCATCCCTGCGGCAGACGTCGAGCACCCTGCGGGCGATCGCGGCGCCCTCATGCAGGTTCGACGACGGCAGCACGACGCAAAACTCGTCGCCGCCGGTGCGGGCGAGCATGTCGCCGGGACGCAGCCGCGTCTGCGCCATCAGGGTGAAATGCTGCAGGCAGGCATCGCCCGCGGCGTGTCCATGGGTGTCGTTGATGGTCTTGAAGCCGTCGAGGTCGATCACCAGCAGCGAGAACGGCTCGCCGCTGCGCATCGAGCGGGCGCATTCCTCCGACAGGCGCTGCAGCAGATGACGCCGGTTGGCAACGCCAGTGAGATCGTCAAGCAGCGCGAGGTCGGCAACCTCGTTGCGCAAACGATCCATCGCCATCAGCAGGAAGCCGAAATTGAGCGCCATCGACAGGAACAGGAGGCCGAGCACCACCACGGCATGGGCCTGGCCGCCGGCGACCGCCGAGAAATCGCCGCCCAGAACGTTACCCACGGCACGGGCGGCGTAGATGGCGATGATGGTGACGATGACGATGCCGGCGAGCCGCGCGCCGGGATTGGCCCGGTCCTGCGGCGACGTCCAGAGCAGTTTCAGCGTCATCGCGAGCGGGATCGCCTGGCCGAGCGAATAGACTATCATGCGCAGCGGCGCGCTGTCGTAGCCATAGGTGAAGACGACAATCAGACCGACCGTGGTTCCCGTGATCAGCGCGGTCGCGCGCCAGGACACCGGGCGATCGTAGAAGCGGCGGATACCCATGGCCGCAAAGCAGGCGGCAAGCAGGATGCCGGCCGCGCCGAGCACGAGCGGCAGCGGCGACTGGAAAGTGAAGCGGGTCAGCGCCACGATCGCGCCGCCGGCACCGACAAAGGCGGACAGCATCCAGAAGCGGGCGGCTTCGAGTTTTGGATAGGAGCGGGTGACGTAGGCCCAGATCAGGCCGAGCGCCATGAAGTTGATGACGAACACCACCCAGAGCGTCGATATGCTCAGCATGACGATCGCGGCACGCGCATCGTCCCGCCCCCGTTGTTTGGCAGCCGTTCGACCATAACCATCCCCGTTTTCTTGGCGAGGAGAATGCGCGCGGCGCGCTTAACGGAGTCTCACTGCGATCTCTGAAACGACCGCCTTGGTTTTGGATTCATGAACGGTGGTTCCGTTTTCGCACATCGTTAGGGATGTCGATGGCGACGCCGTCCCCGGCGCCAAGACGGATTCGCGCGCAAAAATCACCCCAAAATGCATCTGAGCTGTGGATAACGTAATGACACAGATGTGACAGCAGGCGGCAGCGGCTCGCGAATCTGCTGAGTTTAGCGTCGAGGATGTTGCGAGGCTGGCCCTCCGCCGAGCATCCCTCGTGTCGCGTTTCACCATTAACCCTTGAGAGGATACTATGGCTAAGAAAGCGAAGAAGGCGAAGAAGGCGAAGAAGGCCAAGAAGGCCAAGAAGAAGTAACGCTACTTCTTGTTCTTTGCCCGGGTGGAGCACGCTCCGCCCGGGCGTCAAAGGCGGATCGACAAGCAAGATCGAAAACGGCGGGCAGAGGCCCGCTTTTTTATTGCCTAGCGCTCCCCTCTCTCACTCCCTCGCCCCGCGCTCTCTAACACCCTCTCCCCGTTCTTACGGGGAGAGGGTGGGGTGAGGGGCTCGCGCCGCAAAGACGGCGGTAGACGGACTCGTGGAGGCTCCCCCTCACCCGGATTGCATCTGCGATGCAATCCGGCCTCTCCCCGCAAGCGGGGAGAGGCGAAGAAAAGAGCGCCTAACGTTCCGCGAAAGCCAGCTTCGCCCCCAGCGCGGCAAAACCGGCGGCAAAGCTGCGGCGCAGCCAGGCCATGACGCGGGGGCGGGAGATGACGCGCTCGCGGACGGCAGCCGCGAACAGGCCGTAGACCACGAAGACCGCAAAGGTCATCGCCATGAAGACGCCGCTCAGCTCCAGCATCCGCGCAATCGGCTGGCTTTCGTCGACGGCGACGAACTGCGGCAGGAAGGCGAGGAAGAAGATCGAGAGCTTTGGATTGAGGATGTTGATCAGGAAGCCGGTCACGATGACAGACAGGCTGGAGCGTTCCTTGATCCGCCCTCCACCGCCAGCACGCCGGTCTCGCGCAGCGCCTGCCAGGACATGTAGAGCAGATAGACCACGCCGCACCATTTCAGCGCGGCAAAGGCGAGCGCGCTGGTGTGCAGCACGGCGGCGAGCCCCAGCATCGCCGCCGTCATATGCGGCACGATGCCGAGCGTGCAGCCGAACGCGGCCGCCACACTGGCCCGGGAGCCGCGCGTCAGCGCCGCCGCGAGCGTGTAGAGCACGCCGGTGCCGGGGGATGCGACCACGATCAGGGAGGTGATGAGGAAGGACCAGGACATGCCCTGCCCTTACCATTCCGCACGGCGCCAAGATAGCGACCGCCCTTCAAGAAGGCGTCAGGCAAGACCCCGTCAGGACACAAGACCCCGTCAAGACAATTGAGCGAGCTCGGCCTCGCGCAGCACGTCCAGCGGCGCCCAGGGCTTTGCCCAGAACTTTGCGCCATCCGGCAAGGGCTGCGTCAGGGGACGCCCCGACGTGACGACGACGTCGAGCTGCGGATTGCGCGCCTTGGCGACATGGGCAAGCTCGACCCCGGTCATGACGCCTGCGAGCTGCACGTCGGTCATCAGCAGACAAAGCCCCGGCGTGGTGGTCTGCTCGAGCACGGCTTGCGCATCCTCGGCGCGTTCGCATGCGATGACGCGGTAGCCGCTCTCCTCCAACAGGAGGCTGAGCATCGCACGCTGCATGGAATCATCTTCGACGATGAGCGCGGTCGCGCGAAATGGCCTGGCTTGTCCCATGGGCGTCCTCCTCCGTGCCAATCGTCATCAAATAGAGTGGGATTAAGCTCCGAGGGGCTGGCCGGTTCGGTTCCAAACTGAGAAAGTTGTGGGAACCCAATGCTTTCCGCACAGGCGCGCATTCGCCTGCATCAAGCCTCAACGAGATGGAGGAGATATGACCACGATCCGCGGCGCCGCCGCCATCACCGGAGCCGCCAGCGGCATCGGCCGTGCCTTGGCGATCGAGCTCGCACAGCGCGGCTGCGACCTCGCGCTGGCCGATCGCGACGAAGCCGGGCTGAAATCGGTCGCGGCCGAGATTGGTCAGGGAATCGGCAAGGGACGCAAGGTCACCACCCATCGCGTCGATGTCGGCGAGCCCGCGGACATCGCACGCTTCGCGGCTGACGCGATCGCGGCGCATCCCGCGCTCAGCATCGTCGTCAACAATGCCGGCGTGGCGCTGCTCGGCCAGTTCGACGAGATCGACCAGGCGCAGATGGAGTGGCTGTTCAACATCAATTTCTGGGGCGTGGTGCACGGCACCCGCGCCTTCCTGCCGCATCTGAAGACGAAGGCCGAGGCGCACATCGTCAACATCTCCTCGGTCTTCGGCATCATCGCTCCGCCCGGCCAGACCGCCTATGCGGCGGCGAAGTTTGCGGTGCGCGGTTTTTCCGAGAGCCTGCGCCATGAGCTGGCGGTGGCGAAGAGCCCCGTCAGGCTGTCCGTGGTGCATCCCGGCGGGATCTCGACCAATATCGTGCGCAACTCCCGCACCGGGGTCGGCGTCACCGACAACGAGCGCCGCTCGCAATCGATCGAGCGGTTCGATACCGCGGCCAAGACCACGCCGAAGACGGCGGCGCTGCGCATCATCAGGGGGATCGAAGGCAACGAGCCGCGCATCCTGATCGGCAACGATGCGCGGTTCATGGACATTCTGCAGCGCTTCCGCCCGGGGACCTATTGGGCGCCGCTGCAGCGGCGGCTGGAGAAGATGGCGCAGGGGAAGTGAGGGTGTTCATTCCGTCATCCTGAGGTGCGAGCCGCGCGACGCAACGCGTCGCGTGGGGAGCCTCGAAGGATGAAACGGCCGAGATGCAGCAGCCGGGCTGTCGCCCTTCGAGGCCTCCGCTGCGCTCCGGCACCTCAGGGTGACGGTCGTCGATTGTCGCTTGCAGCTCGCGTAGCTACCCACCCCTCACTCCCTCAACCTGTCCGCATAATACCCGATCGTCTTGCGGTAGATCACGGCGCGGTTCCACTCGCGCATGGCTTCGAAGTTCGGCGTGCCTTCGCCATAGGGCTGCCCCATCTTGAAGCCGCTGGTGTGGAGCAGATTGGCGGTGGAGGCGAGCACGTCGGGGACACTGTGGCGGAGGTCGACATGGCCGTCGCCGTCGAAGTCGACGCCGTATTTGATGTAGGACGACGGCAGGAATTGCGTCTGGCCGATCTCGCCGGCGAAGGCGCCGATGAGGTCGCGTAGCGGCAGGTCGCCGCGCTGCACGATCTTCAGTGCGGCGAGCAGCTCGCCCTGGAACAGCTCGGTGCGGCGGCAATCATGCGCCAGCGTAGCCAGCGTGCGCACCACCGGCAGCTTGCCGATGTCGCCCTTGCCAAAATCGCTTTCCAGCCCCCAGATCGCGACCAGGATCTGGCGGGGCACACCGAACTTCTGCTCGATGCGCGAGAGCAGCGCGGCGTGGCGCTGGAGCATCGCCTTGCCGCCGCTGATGCGCCCGGCGCCGACGCGGGTCGAGACATACTGCTCAAAGGTCTTGTTGAAGGTGTAGCGCTGGCGGCGGTCGAAGGCGAGCACGGCCGGATCCGGCGTCACGCCCGACAATGCCGCACTGGTCACGCTGCCCGAGACGCCGGCGGCCTGCGCCTCCTGGGTCATGGCCGCGACAAAAGTGTTGAAATCGCCGCCGCAGCGCGCGGCAAAGGACGGCGTGGCGAGGAAGACCATCGAGGCCACGGCCAGACCAAATCTCAGCATGTCAAAATTTTCCCAAATCAATGCGCGACGTTGATCATGCCCGGGAACCGCTGGACCGTCAAAGCGAGGCGACAGAACCGATCGCTTGTCACCTGCGACCAATAGACTGCGCTCACTCCATTTCCAACCGATCGAGATCCCCATGCCCAGGTTCATATCCGTGCCGCGCTTGCTCGTTCTCGTTCCCCTGCTCTCCCTCGGCTTCGCTGACCCGGCACCAGCGCAAACCCGCGACGTCGCGGGTGCGCGTGACTATCCCGGCATCGGCCGCTTCTCCGGCAGCGTCGCCACCGGCTATGCGGTGAAGGATTTTGACGCCGCGCGGATGCAGGCGGCCGCCTTCAAGGACGGGCAGCCGGTCGATGCGCGGCGGCTGGAAGGGCGTATCATCCGCATCGCCTATCGCAGCAACCCGGGCCCCTCGATTCTGGAAGTGTCGCGCAATTTCGAGACGCAGTTGGCCAAGGCCGGCTTCGAGACGCTGCTCGCCTGCGACACCGATGCCTGCGGCGGCATTCCTTTTACGGAAGCTGTGGACGCGCTGCCGATCCCGCAGATGTGGATCGACGGCTTCAACTACCGCTATTTTGCCGGGCGCAAGGTCTCCGGCGGCAGCGAGACCTATGCCAGCGTGCTGGTCAGCCAGAACAACCAGGACATCTGCGCCCAGCTCGTCGTCGCCGAGCTCGGCGCCATGCAGAACAAGATGGTGGACGCGGCCGCGATGGCCAAGGGTCTCGGCGAGACCGGCCACATCGCGCTCTACGGCATCTATTTCGACACCGACAAGGCGGTGCTGAAGCCGGAGAGCCGTCCGACTCTGGAGCAGATCGCAAAGCTGCTGACGAACCAGCCGCAGCTCAACGTCTTCATCGTCGGCCACACCGACAGCCAGGGCGCCTATGAATACAATCTCGACCTGTCGAAGCGCCGCGCGGACGCCGTCGCAGCCGAGCTCGCGAAAAGCTTTCGCGTCGTACCGACGCGCCTGCGGACGGCCGGCGTCGGCCTGCTTGCGCCGGTGGGCTCCAACGCGACGGAGGCCGGCCGCGCGCTCAACCGGCGGGTGGAGCTGGTGGCGCCGTAAGGCAACATCACGGATTTGATCCGCGTCAATACGTGGCGCGCTCTCCTTTCTAGATTGCTCCAGAGAGCAAGGAGAGCTGCCATGATCGGAGTGACGCTGACCGCCGACCAGATTCGCAACGCGCCGGCGCCCGTGCGGCAATGGATCGAGCAGGAGCTGACCGCGGCGCTCGCGCTTGCCCCGCGACCGCCGGCGTCCGCGCCGCCGCAGGCCGCGCATCTGGTGGCCTGCAGCGTCGATGATGTGACCGGGGTGCTCGACCGTATCGAGGGCGTGCTGGCCGCGGTGAACGTCTTCCTGGAATTCGGCCGCACCGGCATCGTCTACGGCCAGCCCGGCATGATGGCGTTCCGCCTGATGGACATCATGCACCACACGCGGCTGCAGACCATCGATCAGGTGATGGCCTGCCTCGACATGATCAACCGGGCCCTGATCGAGGTGAAGAGCGATCCGTCGGTGCGCTTCTGCAGCTTCGATACCGAGGGCCATTGCTTCATCGCGCCGCAGACCCAGGTCAGCATCGCAGCGCTGTGGCAGGACATGATCACACGCCAGCACGCGGCACGCATGGACGCGAAGGCTGCGCCGGCGGCGTAAAGCACTCCCCTCGTCATTCCGGGGCGCGCGACAGCTCGAACCCGGAATCCATTTACCCGCTGAGTTGGTGGCGCGATGGATTCCGGGCTCGCCGCTTCGCGACGCCCCGGAATGACGAGGGGAGGTGAGCGCCTCGCGCGTTTGAAGCAACGCGCAGGAGTGCTAGAGTCCACCGGCACGAGCCTGGAACGCGCCCATGCCAAACGACACGCAAAACCCCACCCGCTTCGCCCTGCTGCGCATTCCGCTGTTCCGCCTGCTGGCGATCAACCTCGCGATCGGCGCCGTCGCCGCGATGCTGCTCGTCGGCGGCCTGCTGCTGCTCAATCCCGGCCATCTGCGCGAACTGATTTTTGCCGACCGCGCACCCGGTGTCGCGATCGGCCTTTTGCTCGGCTCCTTCCTCATCACCTTCGGCTCGACCGCGATGGGCAGCGCGATCATGTCGCAGGGGCGCAAAGAGACGGACGGCAGCGGCGGCGGCGGGGGTTCGCGGCTGGCACTGAAACCGAGCCGCGCCAAAGCACGGTGAGACAAGACGCGCTGAGACCTCGGTTCCATCGGCGCCCGGGCCGCCTCAAAACAAAAACTGAAAACAACCCCATGCACAGTAGAAAAATCGAGCGGGCCTGCGCTTACGATTTTTCCGAATTTCACTTGACACGTCGGGCAAATCAGGTGTAAAAGATCATCATTGGCAATTCCCGCGAACGGGCGCACGCCGCGATATGTCGGCTTGATATGTCGGCTTGCGGCACGGGCGCATCCGGCGAGGCGCAGCGGGACATATCCATCGCAGCGTGCAGACATGGGAACCTGCGCAATCCCTGATTTCACGCACAAGCAGGGCGAGTTCCCACGACAAAGGCAACGATCGCGTGCGCAAGTGACGCAACGCGCATGCCATGAGTCGCTGCGAGCCATGTGAACGACCGTCAACGATCACTTCTCAACGGCGGAATCAAACGATGTCACAATTTTGTTGCCAACCGCACCCGACACGCGGTAATATTCTATCTAAGGTTGTCGTCCCGCCAGCCCCGGACGACGCTGAGCGACCAACAATAAACGGCGGGCTTTGCGGCCCGCCGTTTATTGAGGGCCTCTTCCCCCTGCTTCGCAATCCATATGCGTTGACTGCGGCGTCCTGATCGAGGACAAGCGCCGCATGGCCAAGAAACCCGGAACCAACCCGAAAGGCGAATTCGCCTTCTTCAACGTCGTCTATGAAGACGATACCCAACGCTCCAACCGCCGCGTGCCCGCCGAGCTGATCGGCGGCCTCGACGGCGACGAACCCGCGCGCGGCTTCATCATGGAGCAGGACCGCGAGATCTCCGAGAAATCGGGCCGCCCGCCGCTGGGGATCAAGCGGCTCGAGCGAGTCGGCGCGAAGAAGAAATAGGCTTGCTAAGCGGGGCGCTCACCAGCGCCCGCACCATCTGTTCCAGGCAAACAGCAGATCGGCAAAGCGGTCGTAAAAGAACCGCGTGACCGGCAGCGCCACG
>NZ_PPPT01000143.1 GCF_006483445.1 Bradyrhizobium guangdongense | reverse complement strand
ATTCCGGGCTCGCGCCAAGTGGCGCCCCGGAATGACGGAGGAGGGGGTCCCGCTCCCCTCGAACCAATCGGCGCTCCCCGCCGACAAAGCCAAGACCTGACTTTCGAAACATCCCGACTTTCAAGCCCCCGAGGAGCATCACCATGGCAAGCGCAATGACGGTGGATGGCAATCTCATCCGCGTCGAATGGCCCGGGCAATGGATTGCCCGGATCTTGTCGGTGCCGTTCCTTGCCGCGGGCTTCTACCTGCTCTGGAACGTCGCGCTCGGCGTGCGCAACGATCTCGCGGGCTTTGGCCGGCTGAGTGACGATCTCGTTCCGATCCTGGTGTTCTCAGGCATCGGTCTCGTGATCGTGATCCCCGGCCTGTGGCTTGCGACCTACCGCTACTTCGTCGAGCTCAACAAGCTGATGGCGGAGGTGGTGATCACGCGCGCCTGCGGTCCGCTGCGGGTCCGCAGCCGGCGAAAGCTCACCGAATTCAGCTTCCTCAGCATCACCGATCAGGGCGCCACCGATGAAGATCCGCCGTCGACCTTCGACGTCGCCCTCTGCGGCAAGCGCGGCACCGAGCCGGTCGCGCTAAGCAGTTTCAACACCCGCGACGAGGCCAACGCGTTCGCACAGGAAATCGGGCGGGCGCTAAAACTGCCGGCGCGGGATTATGTCGGCACAGAGCCGGACGCCGATTAAGCTACGCCAAAATATCCTTCTGCATCTTCCCACCGTAGAAGTGGAAAAACGGCACCGGCGCATCATGGCTGAGCGGTCCCGTGGCAAGGCGCTTGTCGAGCTCGTTGAGCACGTTCCGCGTCATCGGGTGCAGATCCGCCAGCGGCTTTGAGCCGAGCTCGACCCAGACCAGCTCGACCAGCTCGGCGTCCGCATGGATCACGCCCTCGACGCGGTGCGTGATCGCAGACGCATCGGCCGTGAAGAAGCGCGTATCGAACCGCTTGACCCGGCCCGGCGGCGTGATCGCGCGCGCGATCAGAAAGAGGCCGGACGGATCGGGCAGGAGGCCTGCATCCGCAAACGGTGCCCAGGGTCCTTCGAGCTTCGGCAGCTTGCCCTCGGCCTTGCGCCCCAGGCACAGTCCGGTTTCCTCGCAGGCCTCTCGGATCGCCGCAATCGCGAGCGATTTTGCGCGCGAAGCTTCCGTCTTCGGGCTGCCCTTGAACAGATTGGCCTGCAGCTCCGCGGTGATGGGTGCTGCCACCGGCACGCGATGATCGGCCTTGTCCACGCGCCCGCCGGGGAAGACGAATTTGCCGGGCATGAACACCACCTTGTCGTGGCGCTTGCCGACCAGAACCTTGGGAACGCTGGCGCTGCGATCGACCAGGATCAGGGTGGCGGCATCGCGCGGCCGGAAATAGGGATGGTGGTCTGCTTCCTTCTGGTCGTGGACCTTTTCCTTGTCCGTTTCTTTTCCAGCCTGAGCCGTTTCCGTCATCTCCAACCCCAGTCGCTCGTTACCTTTTGTGATCACACCGGCGGAATGCCGTCCGGCGGATTGTCGTCAAAGCCGTGCATGCGGAGCGCCCATTGCAGGCCGACCACGGCGCCCTTCACCGGCTGCAGCAGCGCGAGCGAGGCCACGAAAGTGAAGGGCAGATAGGCCGCAAAGCTGATCCAGACCGGCGTCGAATAATTGGTCTCGATCCACAGCACGGTCGGCACCACGATATGGCCGACCACGACGATCACCAGATAGGCCGGCAGATCGTCGGCGCGGTGCGGCGTGAAATCGAGCCCGCAGGACGAGCAATTGTCGGCGGTCTTGAGGAAGGCGCGGAACAGCTTGCCCTTGCCGCAGCGCGGGCACCGGCAACGAAAGCCGCGCTTCATCGCGCTCCAGACGTCGCGCTGCTCGACGAGGCCGGTCTCGCGCGTCCAGATTTTTGGCGCCGCGGTCATCGCTTCCTCTTTCCCTTGTCCTTCCGCTTCTTCCCTTTGCCGGACTTCGGCTTCTCGGGCTTGCGTCTTCTCTCAGGGCTGCGCCCGGGGTGGGCCTTCTGCGGCTTCCGGGGCCCGCGGAAATTCCGTTGGCTGCGCGAAGCGACCGTCCCCTCGGACAGCAGCTCGAAACGCAGCGCACCGGCGATGGGAGCAGCTTCTATCAGACGGACGTCGACGACGTCACCCAACTGGTGCATGGCACCGCTGCGCGAGCCGATCAGCGCATGCCGGCTCTCGTCATAGTTGAAATATTCCGTGCCAAGGGATCGGATCGGGATCAGTCCGTCGGCGCCGGTCTCGTCCAGCTTGACGAACAGCCCCGCGCGGGTGACGCCGGACACCCGGCCCTGGAAGGTCGAACCGATGCGATCGACCAGATGATGCGCAATCAGCCGGTCGACGGTCTCGCGCTCCGCCTTCATCGCGCGCCGCTCAGTCACCGAAATATGGGCTGCGACTTCGCCGAGCGTTTCCGGCGTCTCGCTGTCCGGCAGTGCGCCTTCGCCGAGGCCGAGCGCGCGCACCAGCGCACGGTGCACGACGAGATCGGCGTAGCGGCGGATCGGCGAGGTGAAGTGCGCATAGCGGCGCAGATTGAGGCCGAAATGACCGTAATTCTCGGATGAGTATTCCGCCTGCGCCTGCGCGCGCAACACGACCTCGCTGACCAGCGGAAAATGGTCGTGGTCTTCGAGCTGCGCCAGCACGCGGTTGAACAAGGCAGGCCGCAGCACGCCGCCCTTGGCGAAGGGCACGTCGAGCGTCTTCAGGAACTCCTCGAGCGCGTAGACCTTCTCCTGCGTCGGCTCGTCATGCACGCGGTAGATCAGCGGCAGCGACTTCTTCTCCAGCATTTCTGCTGCCGCGACATTGGCGAGGATCATGAACTCCTCGATCAATTTGTGCGCATCCAGACGCTCGGGCACGACGACGCGATCGACCGTGCCGTCGCTTTTCAGCAAAATCTTTCGCTCGGGCAGGTCGAGATTGAGCGGCTCGCGCTCGTCGCGCGCGCGCTTGACGCAGGCGTAGGCGGCATAGAGCGGGCGCAGGGTCGGCTCGAGCAGCGGTCCGGTGGTGTCGTCCGGCCGGCCGTCGATCGCCGCCTGCGCCTGCGCATAGCTGAGTTTCGCAGCCGAGCGCATCAGCACGCGGTGAAAGCTGTGCGAGCGTTTTCGCCCGTCGGGACCGATCACCATCCGCACCGCAAGCGCGCCGCGCGGCTCGCCCGGCACCAGCGAGCAGAGGTTGTTCGAGATCCGCTCGGGCAGCATCGGCACGACGCGGTCGGGGAAGTAGACCGAATTGCCGCGGTCGAGCGCGTCGCGGTCGAGCGCAGTGCCGGGCCGGACGTAAAAACTCACATCGGCAATCGCGACGTCGACGAGGAAGCCGCCCTTGTTGTTCGGATCGGGGTCGGGCTGCGCATGCACCGCATCGTCATGATCCTTTGCGTCGGGCGGATCGATCGTGACGAGCGGCACGTCGCGCCAGTCCTCACGCCCCCTTGAGCTCGCCGGCTCTGCCGCTTCGGCTTCACGCTCCGCCGCGGGGCGGAATTGCAAGGGGATATCGTGCGCGTAGATTGCGATCAGGCTGATCGCCTTCTCTGACTTGACCGAGCCGAGCTTCTCCTTGACGCGGCCTGAGGCGAGGCCAAAGGCGCGCGAGCGGATGATGTCGACGCTGACGAGGTCGCCATCCTCTGCGCCATGCGTGTCGGTCGGTGCGATGTTCAGCTCGCGGTCGGCAGCCTTCTTGTCGACCGGGACAAGGCGTCCGCCGCCTTCGGGCAGCGCACGGAACACGCCGAGGATACGGCTCTTGGTCTTGTCGAAGACCTTGATGATGTGGCCGCGATAGGCCGGACCTTCGCTCTCGTCCGTGGGCTCGACGCGCAGCAGCACGCGATCGCCGACGCCTGCCGCCGTGCCGGGCTTTGGCCGGCGCGGGAGCACGATGAGGATCTTTGGCGGTTCGCCGCTTTCGACCTCGTCCCATTCGGCAGGCGAGGCGATCAGCTCGCCGTCGGCGTCGCGGCCGGTGATGTCGGCGACCAGCGTCGGCGGCAAGCTGTCCGGCTCTGAAATTGTACGGCGTTTTTTCTTGACGACACCGTCGTCGGCGAGCTCGCGCAGCATGCGCTTGAGCTCGATCCGGTCGGCGTTCTTCAGGCCGAACTCGCGCGCAATTTCGCGGGTTCCGACCTTTCCGGGATGTGCCTTGATGAAGGCGACGATGGCTGCCCTGTCGGGAAAGCCACGGTCATTCTTTCGTTTCACTTAACCTCTAATTCTTGCCGGCACTCTTCTTGGCCGGAGTATTTACTGGAGCCTTGGCGGCGGATGACTTGGTCGCCGACGTCTTTGCCGTCGATGCCACGCCTGCGCGCGCCTTGCTGGTTGATTCTGATTTGGGTTTGGCCGCGGTTTTTTTCGCGGCCGGTTTCTTGGGCGGCTTTGGCGCGGTATCGTCGCCATCGGCGGCCTTCTTGGCCTTGGCCGGCTTTGCCGCCTTCTTCGCCTTGGTCTTGCCGCCGCCCTTGGCCGCGCGCTCGTCGATCAACGCGATCGCCTGCGGCAGGGTGACGGTGTCCTTTTCGAACTCGGCCGGGATCGTCGCATTGATGCCGCCGGCCGTGACATAGGCGCCGTAGCGGCCGCTCTTCACGGTGACGGTGCCCAATGTCGGGTGGTCGCCGATCGCCTTGCCGGGATCGGCGCCGAAGCGGCGGCTCGGTCCTTTGGCAACCTTCTCGGCAATCAGCGTCACCGCGCGATTGAGGCCGATGTCGAAGACTTCGTCGCCGGCCTCCAGGCTGGCATAGGTCTTCTCGTGCTTCACGAACGGCCCGAAGCGGCCGAGGCCCGCCGTGATCGGCTGGCCCGTCTCAGGATGCTTGCCGATCTCGCGCGGCAGCGACAACAGCTTGAGCGCAAGCTCGAGCTCGACATCGCCGGGCGAGGTGCCCTTCGGGATGCCTGCGCGCTTCGGCTTCTCGCCTTCCGCATAATCCTTCTGCTCGCCGAGCTGGATGTACGGCCCGAAGCGGCCGGCCTTGACCCAGACATCGCGACCCGTATCGGGGTCCTGGCCGAGCGAGCGGTCGGCGGTGGCTTCACCGTCGGCGGCGAGCTGACGGGTGTAGCGGCATTCCGGATAGTTCGAGCAGCCGACGAAGGCGCCGAACTTGCCGGCTTTCAGGTTGAGCCGGCCGGTGCCGCAGGTCGGGCACTGCCTGACGTCGCCGCCATCCGCGCGCGGCGGATAGATGTGCGGCCCCAGCATCTCGTCGAGCACGTCGAGCACCTGGGCGACGCGCAGGTCCTTGATGTCGTCGACCGCGCCGATGAAGCCGGTCCAAAAGTCCTTCAGCACCTCCTGCCAGGAGATCTCGTTGTTGGAGATGCGGTCGAGCTGCTCCTCGAGGCCAGCGGTGAAGTCGTATTCGACGTAGCGGCTGAAGAAGCTTTCGAGGAAGGCGACCACGACACGGCCCTTGTCCTCGCCGTGCAGGCGCTTCTTCTCGAGCTTGACGTAGCCGCGGTCCTTCAGCACCTGCAGGATCGAGGCGTAGGTCGAGGGCCGGCCGATGCCGAGCTCTTCCATGCGCTTGACGAGTGAAGCCTCGGAGAAGCGCGGCGGCGGCTCGGTGAAATGCTGGGTCACGGAGAGGTTTTGGCGCTTCAAGCCGTCGCCTGCGCTCATCGCGGGCAGGCGGCGGGAATCCTCGTCCTCCTCGTCGTCGCGGCCTTCCTGGTAGAGCGCGAGAAAACCGTCGAACTTGACGACCTGGCCGGTCGCGCGCAGCTCCAGCGTGCGGGCGCCGGCCTTTGCGGTGATGTCGACCGTGGTGCGCTCCAGCTCGGCACCTTCCATCTGGCTCGCGATGGTGCGTTTCCAGATCAGCTCATAGAGCTTGGCCTGGTCGGCATCGAGCTTGCGCGCCATGCTGGCGGGACGGCGCGACAAATCGGTCGGGCGGATCGCTTCGTGCGCTTCCTGGGCATTCTTGGCTTTGGCCTGGTACTGGCGCGGAGCGTCCGGGACATAGGCGTTGCCATAATCCTCGCCGATCACCTTGCGCGCCTGGGTGATGGCGGACGGGTCGATCTGCACGCCGTCGGTCCGCATATAAGTAATGAGTCCGGTGGTCTCGCCGCCGATGTCGATGCCTTCATAGAGCCGCTGCGCGATGCGCATCGTGTGCGCCGGCGCAAAGCCGTATTTGCGGCTGGCTTCCTGCTGCAGGGTGGACGTGGTGAAGGGGGCCTGCGGATTGCGCCGCGCCGGTTTCGCATCGACCGCGGTCACCGCATAGGTCGCCAGTTCCAGCGCCTTCTTGAAGTCCTCGGCTTCCGCGCCGGTGCCGATGTCGAGCCGCTGGATTTTTTTGCCGTCGGCGCCGACGAGACGCGCCTCGAAGGCGTCGCCGCGTGGGGTCAGGAGCGTCGCGACCAGCGACCAGTATTCGCGGGCGACGAACTTTTCGATCTCGAGCTCGCGGTCGCAGACCAGCCGCAGCGCCACCGACTGCACGCGGCCGGCCGAGCGGGCGCCCGGCAGCTTTCGCCACAGCACGGGGGAGAGGGTGAAGCCGACCAGATAATCCAGCGCGCGGCGCGCCATATAGGCGTCGACCAGCGCGCCGTCGATCTGGCGCGGGTGCTTCATGGCGTCCGTGACCGCCTGCTTGGTGATGGCGTTGAACACCACGCGCTCGATCTTCTGGTCCTTGAGCGCGCGCTTCTCCTTCAGCACCTCCAGCACGTGCCAGGAGATGGCCTCGCCCTCGCGATCGGGGTCGGTCGCGAGAATCAGGCGGTCGGCGCCCTTGAGAGACCTGGCGATGTCGTTGAGCCGGCCGGCCGCCTTGGGGTCGACCTCCCAGATCATCTTGAAATTTTCGTCCGGATCGACCGATCCGTTCTTCGCCGGCAGGTCGCGGACATGGCCGAATGAGGCCAGAACCTCGTAGGACGAGCCCAAATACTTATTGATCGTCTTGGCTTTCGCCGGCGACTCAACAATGACGATATTCATGTAGTTCCAGTAACTTACGGGGAAAATTCAGGCCAAATTCGAAGGGATTCGGGTCGGCCGTTTCGAACCGAACATGGGTGGTGAGGCCGTCCCTGTCAAATCGACAGGTGTTGAAAGCGGGCCGGACAGGCCGATTTCCCTATACGAAAAGTTGCAAAACACCACCTTGGAGTTGCGGTTCCCGCAGGCGTAAGGTTCCTCCGGGGACTGAGGATTCGGGTGGGTTCAGGTGACGACACCGGGGCGGAAACGAAAGCGCGCGGCGAGTAGCGGGCAGGGCCGCTCGCGCGGCGACGAGCCGGGCGAGGGCGGCGCCGATGAGGCCGCCCTCTTCATCGCCGAGCAGGCCAAAAACCTGCGTGCGCTCGCCGGCCGCCACAAGCTCACCGTGCTCCATTATCTATTGGGTATGACCCAGCTCGAGGCCGAGGAGCATGTGAGGCTGCGGAGCAAGCGGAAGCTGTCGTGAGCTCGCTGTTAGTTCCGTCATCCTGAGGTGCTCCCCATGCGCCGCGAAGCGACGCATGGGGAGCCTCGAAGGATGAACGGCCCCGATGCAGCCGGGCCGTCGCCCTTCGAGGCTCATCCTGCTTCGCAGGACGAGCACCTCAGGGTGACGGCGAGAGATTTGCGCGCTGCCGACCTAAGGAATCTTCTTGACGACAAGCTTGCGCACACCATCCTGAACCGAGCACAACTCACCGGCCACCACGATGGGCATCTTCGTCTATATGCTTCGCTGCGCCGACAACTCTTATTATGTCGGCAGCGCGACGGGCGACGATCTCTCCCCGCGCATCGAACAACACAACGCCGGCCATTTTCAGGGATACACCTCGACACGGCGGCCGGTCGTTCTCGTTTGGTCAGAGCACTTCGACCGCATCACGGACGGGATCGCGGCGGAACGCCAGATCAAGGGCTGGAGCCGCGCGAAGAAAGAAGCGCTGATCAGGTCGGACTGGGATGCCGTGAGCCGCCTGGCGCGACGTCGCGGGGGTTTGCCAAAGCAGCCGAACAGTGCCGCTGCAAAGAAGAAATAAGCTTCCGTCATCCCCTCGCGAGCGCTTAGCGCTCGTCGCTGGAGCCACGAGCGCCTAGCCAATTTCGTCATCCTGAGGCGCTCTCCACACGACGCATCGCGTCGTGTGGAGAGCCTCGAAGGATGAACGGCCGCGATGATGCAGCGGGGCCGTCGCCCTTCGAGGCCTCCGCTGCGCTCCGGCACCTCAGGGTGACGGCGTGAGAGAGCGCGCCGCTAACCAGAAACCCGCCGCCGCGCCTTCACAGGCCGCAACTTCACCATCGTCTCCCCCTGCGTCAGCAGCCGCCCATCCTCCGCCCGCATCTCCAGCTTCTTCACCGGTCGGCCTTTTTCGCGATCCACCAAAATGGTCGCGATCTCTTCGGGATGTTCATCAAACTCCTCGCTCCATTGCCGGAGCGCGACCAGGATCGGATGTACGCCGCGGCCTTTTGGCGTCAGCACATATTCCTGGTAGGCGCTGCCGTCGGAGGCGGGGACAGTCTTGAGGATCCCGTGGTCGACGAGTGATCGCAGGCGCACCGCGAGGATGTTTTTGGCCATGCCGAGCTTGGTCTGAAACTCGCCAAAACGCCGCGTGCCGAACAGCGCCTCGCGGATGATCAGCATGGACCACCAATCGCCGATCGCCTCCAGCGACCGCGCGATGGGGCAGGAATCTCCTTCAAAGCTCGTCCGTTTCACCATGGTCCGTCCGATCCTGTGCGATCACGCGCTTGTGTGGTTGCATTATAAAACCAGATGGCCTAGATCGCAAGCCTAGTTGCATTATGCAACCACTGGAGACGGTCATGAGGCTCACGAACAAGACAGCGTTGATCACGGGCGGCAACAGCGGCATCGGCCTTGCGACCGCAAAGCTTTTCATCGCCGAGGGCGCCAGGGTGACGATCACCGGGCGCAACAAGGCGACGCTGGAGGCAGCCGCGAAGGAACTCGGGCCCAATGCGCTTGCAGTCGAGGCCGACGGCACCAATGTCGCAGCCACCGAAAAGGCGGTCGCGCGCGCGGTGGAAAAATTCGGCAAGCTCGACATCGTGTTTGCCAATGCCGGCATCGCCGGCACCACGCCGGTCGGCGGCACGACGCTCGCGGCTTTCGAAGAGGTGCTGCGCACCAACATCACCGCCGTGTTCTTCACAGTGCAGGCGGCGTCGCCGCATCTCAACGACGGCGCCTCCATCATCCTCAACGGCTCGGTGATCTCGGTGCTCGGCAATCCCGGTTACGCCGCCTATGCCGCGAGCAAGGCTGGTGTGACCGGGATGGCGCGCGTGCTGGCCTCGGAGCTCGCGCCGCGCGGCATCCGCGTCAATGTGGTGGCGCCGGGCGCGATCCGCACGCCGATCTGGAAGGGCGCAGCTCCCACGGAGCAGGCCTTTGCGGTGCTGGAGAAGCGCATCGCCGGCATCACGCCGCTCGGCCGCATCGGCGAAACGGATCACATCGCGAAGACCGTGCTGTACTTTGCGTCGGACGACTCCGCGCATGTGACGAGCACCGAACTGTTCGTCGACGGCGGCGCCACGGGATCGCCTGCGGGCGCGCCGGTGTTTCGGGGCTGATCCAAATAAGCGAAAATTGAATCGGCCGGCACGATTGGTTGTGCCGGCCGGTTCCCCTTCTGAACACAAGTGATCGCGTTTCCGTGACGCGTTGAACCTTGGCGTGCGCTGCCAAGACCTTTTTACGGGCAGGGGGTCACAAGACCCGATTTCAGGGAGCCCGATATGCCAAAGGCAAATCGCATTTTTTCATCGATTTCAGCACCGCCTGTTTCCACCGAGCGTTCCGCGACCACCGAGACGTCGGACAGTCACCAGCTCATCGCAATCGCGATCTTTTCCGGCATCGGTCTGTTTGCGTCCTTGATCGCCGTGATCATGGGGATGCAGGGGGCGTGGTTTTAGCGTCGCCGACGTCGCGCCCCGCCGACTGACCGAACTGCCGCCGTGTCCGGCGGCAGCAGGTAGGCCATGTCAGATCATGCCGCGCGAAGGCTCGTTGCGGCCGCGAGTGCGCTTGTCAGCGCCTTCTCACGGTGTTCCGGGCCGACCTGGATTCCGTCCGCGAGGATGAACTCCGGATTGGCGATGCCGATGAAGCCGAACACCCAGCGCAGATAAGTTTCGAGATGCTCGCCGAGTGCGGCGGGCGTATCAGCGCCGTAATAGCCGCCGCGCGAGATCGCCACGATCACCCGCTTGTTGCCGGCGAGGCCCTGCGGTCCGTTGGCGTCATATTTGAACGTCTTGCCCGCCACGAGGATGCGGTCGATCCAGGCCTTCAACTGACTCGGGATCGTAAAATTGTACATGGGCGCGCCGATCACGACGATGTCCGCGGCCAGGAACTCCGCGAGCACGGCCTGGCTCGCGGCCAGATCAGGCGCGAGATCCGCAGGCGCCGGCGCGCCCTGGGCAGCCGCGAGATGCGAGCCGGACAGATGCGCGAGCGGGGTCTGCGTGAGGTCGCGATAGCTGACGTCGAGCGATGGCGTCGCCTGCTTCAGCCGTTCGACGATTTTGGCCGAAACCTGCCGGCTGACGGAGTGGGGGCCGAGCACGCTGGAGTCGATATGGAGGAGTTTCATTTGATACACCCATGGTATAGATTTGTAACTGGCACTACATGAGTGACCGACGAAAACCCCGCAAGAACGCACTTTTTTGAGCCATGGGCACATCTTTGACACCTAAGAACAGCCATTTGCCCGCCTTGCCGCCGCGTCCCGACCCGCAACATGCCGACTGTCGGGGCGTCGCCTCGGTGCTGGCGCGGGTCGGCGACAAATGGAGCGTGTTCGTCATCATGATGCTCGGCGACGGGCCAAAGCGCTTCAATGAGCTCAAGCGCATGATCAACGGCATCTCGCAGCGGATGCTGACGCTGACCCTGCGCGGGCTCGAGCGCGACGGGCTGGTCACGCGCACGATCTTCCCGACCATTCCGCCGCGCGTGGACTATGAGCTGACCGATCTCGGTCACGGACTTGCGCGTCCGGTGCAGGAATTGGGGATGTGGGCCAAGAATCATCAGAACCAGATCGAAGCCGCGCGATCGCGTTTCGACGCACGCAAGCCGGCCTGACGCGGCCCAAGCCACGGACGCGGCTCACCTCTTGCGGATGTCGGCGCAATTCGGCCGGCGAGGCCGTCCTACTGTGCATGGGGTTGTTTTCGACCTCATTGTCGACCATGCCCCTAGATCAGCGACACCAAACCCCCGCCATGGCGCTCGAGCCGGCCCGCTAATTCAAGTTCCAGCAGGATTGTGCGCACAATCGAGGGCGGTGCGCCCGACATGCGCACGAGATCGTCGATCGAAATCGGCGTCGGGCCGAGGAGGCCGGTGATCTGCGCGCGGTCGTGCGACTGCGGATCGCCCTCCAGCGGCTCTGCGTCGTCCTCGCCGGCGGGGAACATGATCGGGCGTTCGAGGATCGGCTGGACCGCGTTGACGATGTCAGCGGCCTCCGTAACCAGCGTGGCGCCCTGCTTGATGAGATCGTTGGTGCCGGCCGCGCGCGGATCGAGCGGCGAGCCCGGCACGGCAAAGACCTCGCGGCCCTGTTCGGCGGCCATGCGGGCTGTAATCAGCGAGCCCGAGCGATGCGCGGCCTCCACCACGACGACACCGAGCGAGGCGCCCGAGATCAGCCGGTTGCGGCGCGGGAAGTCGCGGGCGCGCGGCTCATGTCCGAGCGGCATCTCCGAGATCGCCACGCCCTGGCTCTCCAGGATCGATGCGAGCAGGCCTTCATGCTCCGCCGGATAGATGCAGTCATGCCCGCCGGCGAGCACCGCGACCGTGCCGCTGGCGATGCTGGTGCGGTGCGCCGCCTGGTCGACGCCGCGCGCGAGCCCCGAGATGATCACGAAGCCGGCCTCGCCAAGCTCGCGCGCGAGCTGGCCCGCGAACTTCAAGCCAGCGCCAGACGCATTGCGCGAGCCGACGATGGCGATCATCGGCCGCATCGCCGTGGCGTGCTCGCCGTGGACGGCGAGCAAGGGCGGTGCGTCATCGAGTGTCGCAAGCCGCGCGGGATAGCCGTCCTCGCCAGGCGCGAGCCAGTTGACGCCAAGCTTTCGCGCGGCGGCGAGCTCCGCCCTGGCCTCCTCCGCAGACGTGATGCGCCCCGAACGGGACGCGCCGCCGCGCCGCGCCAGCTCCGGCAGCCGCTCCAGCGCCGCCCGTGCGGTGCCAAAATGGTCGACCAGCGAGCGGAAGGTTCGTGGCCCGACATTGTCCGAGCGGATCAGCCGCATCCGGTCGATCCGTTCAGCCTCGGTCAGCTCGATCCTGGTGTTGAGGGCGTCCACGGCGGCTCCTTGTGGCGGCAGCATGGAACAACCGCAGCGCGTGGGCAACAGGGGGTGCGCGCTTGCGCGACCGCCTTGCGATGCTAAAAGCGCAGCGCACACCGGGAATGCCAGCCATGATCTCACTCGCCGACCTCCAGCGCCGCATCGACAAAAGCGAGCTGTCGCCCGATGCCGCCATCGCGCAGTCGCTCGAAGCCATCGCGACGCGGGAGACGGATGTCCAGGCCTTCGTCTGCCACGCAAAATCCGCGAAGGCGCAAGCTTCAGGTCCCCTGCGCGGCATCGCCGTCGGCATCAAGGACATCATCGACACGGCCGATTTCCCGACCGAGATGGGCTCGTCCATCTACAGGGGATGGCAGCCGCGCGCTGATGCGCCCGTCGTGATGATGCTGAAGCGCGCCGGCGCCACCATCATCGGCAAGACCACGACCACGGCTTTCGCCTCGCGCGATCCGACGCCGACGCGCAATCCGCACAATGTCGGCCACAGCCCCGGCGGCTCGTCGGCGGGCTCGGCGGCCGCTGTCGGCGCGGGCATGATCCCGCTGGCGCTGGGTACCCAGACCGGCGGCTCGGTGATCCGCCCCGCCGCCTATTGCGGCGTCGCCGCGATCAAACCGTCGTTCCGCATGCTGCCGACCGTCGGCGTCAAATGTTATTCTTGGGCGCTCGACACCGTCGGCCTGTTCGGCGCCCGCACCGAGGATCTCGCGCGTGGTCTGTTGGCGATGACCGGTCGCAGTGAGTTTTCCGACATCGCTGCGGCGACGTCGCCGCGCATCGGGATCGTCAGCCAGGACTTTGCCGGACCTGTCGAGCCTGCGGCCGAGCAGGGGCTGCAGGCGGCGATCAAGGCCGCCGAGCGCGCCGGCGCCAGCGTCCAGACCATCGACATGCCGGAGATGGTGCGCGAGGCCTGGCGCATCCATCCGGTGATCCAGGACTTTGAGGCGCACCGCGCGCTCGCCTGGGAGTTTTCGGAACGCCACGACGAGATCGCGCCGCTGCTGCGCGCCAGCCTCGATGCCACGGTCGGGCTGACGCCGAAGGAGTATGACGCTGCACGTAGGATCGGCCGCCGCGGCCGCCGCGAGCTCGGCGAGGTTTTTGAGGGCGTCGATGTGCTCCTGACTTATTCCGCGCCGGGCACGGCACCGCCCAAGGAGCTCGCGACCACCGGCGACCCCCGCTACAACCGGCTGTGGACGCTGATGGGTAACCCTTGCGTCAACGTTCCCGTGCTGAAGGTGGGCGGCCTGCCGGTCGGCGTGCAGGTGATCGCGCGCTTTGGCAACGACGCCGGTGCGCTTGCGGTGGCGCGCTTCCTCGAGGATGCGCTGGCGAAGTCAGGTTAGCGCGAGCTCGGCTGCTGACGGCGCGGTCGCGGCTCGCTCGCGCGCCGACCCTTGCCGCAGCCAGCGGTCCGCGGCGTCACGGCCGCTTCGGTGCAACAGGCGAATGAAGCCGCGGCCGAGATCGGTCGACGAGCGCTGCGCCAGTCCCTCGATCTCGTCTTCCGCGGCAAGCTTGAACAGCCGCAGTTCCGGCGCGGCGTGCGATCGCGCCCATTCCACCGCCGCCATCTCCGCGTTGAGCGCGGCATTGGCCGCGATCTGGTCGAGCCGGCGGTCGATCGCCGCGAGCGTGATCGGGACATAGCCGTCGCGCGACGGCGTCACCTGGACGACCAGCACGTCGTTCGCCCTTGTCTCCTGCACCAGCCGCACCAGCGGCGGGTTGCCGCCATAGCCGCCGTCCCAATAGGCCTCACCCTCGATCTCGACCGCGCAATGCACCAGCGGCGGGCAGGTGGAGGCGAGCGCGACGTCGGCGTTGATGGCGTCGTTGCCAAACACCTGCTGCTGGCCGTCGCGGATCCGCGTCGCCGCGATCAGGAGTTTTGGACAAGCCGCATCGCGCAGCGCCGCAAAATGGATGTCGCGCGACAGCGCCTGCCGCAGCGGATCGAGGTCGAACGGGTCGAACTGGCCGGAGCGCAGCGTCGGCCCGAAGGCGACCGAGCTTCCGGCGGGCGAAAAGCCGCCGAGCAGCATCAGCGAGCGGAACGAGGCCTCGTGCATCCTCCGCACCCAGAAGCGGCTGAGCCGGCTCCGCGCGCCCTCGCGTCCGCCGTCGACGAGACCGGAGGCAAGAAGCAGCGCGTTGATCGCCCCGGCGCTGGCGCCGCTGA
>NZ_PPPT01000142.1 GCF_006483445.1 Bradyrhizobium guangdongense | reverse complement strand
GATCGCGAGCGCGATCGTGGCGAGAAAAAACTGCAACCGCCCCATGCGGGCGTTGAGACCGAACACGAAACCGAGCATTGTCGTCCCCCTCCGCGCGCCACATGCGCAGAGAGAGCTTTCGGACGCATGAAGACGCCGGACGCGACTGGCGACATGCTTTCTTGCCGGCGACCGAATTATCTAAAATTCTAGGTTTCGGGCTTCGCCGAGGCACAATAATCGGTCCAGAACTGGCGATAGCCCGCCTCGACCCGGGCTGTGTAGCTCGCGACATTGCCTGCGGGCGAAGCCGCGATCCGCGCCGGCAAGTCCGCACGCAGCTTCGCCAGATGAGCCGGCTGCGCCGCCCATTTGCACGCGATCGCGGCGTAGCCATCATCGTCCTCGGCGATCCATTCATCGAGACCGACCGCCGTCACGATCGAGGCCGCGGCGCGCGACGACGACGCGTTGCCGAGCCTGGCAACGACCGGGACGCCCGCATAGAGCGACTCCCAGGTGCTGATACCGCCATTCTGCGGAAATGGATCGAGCGAGATGTCGACCTGCGCAAAGGCCCTGAGATGCTCGTGGCGCGAGGTCAAGCCCAGGCAGGTGATGTCAGATTCGGACACACCCTGCGCCACAAATCGCGCCAGGAGGCGTTCGCGCACCAGGGGATCGTCAAGCAGGGTGTGCTTGATGATCATCCGCGATCCCGTCACCTCCCGCATCACCTTCGACCACACGCCGATCGCGGCGTCCGAGATCTTGTTGATGCGGTTGAACACGCCGAAGGTCACGTGGCCGTTGCGGAGCATCGGAAGCTCCGACGGCGGCACGTCCAGGATCGGATCGAGCGTGTTCAGGCACGGCAGGTCATAGACCTTCTCGGCGAGCAGATGTCGCGCCGACTCCGGAATAAAGATGGGATCCGCGAGCACGTAATCCATGGTCTTGAGGCCCGTGCCGGAGGCATGTCCGAAGGCCGAGACCTGGATGGGCGCGGGCTTGCGCGCGAAGACGGGAAGCCTGTTGCCGGTGGTATGTCCGGATACGTCGACCAGGATATCGACCTTGTCGGCCTGAATGCGATCGGCCAGGTCGTCGTCCGAGAGCTGCCAGGCATCGACCCAGACGTCCGCCAACTGCTTGAACCGGCCGGTCACCTCATCCTGTGTCTGCGAGCACGAATAGCAGACGATCTCGAATTTGGCGCGATCATGATGGCGCAGGATCGGCAACAGCGCGAACGCCGCCGAGTGGTACCAGAACTCGGCAGACACATAACCGATCACGATCCGCCGATCTGGGTCCAGCGGCCTCAGTGCAAGTTTTCTTTGCGGCAGTTTGCTGCCGATCGCGTCCCACCATTGCTTTCGCGCCACCTGCTGGACTGCGAAATCGGCGTCGGCGAGAAAGTCCAGAAAGAATATCTTTCGCCCGATCAAGCCCGCATCAGGCGTAATGGCCAGCGCAGCGTCGAGAAGTTCGATCGCCCGCGCGATCTCTCCCTGGTTTGCAAAACAGGCACTCAGCAGCGCCATCGCTGCCGCAGAGCGCGGATTTTCCTCGAGCAACGCGGTGCAGGCTGCGATGGCCTGCGCCGTGTTGCCCATGCTGAGCGAGACCTGTGCCTTCCCCTCCAAGGCCACCTCGAGCCGGGGCGAAGCCGCAAGCGCTGCGTCATAATCCGCCGCCGCCTGTTCGAACCTCGACAGCTCGAAATTGAGCCGTCCACGGTGCGACAGGATCTTCGGCGAATCCGGCCGGATCGCGAGCGCAGCTTCAAGCGCAATTTTCGCCTCGTCGTAGGTCTTCAGCTCGATACTGACGAGACCTTTGCCGACGAGCGCCTCCACGTTCCGCGGCTGAAACAATAGAGTTCGCTCGAAACTTTGCCTGGCGCGGTCGAGCCTGCGCAGTGCCAGCTCCGCCAGACCTCGATTGCAGAGTGCATCGGCATAGTCGGGCTTCAGCTTGATCGCGCGATCGTACGCTTCGATAGCCTGCGCGACCTGGCCCAGATGCAGCAGGGCATTGCCGAGATTGGCCAGCGCAAGCGGGAAGCCCGGCTTCAACGCGACGGCCCTCTCCAGAACTATGCGGGCGTCCTCATATTGCCCAAGCGCGAAATGCGTAGCCCCGAGATCGGAAAGCGCCTGTGGCGAGCGCGGGTCGACGGTCACGGCGTGCTTGAAGGCCTGTTTTGCAGCCTCGTATTGTCGGCCTGCGAATGCACACAGTCCAAGCAGATGCAAAGCGCTGAAGTGATCCGGAAGCTCTTTCAGGATCTGACGGCAGAGCGCCTCCGCCTCCGCACGCCGGCCTTGGGTAAAGGCCGTGTTCGCCGTAAGGAAAATCGCGTCCGCCTGCTTCCTGAATTTCTTCTGCAATCGCGCGTTCTGGAACGCGCGCGCTCCTGCGCTGCTGTGCAAATTTGTTCTCCGGCGGAAGACCCGCTGAGAGTGTAGCTGATTCGCCGGCCCGGCCGCGCGGCGGCGCTTCCGGCGCTGGCTCAGCGCAGGATCTGGCTCAAAAACAGCTTCGTGCGGGCGTGCTGCGGCGTCGCAAAGAACTGGTTCGGCGTGTTGGACTCGATGATCTGACCGGCATCCATGAACACCACGCGATTGGCGACCTCCTTCGCAAAGCCCATTTCGTGGGTCACGACCAGCATGGTCATGCCCTCCTTGGCGAGGTCCACCATGGTGTCTAGGACCTCCTTGACCATTTCGGGGTCGAGCGCCGAGGTCGGCTCGTCGAACAGCATCACCTTGGGGTTCATGGTCAGCGCCCGCGCGATCGCGACGCGTTGCTGCTGACCGCCGGACATCTGGCCCGGAAACTTGTTGGCCTGATGCGGGATCTTGACCCGCTCCAAAAATTTCATCGCGGTCGCTTCGGCGTCCTTCTTCGGGATGTTGCGCACCCAGATCGGCGCCAGCGTGCAATTGTCCAGCACGGTCAAATGCGGAAACAGGTTAAAACTCTGGAACACCATGCCGACCTCGCGCCGGACGGCGTCGATATGCTTCAGGTTCGGCCCGAGCTCGATGCCGTCGACGACGATCTCGCCCTCCTGGAACTCCTCCAGCGCGTTGATGCAGCGGATCAGCGTCGACTTGCCGGAGCCGGACGGGCCGCAGATCACGATGCGCTCGCCCTTCTCGACGTCGAGATCGATGTCGCGCAGCACGTGGAAATCGCCGTACCATTTATTAAGACCGGAAATCTTGACGATCGGGTTGGCGGACATGGTGACCCCGTTTAGTTGCGGCTGTGCGCGTTGAGCCGGCGCTCGACGAACAGCGAGTAGCGCGAGATGCCGAAGCAGAAGATGAAATAGATCACGCCGGTGAAGGCAAAACCGGTGAAGGCGGTCGACGGCGTGGTCCAGACGGGGTCGGCGAACGAAGCCCGCAGCGATCCCAGCAGGTCGAACAGCGCCACGATCGAGACCAGGGATGTATCCTTGAACAGCGAGATGAAGCTGTTGACGAGGTTCGGGATCACGTGACGCAGCGCCTGCGGCAGCACGATCAGCGATGTCGTCTTCCACCAGGACAGGCCGAGCGCAGAGGCCGCCTCGCCCTGCCCGCGCGGGATTGCAGCCAACCCGCCACGGATGTTCTCGGCCTGATAGGCGCCGGTGAACAGCGCGATGCCGATCAGCGCGCGCACGAGGCCGTCAACCGTGAAATTGCCGGGCAGGAACAGCGGCAGCATATAGGTGGCGAAGAACAGCACGGTAATCAGCGGCACGCCGCGCCAGAACTCGATATAGGCGATCGAGAACAGCCGGATCAGCGGGATGGTGGAGCGGCGGCCGAGCGCCAGCGCGATCCCGATCGGCATCGAGGTGACGATGCCGGCGACTGAGACCACCAATGTCACGAGAAGACCGCCCCACAGCCGCGTATCGACGATCGGCAGGCCCCCTTTGTCGAGCGCCATCAGCTTGATCACGATGGCGATGCCGATGAAGGTCACAATGCTCGGCACCAGCGCGCGCCATCCGGTCCGCAGGCCGCCACGGAGCCAGAACACCAGCAGTGTGACAATCACGGCGGTGACCGCGAAATCGCCCCAGACCGGCTGGCTGCTCGACTGGATCATGTCCCGCAGCCAGGTCAGCGGAAAGATCAGCCACTGGATCGCCGTGCCGACGACCGTGATGAACTGGCCGATGATCCACAGCAGTGGCCCGATCGCCGAGCTCTTGCTCAGATTGAGCAACGCCTGCCCGGCACTGATGACGCTGTCGTCGACCAGTTGCAGGAGGCCCGCGGTCCAGCTCACGCCAAAACCGGTGATGCCGCCGCCGCGCAGCAGGAAGAATGCGACCACCGGAAAGGCGACGAAGAACAGCCCGGAATTGAGCCCCTTCGCCGGCAGGCGCGGGATCAGCATCGGCACCAGCAGGACAGCCGCGAGGAGGAACGTCAGATTGACCCGCCAGCGTTCAGCCTCGGGATAGAAGCCGTACATGAGCTGCGGGAGTTTTGCCTGGATATAGGGCCAGCAGGCACCGACGACGAAGCCAGCCTTCTCGGGAAGACAGGCCGTGCGATCCTTGCCGGTCCAGACCGCGTCGACGAACAGGAACGTGATGGATGGAATGACCGTGTACCAGAGCAGCAAGGCGCCGAGGATCGTCAGCAAAATGTTGGTCGGCGAGTTGAACAGCCGCGAGCGCATCAGGCCCACAAAGCCGGTGGTCTTCACCGGCGCGGGACGTTCGGCAACGATATCCTGCCGAACATAGGGTGACGCCGTGATATCCGTCATGCGCCAAGCCCCTTCATGCTCCGAGGCTCCGGTTGATGCGCCAGCCGTAGACATTCATGATGGCACTCGTCACCAGCGAGATCAGGAGATAGACGCCCATCGTCATGGCGATGATCTCGATCGCCTGCCCGGTCTGGCTCAGCGAGGTGCCGGCGAACACGGACACCAGGTCCGGATAGCCGATCGCGACCGCGAGCGAGGAGTTCTTGGTGAGGTTGAGGTACTGGTTGGTGAGAGGCGGCACGATGACCCGCATCGCCTGCGGGATCACGACCAGCCGCAACGTCGTGCCGCGGCTGAGGCCCAGCGACGCGCCCGCCTCCATCTGTCCCTTATGGACTGACAAAATTCCGGCGCGCACGATCTCGGCGATGAAAGCTGCCGTATAGGTCGACAGCGCCACCGTCAGCGCCACGAATTCCGGAATGATCCGCGAGCCGCCGGCGAAGTTGAAACCCTTGAGCTGCGGAAACTCGAAGGTGAAGGGGAGCCCGAACACCAGAGTTGTCAGAAGCGGTAGTCCGATCACGAGGCCCAGCACAAAGGGCCAGATCCGGATGACCTGCCCCCGCTGGAACAGCGCCCGTCGCGAATAACTGCGCAGCGCAAACGAGGCGACAATACCGAGCCCAAGCACAACCAGGAATGCCGTCATGCCGGGCTCGCCGATTGGCGAGGGAACGACCAGGCCGCGATTGCTGAGGAAGGAGATGCCGAAAAACGAGATGCTTTGCCGCGGATTGGGCAAGGCCGCGAGCACCGCCAGATACCAGAACAGAAGCTGGAACAGCAGCGGCAGGTTACGAATGAGCTCGACATAGATCTCGCCAACCCGCGACAACAGCCAGTTCGGCGAGAGCCGGCACAGCGCGATGATGAAGCCGATGACGGTGGCGAAGAAGATTCCGACGATCGATACGACGAGCGTGTTCAGCAGGCCGACCACGAAGACGCGGCCAAACGTGTCCGAGCCCGTGTACGAAATCAGGGTCTGATTGACGTCAAACCCCGCATTGTTCCTGAGGAAGCCAAAGCCCGCAGCGATATGCTGGTTTGCCAGGTTGGCGCGGGCGTTGGAGACGATTTCGAAGGCGATCCAGCCAAGGACCGCGGCGAAAGCGAGCTGGACGGCGACGCCGTTCCAGCCAGCCTTGCCGCCCAGAATGCGCCGAAGCTTCAGCGCGATCTGGGCCGGCGGTTTGCGAGCTTCGTTGCTCATGCCGCAGCCGTGGGCTTTGAGCGGTCAGCGGATCGGCGGCGCGTACTGCAGACCACCCTTGTTCCAGAGATTGTTGAGACCACGGGCAATGCCGAGCGGCGAGCCGGCGCCGACGTTGCGCTCGAACACCTCGCTGTAATTGCCGACCTGCTTCACGATCCGCACCACCCAGTCCTTGGTCAGGCCGAGCTGTTCGCCGAAATTGCCGTCGGTGCCGAGCACGCGCTTGAACTCCGGCTTCTCGGATTTCGCCATCTCGTCGACGTTCTTCTGGTTGATGCCGAGCTCCTCCGCCGTGACCATCGCGTACAGCGTCCACTTGACGATGTCGAACCACTGGTCGTCGCCATGGCGCACCATCGGGCCGAGCGGCTCCTTGGAGATGATCTCCGGCAGCACGAGATGATCGGCGGGGTTGGCAAGCTTCAGGCGGTTGGCGTAGAGGCCGGACTGGTCGGTGGTGAAGACGTCGCAGCGGCCGGATTCGTAGGCCTTGACCGTTTCGTCATTGGTGCCGAACGCGATCACCTCGTACTTCATGTTGTTGGCCTTGAAGTAGTCGGCGAGGTTCTGTTCCGTCGTGGTGCCGGTCTGCACGCAGACCGAGGCGCTGTTGAGTTCCAGCGCCGAATTCACCTTGAGCGACTTCTTCACCATGAAGCCCTGCCCGTCATAATAGGTCACGCCGGTGAAGTTGGCGCCGAGCGAGGTGTCGCGCGAAATCGTCCAGGTGGTGTTGCGCGAGAGCACGTCGATCTCGCCGGACTGCAGCGCGGTGAAGCGGTCCTTGGCCGATGTCGGCACATACTTGACCTTGCTCGGATCGTTGAAGATCGCAGCCGCGAGCGCGCGACAGATGTCGACGTCGAGGCCGGTCCAGTTGCCTTTGTCATCCGGGGCCGAGAAGCCCGGCAGGCCCTGGCTGACGCCGCAAGACAGCGAGCCCCGGTCCTTGATCGTCTTGAGCGTTTGCGCCTGGGCGGCCTGCGTGGCGAAGCCGGTGGCGAGAGCAAGAGTGAGAACCAGAGATACGCGTTTCATGGGCTGAGGCCTTTCAGGGTCGTCTCAAGGAGCCGTCGTTGGAACGTTCGCTGAACATCGCGCATCTCGACGGGCCAAACCCCTAAATCCCCGCCGCAACGCGTTTGCCCTTTGAGCTTGAACGCATGGTTCGGTCAGGCGGAGGATCGAAGGTCGCGGCAGGCCCCTCAACATGCGGCGACTGAATAGCACCCCCGCATCACAGAACGACTTGCGTGCCGGGTCAAGGGGTTGACGGGACTCTTCTGTGTCCTGCTATTAGCCAATAAGTCTCTCCCGCTGCCCCGCTGCACGTTTTGTGCGCCCGGACAGCCGCTTTTGAAAGCACTCGCATGAATTCCGCGCACGACAACCCGCCCTCCCAGCACGCCGAGACCAGGCTGGTCACCTCCGGCCGCGACACCAAGGCGCAGAAAGGGTTTGTCAATCCACCCGTCTTCCACGGATCGACCGTGCTCTATCCGACCGCCGAGGACCTGCACGCCCATCGCGGCGAGTTCCAATACGGCCGCCACGGCACGCCGACCACTCGCGCGCTGCAGGACACGCTGATGGCGCTGGAGGGCCCGCAATGCGCCGGCGTCGGCCTCGTGCCGTCCGGGCTATCGGCGATCTCGACCACCCTGCTCGCGGTGCTCAAGGCTGGCGATCACCTCCTGATCTGCGACAACGTCTATCGGCCCTCGCGCAACTTCGCCAACGGCCTGCTCTCTCGCTTCGGGGTTGAGACCACTTATTTCGATCCGCTGATCGGCGGTGCCATCGAAAAGCTATTCAAGCCGAACACCCGCGCGGTCCTGGTGGAGGCGCCGGGCTCGCAATCCTTCGAGATGCCCGACATCCCTGCCATCGCCGAGGTCGCGCATGCGCGCGGCGCGCTCGTCATCGACGACAACACCTGGGCAACCCCGCTCTATCATCGCTCGCTCGAACAGGGCGTCGACATCTCGATGCAGGCGGCGACCAAGTACATCGGCGGTCACTCCGACATCATGTTCGGCACGATCTCGGCCAACGCAAAGGCCTGGCCGCTGCTATCAGAGACCATCCGCCTGCTCGGCGTCTGCGCCGGGCCGGATGATGTGTTCCTGGCGCTGCGCGGCATGCGCACGCTCGCGGTGCGGCTCGCACAGCACCAGCGCTCGGGACTGGAGATGGCGCGCTGGCTCGCGGCCAGACCCGAGGTCGCGCGCGTGCTGCATCCCGCGCTCGAGACCGATCCGGGCCACGCCATCTGGAAGCGCGATTTCACGGGCGCCTCCGGCCTGTTCAGCATCGTGCTGAAGCCCGCGCCACAGAAGGCGGTCGATGCGATGCTCGACACGCTCAAGCTGTTCGGCATGGGCTTCTCCTGGGGCGGTTTCGAGAGCCTGGTGATTCCCTTCGACTGCGACAGCTATCGCACCGCGACAAAGTGGTCGCCGGGCGGCCCGACGCTGCGCCTGCACATCGGGCTCGAAAATGTCGAGGACCTCAAGGCCGACCTCGATCGCGGCTTTGCTGCCTTCAACGCGGCAATTTGAGCCTTCGCGCTGGGCATCGCGCCCAAGGCGCGTGCGGCTGCAAAGGTTAACGCAACCCCTTGCGAACAAAGGGATTGATCCCGGGACATTTGGGGGTAGCCTGATCCTTCGACTCCATTCCGGAGACGGAGCATGGGAAGCTTGGTACTCCTCGACCTGATGGGCGGCGTTGCGCTGCTGCTGTGGGGCCTGCATATGGTCCACAGCGGGATTTTGCGCGCCTTCGGTCCGGACCTCCGCCGGCTCCTCGGCAAGGCGCTCAGCAACCGCTTCAGTGCCTTTGCCGCCGGGCTCGGCCTCACTGCGCTCCTCCAGAGCAGCACGGCGACCGCCCTCATCACCAGTTCCTTCGCGGCCGAAGGGCTCGTCAGCCTGGTCGCGGCACTCGCCATCATGCTGGGCGCCAATGTCGGCACCACGCTGATCGTGCAGGTGCTGTCGTTCAACATCGCAGCGGTAGCACCCGTCCTGTTCGTGATCGGCCTCGTCGCGTTCCGCTCCGGTCCGCGCTCGCGCATCAAGGATATCGGCCGCGTCTCGATCGGCCTCGGGCTGATGCTGCTGTCCCTGCACATTTTGCTCGACACGCTGGCACCGGCCGAGAACGCGCCGGGCGTGCGCGTCTTCATGGCGGCGATCACAGGCGATCCGATCCTCTGCGTCATCATCGCAGCCGTCATCACCTGGGCGGTGCATTCCAGCGTCGCCAGCGTGCTCTTGATCATGTCGCTGGCCTTCTCGCAGTTCATCTCGCCGCAGGCAGCCCTTGCGCTGGTGCTGGGCGCCAATCTCGGCAGCGCCATCAACCCCGTCTTCGAGGGCGCGCGGCGCGAGGATCCCACGAGCTATCGCCTGCCGGTCGGCAATCTCATCAACCGCGTCATCGGCATTGCGCTGGTGCTGCCGTTCCTGCATCCGATCGCCGATCTGCTGCGCGGCTGGCAGCCGGACGCCGCCAAGGCGACGGCGATCTTCCACATCGCCTTCAACGTCGCCACGGCCGTGCTGTTCATCGGCCTGCTCGACTTTTCGGCGCGGTTTTTGACCTGGCTCCTGCCGGCGCGCGTGCAGGAGTCCGATGCGTCGCGCCCACGCTATCTCGACGAAAGCGCGTTGGAGACGCCGTCGCTGGCGCTGGCCGACGCCGCGCGCGAGGTGCTGCGCATGGGCGACCTCGTCGAGGTCATGCTGCGCAAGGTGATGGCGGCAATGATGACCGACGACCGAGCGCTCGTCGATCAGGTCTCCAAGACCGACAACATCGTCGACAGCCTCGATGAAGCCATCAAGCTCTATGTCACCAAGCTGACGCGCGGGAGCCTCGATGAGAGCGAGGGACGGCGCGCGATGGAGATCGTCTCCTTCGCGATCAACCTCGAACATATCGGCGACATCATCGACAAAAATCTGAGCGAGCTCGCGACCAAGAAAATCAAGCGCCGCTTCCAGTTCTCGGCCGAGGGCGCCGAGGAGCTCGCCGCCTTCCACAAGCGGACCATGGAATCGCTGCGCATCGCCTTCGGCGTGTTCATGTCGGGAGATGCCAACGAGGCGCGCAAGCTCTTGGTCGAGAAGGCCTCGCTGCGCAACACCGAGCTCGCCGCGATCGAGCGCCATCTCGACCGCCTGCGCGAGGGCCGCCCGGAGACCATCGAGACAACGTCGCTGCATCTCGACGTACTGCGCGATCTCCGCCGCATCCACTCGCATATCTGCTCGGTGGCCTATTCGGCGCTGGATGCCGCCGGCCAGCCCTATCGAAGGACCGAAGCGGAGCCTGCCGCCCTGCCCGCCTCAGGTGCAGCCTCGGCGCTGCCGCGCTAGGATCACCGATCCAGCGTCTGCGAGGCGCGGCCGCGGTTTTTCAGGATCAGCATGATGTTGCGGATGTAGATGATGGTTGCCAGCGACTGGCCGAGGATGATGACGGGCTCGCGCTTGACGACGCCATAGACCAGCGTCATCAGCCCGCCACCCATCGAGCAGAACCAGAACGCCATCGGCACCACGCTGTTGCCGGCCCGCTCGCTCGCGATCCACTGCACCAGGAAGCGCGCCGTGAAGAACAATTGCGCGACCAGGCCGAACGCCAGCCAGAAATCGAATTTGGCGACGAAGACGTCGTACAGATAATTGCTCAGCGCCTGACCGTATTGAATGATCATGCCTTGACCTCGGTTACTTCGGGGGTCGGCTTCTTGCGGCGGATCAGCCACCACACGCCGGCGAGATCCATGATTCCGATCCAGAGCCGGTCGAAGAAGCCGTAATTGGACACGCCGGAGCGGCGCGGCCGGTCGATCACGTCGACATAGGCGATGTCAAAGCCCTCGCGGCGCACCAGCGCCGGCAGGAAGCGATGCAAGCCATCGAAATAGGGCATCATCAGGAACACCTCGCGCCGGAACGCCTTCAGCCCGCAGCCGGTGTCGCGGGTGCCGTCCTTCAGGATCGCATTGCGCACGCCGTTGGCGACGCGAGATTGCAGTTTCTTGAAGCCGGTGTCCTTGCGGCCGACGCGCTGGCCGGCGGCGAGGCCGACGCTGTCAGCCTTTTCGACCGCCGCGATCAGGTCGGGCAGGAAAGCCGGATTGTTCTGGCCGTCGCCGTCGAGCGTCGCCACGATTTTCCCGCGTGCCGCGCGCACGCCGCTGCGCACCGCGGCGGACTGTCCCCCGGATTTGGCGTGGCGGAGCTGACGCAGATTACTGCGCTGTTGCATCAGCGCGCCCAGCCGTTCGCCGGTGGCATCGGTCGAGCCGTCATTGACGTAGATGATCTCGTAATCCCAGCGGCCGTCGAGCGCAGCCGTGATCTCCTCGATCAGGGGCGCGATGTTGTCGGCCTCGTTGCGCACGGGGACGACAATGGAAACCGCTGGGGAGGACAACACTGGTGTGCTCGTGGGTTTGAAATGAGCCCGCGGGAGGAACCGGTCCGGACGGCAGGCAGCCGCTTTTATGGGGCGGATGGGCTGTGGGCAACCCTTTTGAAGCGGCCCAAACCCGGCCCCGGAAGGGCCAAAATCGTGCCGTCGCCTTGAATGGCGAAGCCGAGCCGCCGTGCGGCGAACCAGTAACGGACCGCCATGGCGCCGACGATGCCGACCAGCGCGCCGGCCACGACGTCGCTCGGATGATGGGCCAGCAGCACCAGCCGCGTCAGCACGATCACGATCGCGTAGGTGAACATGAAGACGCGTAGGCGCGGCCATAGCGCGCTGACCGCGAAGGCCAGCGCGAACGCCGTGACCGCATGGCCCGACGGCAGGCTGAAATGCGCCTCCGTACCCTGGAACGGGATGAAGTTGTAAGGATTGGCCTTGCCGCCGACGAAGGGGCGGCCGCGGCCGATGGTGTATTTCAGCACCTCGCCGATCAGCACGGAGACGCCGACTGACAGAAGCAGGAATTGCAGGCGCGTGCCGAGGCCGAGCCACAGCGCGCGCGACGTGCCGTGCTTGGCGGCTGCGATCAGCGCCACGACCGCCAGCGCTGCGGCCAGCGCCAACAGCACATAATTGTCCTTGCCGAAATCGGTGAGAATGCGGATCGGCCACAGGCTCGGTGTACCCCGCGGCGGCATCAGCTCGATCTCGGTCTTGTCGAGCAGCAGCATCAGCACGATGATCAGCACCGCCCCCGTCGCAGCGAGATAGAGCCAATGCCGCGCCATCTTGCGCGCGGCCTCGGCGCGGCGCGAATGCGACGGCGTGCGCACGAGCTGCGCCAGCGAGCGTCCGGCGACCGCGAGCACCTGAACCGGATAGCTCGGGCGATGCTGGATTTCGGCCGGCGCGGACATCTACTCAGTACCCTCGGAGCGGAAGATCGAAATCGAGATCGCGCGCCCTTGCGAGAAATTATAGCCCTCCACCCGCGCGCCGACCTTGTAATGCAGGCCGATCGCCTCGGCGCGCTGCGCAAAACTGCGTTCGGAGCGCTGCTCGACCAGCGCGTAGCGGCAGCGTCCCTGCTTGAGGAAGTCGGCTGCCCCCGAGCCATCGGTCAACAGCGTCGACGTTCCCGTCATGAAGACGAGGCTCGGCTCGTGATAGCCTGCGGCTGCGGCCTTCGGCCCGACACAGGTCACGTTGCGCAGCGCGCGTGCGATCTCCTGGCTCGGGAACAGCGGGGTCAGCGACGGCAGCACCACGCCATAGATTGCGAATGCAAGCATCAAGGCGGCGACCATCGCGTTGAGCAGCGAACGCTCGGCGCGGTTGTTGTCGTAGAGCCACCAGGCGAACAGGCCGAAAATCAGCGCCGCCGCGATGAACGGCCATGCCGCAAACGCCGGCTGTCGCGTCAGCATGACGGCACCGATGACGGCGATGATCGAGCCGAGCACGGGGATCAGGAACCACCAGGCGGCGCCGCGCATCAGCCAGGAGCGCGACAGCACCCGCCGCTCGACCGCGCCGGCCGTGAGGATCGCGATCGCCGGGTACAGCGGCAGCACATAGTGCGGCAGTTTCGTCAACACCGCCTCGAGCACGATCCAGGACGGGATCAGCCAGGCCAGAAGGAATTGCGCGCCTGGCTCGCGGCGCGCGCGCCAGACCGCAGGCGCCGCCATCGCCGCCAGCGGTGCGCCCGGCCAGAACGTGACCCAGAACAGCAGCAGATAAAGGCCGGGCGGTGCGCCATGGGATTCCTGTGCGCCGAGCTTGCTCAACATGTCGCCGCCGACGGAATCCTGGAAGAACGCCTCGCCCGCCTTCCAGAAGATCGCGATGAACCACGGCAGCACCAGCACCAGCGTCCACATCAGGCCCCAGAGCGGCCGCAGCCGCCACAGCCAGGAGGAATCGCGGTCCTGGATCGCGAGCACAATGATGGTGAGCCCAGCGAACATCAGGATCAGCGGACCCTTGAGCAGGATGCCGGCGGCGATCGAGGTCCAGAAGATCGCAGGGTACGTCCAGGGCGGATGCGCCTCGTCCTCGCCGCGCTGCCACGACAAGTAGACCCGCGCCATCGCGCCCATCGCCGAGACCACGGTGAGCAGCAGCATCGCATCGGTCTTGGCAAGCCGCGCCTCGACGCCGAGCAAGACCGAGGCGCACATCATCAGCGCGGCCAGAATCGCGGCGCGGCGCGTGACGAAGCCGAGCGCGGCCCAATAGGTCATCAGCACGGCGCCGATGGCGCCCAACAGGGACGGCAGCCGATAGACCCAGATGCGCAGTTCTGCCCGCGGCAGGCCGAGCGCGGATGCCGTGTCGACCGCGATCGTCTGCAGCCAGTAGATGCCGACCGGCTTCTTGTAGCGGACATCTTCCTGGAAGCGGATGTCGACATAGTCGCGGCTCTCGACCATCTGCTTGGTGGCCTGCGCGAAGCGCGGCTCGTCGCGGTCGATGGGCGGAATCGTGAAGAACCCGGGCAGGAAGATCAGCAGCGCGAAGACCAGCAGAAAGCCCACCGCGCGGCCGTTGCTGGCGGTGACGATATCGATCAGGCCCGCGAGCCGGCTGCCCGGATTGACGGGGGTTTTCGGCTCGCGCGGCGCTCCAAAACGGGGGCGGGCATAGGTCTCGACCATCGGTTCCGCATACGCTGAAACCGCCATCCCGACAACCGCTTAGGCAACTGCCTAGGGAGGTGTCATTGAATTCGAATGACGACTGTGTCCGCGGCGCCAGTGGCATCGATCACGGTGAGGCGCGCAAAGCCCGGGCCGGGCGGATCGATCAGGCGCTGGCGCCGGCTGCCGATCTCGCCTGACGCCGTGCCATTGACCAGAATCGTCATCGGCAGCACCCCGCCGGCGACCTTGACCGGCATGGCGGCCGCCTCGACCCCGCCGGAACGATCGACGTCGATCCGGGAACCGTTGAGCGGGAACTGGATGTGCGGCGCCTGCTCGCCGCCGGCGCGGACGAGTTCCCCCACCGGGCGGAACCGCCGCAGCGGCAATGGCAGCTTGGGATTGCTGGCAACCAGCGTGCCCTTCGGCGGTTTTGGCAGCGCCGCCGGCAGCTTGCCGGAGCGGGCGAACGCATCGAACAGGATGGGTGCCGCCGCCGTCCGGCCGATCAGGCCGGGAACCGGGGCGCCGTCGGGCCGGCCGACCCAGACGGCGATGGTCATGCGGCCGTCGAAACCGACCGACCAGGCATCGCGATAGCCGTAGGACGTGCCGGTCTTGAAGGCGATGCGGTTGTGGGCGGCGTTCTCCGGCGGCGGCGTGCCCAGCAGCACATTGCCGACCTGCCAGGCCGCGACGGGATCGAGCAGCCGCAGCGGTTCGCGATCGTCTTTGGCCGCAATGACCTCGCGCAGCGGTTTTGTCGTGCCGAGCCGGGCAAAGCCGGCATAGAGCTGGGCGAGATCCTGCAATGTCACGCCGACGCCGCCGAGGCCCATGGCGAGACCGGGCGCCTCGTCCTTCGGCAGCACCAGATTGCCGCCGGCCTGCCGCAACCGCGAGGCCAGCCGGCTCGCGCCGACGCGATCGAGCAGCACGATCGCCGGCACATTCAATGACAGTTGCAGCGCCTTGCGCACGGGCACGGTGCCCTGAAAAGTCATGTCAAAATTTTCCGGCGCATACGAGCCGAAGCGCACCGGACGATCGTCGATCAGGCTTTCGGGATGGACAAAGCCGTCCTCGAAGGCGAGCCCGTAGATGAAGGGTTTTAGCGTCGAGCCCGGCGAGCGCAGCGCGCGGGTCATGTCGACCTGCCCTGCCCGCGTCTCGTCGAAATAATCCGCCGAGCCCACGCGCGCGAGCACGTCGCCGCTCTCATTGTCGACGGCGATGATGCCGACGGAAATATTTGGCCCCAGCGCCAGCGCGCGGTCATGCGCGAGCGGCTCGAGCACCTTTTGCAAGGTCGCATCGAGCGTCAGCTTGATGATCGGCGTGTCCCTGACCGTGTTGAGCGCGGCATCGGAGGCATGCGGCGCCAGGATCGGCATCGGCCTGCGCAGCGTCGGCACCGGCACGGCCTTGGCCTGCCTGGCGTCGTCGGCGCTGATCTGGTGTTCCTCGACCATGCGATCGAGCACGCGATCGCGGGCTTTTCTTGCTGCATCGGGAAAACGATCGAGCCTGCGCGTCTCCGGCGACTGCGGCAGCGCCACCAAGAGTGCTGCTTCCGCGAGCGACAGCCGCTTCGGCTCCTTGCCGAGATAGGCGATCGATGCGGCGCGGATACCCTCGAGATTGCCGCCATAGGGCGCCAGCGTGAGATAGAGATCGAGGATCTGCTCCTTCGTCAGCGTTCGCTCGAGCTCGATCGCGCGCACCATCTGCCTGAGCTTGGCGTGCAGCGAGCGCTGCCGCCGCGGCTCCATCAGCCGCGCGAGCTGCATCGTGATGGTCGAACCGCCCGACACGATGTGGCCGCGTGTGCCGAACTGGAGTGCGGCGCGCCCCATCGCCAGCGGATCGACGCCGCGATGCGCATTGAAGCGCTGGTCCTCGTAGGCGAACAGCAGCTTCAGGTAGGTCGGATCGGCGGCGGTTTTGGCATCGACCGGCAACCGCCAGCGTCCGTCATTCATCGCATAGGCGCGCAGCAGCTTTCCGTTGCGGTCCACGATCGTGGTCGAGACCTGCCGCGCCTCGTCCAGCGGCAGCGGACCGAGGGAGATGACCCAGCCGACGAAGCTGCAGATGGCGAGGATGAACATGAGCGCGACGGCTGAGAGAGCACGATGTCCCCTGCCCCGCGCTCCGTCATGGCCGGGCTTGTCCCGGCCATCCACGTTCTTGGCCGCAGCATCAAAGGTCGTGGATGCCCGGGACAAGCCCGGGCATGACGACTGAGTTTGTGGCGCCGTTTCGGTCATGCGTCGTTACGCCCGTTCACCACCATCACTTCGCCGCCCGCACCTCGACCGTGCCCGTCCCCGTGCGACCATAGCGCGAGGGATTGTACATGTCCTCGACATAGGCCTGCGGCAATACGTATTTACCCGGCGAAACCGCGCGCACGACATAGGCAACGGTGAACACGGCTTCCGAATCCGAGGCGCGGTCGATTGCCGCCGTGAAGCGGTCGTCGCGGAACTCGGTATCCTCGGGCTCCTCGCCGTTCTCGATCCAGTCGAGCGTGCCGCTGTCGCCTGACGAGACCAGTTTTGGATTGTCGATCTCGAGACCCGCCGGCAGATAGTCCGACACCATGATGTGCCCATATTCCGGCTTGGCCTCGGTGATCTTCAGCACCACGGCAAAGCGCTGGTTCTGCTTCACCTGCTTGATATCGGCCGGCTTGCCGTCGAGCGTGAAGTAGCTGCGCTCGATCTTGAAGCCGGCGGAAGCCGCGGGCTCCGGCGTCACCGGCGAGCCCGACACCGAGACCACCGCCTGCACCGGGGCATCGCCGGTGTTGGTGATCTTCAGCGGCTTGCCCTCCAGCGTCACCGACTTGTAGCTGCGATAGAGCGCGGTCTTGACCGGCTGGCCGTCCACCTCCATCGACAGGTTCTCCTTGGCGAGCGCACGCGCCGCCAGCACCAGCCACGCATTTTCCTGCGTCGAGGTGTAGGGCGTCAGCCCGCGCGCGGTCTCGACCCGGGTCACGGCCTGCGTCAGCGTCGCCTTCGGCGCATTGCCTTCACTCGCAAGCGAGACCAGTGCCGCAGCGTCGCGCAACTGCGAGCCGTAATCGGTGCGGCCGAACTCCAGCGCCGGTTTTGGCGCGAGACTGTCGAGCGCGGCACCATAGACCCGCTCGGCACGGTTGCGGTCGCCGACCAGCGCCAGCGCGGCGGCAAGCTGCGACTTCGCAATCGGCGTTGCGAGGTTGCCGAGCTTGGTGTCGGCAAGATAGCGGAGATCACCAATCGGGGCCGCGCCGTTGCGGGCGAGCACGTAGAGGCCGTAGGCGAGATCGCGTCCGCCATCCTTCTCCGGCTCGTTGGCGTTCACCACCGAGTTCCTGATGCGGTCGAGCGCGTTCTTGAACAGCACATCCGGCACCACAAAACCCTTTTCACGGGCGCGGGTGAGGAAGTCGGTCACGTAGGCATCGAGCCAGGCGTCCTCGCCGCCCGCCGACCACAGGCCGAACGAGCCGTTGGAGCCCTGCCGGGCCAGCAGCCGTTCGATCGCGTCGCGAATGCGCTGGTCGACCTCGGTGTCCATGGCGAGATGCGCACCGGCCGCGAGCTCGTTGACATAGAGCAGCGGCATGGCGCGGCTCGTGATCTGCTCCGAGCAGCCATAGGGATAGCGGTCGAGCGCCTTCAGGATCGTCGCGGCATCGAGCGCGGTCGAGAGCGACGCCGAGACCGAGACGCTGCCGGTGCCCGGCACGAGGTCGGAGAACATGTCCGACGTCAGCGTCAGGCTCTCGCCCTTCGCCAAGGTCCGGATCGAGCGCCGCGCCAGCACCTGCGTCGCCGCCTTGACGTCGAGCGCGTAGTGCCGCGCCAGCGCCAGGCCGTTCGGCCCGGTGATGTCGACGTCGAGGGTTGCCTGCCCCGCCGCGGTCGCGTCCAGCGCAAGCGAGAACGAGTTGCGCTGCTTGGCGGCGAGCTTCACCGTCGTCGCGGGATTGCCGGTCATCTTCACCGGACCACCCGTCTTGACGCTGATCTTGTAGTCGCCGGCCTGCCCCTCGACATTATCGATCTCGAGATTGACCGTGCCGTGGTCGCCATTGAGGAGGAAGCGCGGCAGCGTCGCCGTCAGCACCACGGGATCGCGGATCACGACGTCGATATTGGCGCGGCCGAGCTTTGTCGCGGTCCACGCGACAGCCATGACGCGCGCGGTGCCGGCGAACTCGGGAATGTCGAACGAGACTTCCGCCGTGCCGTCGGCGCCAACAGTCACGATGCCCGAATAGAGCGCCAGCGGCTTCTGCGCCGGCGGCGAGCCCTGCAGCTCGGCCGCGCCGGCGTCGCCGCCGGACTTGATCTGGCCGCGCGTACCCGACATGCCGTCGATGAGCTGCCCATAGAGATCGCGGATCTCCGAGGTCATGCGCCGCTGTCCCAGATAGTAATCATCCGGCGCCGGCGGCTTGTAGTTGGTCAAATTGAGAATGCCGACATCGACGGCGGCGACGACGATTTTTGCGTCCTCGCCCGGATTGAGACCTTCGAGCTTGACCGGAATCTTCAGCATCGCATTGGGCCGGATCAGCGCGGGCGGCGACAGCTTCATGGCCAGCGTCCGCGTCTGCTTGTCGATGCCGAACCATTTCAGCCCGATCGCACGGCCCGGCATGCGCTGCGCGGCCGCATCGAGCGGACGGCGCAAGGTCGCCACCACATAGGCGCCGGTGCCCCAGTCCTTGCCGACCGTGAACTTGACCTGGGCGGTACCTTCCCTCACGTCGACGGTCTGCGTCGTCAGCAGGCGATCGCCCAGCACATTGATGGTCAGCTTGCCGGCCGAGCGCGCATTGACCGACACCGTCATGGTATCGCCGGATGCGTATTGCGGCTTGTCGATCGAGGTCTCCAGCAGGTCCGGCGTATCGGCGGACCCGTCAGAATACCAGCCGACGTCGAACTGCACCGACGTCACGGGACCATCCGTGTCGTTCGACTTCACATCCAGCCGGTAGCGGCCGGGCCTCGGCGTCAGCGTGATGCGCGACGGCTTGTCGGCGGCGACCACGAGCTCGCCATCGGCGACGCGCGCGGTCGATTTGACCGGTTCATACTCCCAGTAATTGTTCTGGCGATACCATTGATAGCGCGACTCGATCTTGAGCAGCTCGTAGCGCAGCCCGTCGCGCGGCAGCGTCTTGCCCTCCGGCGAGACGAACACGACGTCGAACTCGGCCTTGTCACCTTCGGCCACGCTCTTGTCGCCGAACAGCGGCTTGACGCCGAGCATCGCGGCCGCGGGCGCCACCGGCAGCACGAGCTTGCGCTCGACCGCGCGTCCGCCCGTCTCCGCCATGCGGACGAAGATCTGCGCTTCCTGCGGACGCGTCGAGGTCGGCTGCTTGTCCAGCGTCACCGGGAAGGTCGCGACGCCATTGGCATCGGATTCCGGCAAGCCCTCGAGCGGCGTGCGCTCGTTGGAGGCGGTCTCCTCGTCGGCCACGCCGAACTGGTAGCCGGCAAAGCCGGGGCGCTCAGACGCCGGCGCGACCAGCATGTCGCCTTCAAGCGTCAGCCCCGAGGCCGGCGCTCCATAGAGGAAATGACCGTCGACCTTCAGTTCCACCGGAGCTTGAGCCTTGATCAGCTTGTCCTTGGACGACAAGTCGAATTCGATGCGATCGGGGACGTAGTCCTCGACCATGAAGGTGGTCTCGCCGACCGAGGAGCCCTTCGGGTCGGTGAAGGCGCGCACGCGCCAGGTGCCGGTCGGAACGGCCGAGTTGAGCGGCACGGCCAGCGAGCGGCCGCCGGCGCCCTGGTCGGGCAGCACGGCGCGGCGGAATTCGACGCCATCGGGACGCTCGATCACCAGCGTCAGCGGACCGCCGGTGACGGCATTGCCCTGCCCGTCGCGCAGCAGCGCTGTGAGATAGACGGTCTCGCTGGAGCGATAGACGCCGCGCTCGGCATAGACGAAGGCGTCGCTACCCGCCGGCACGACGCGCCCGGCGACGCCGCGATCGCTGAGATCGAACGCGCTCGTCTTCAGGCTGAGGAAGGCATAGTCGGCCTTCTCCCCTGACACGGTCAGCATCGCCGGCGACAGGCCACCCTCGCCACGCGCCAGGCCCGCCTCGAACAGCACATGGCCGCTCTCGTCGGTCTTGCGTGTCGCCAGGATCTCGTTGTTGCGGGCAACCAGCCGCACCTCGGCTTTGCCAACCGGATCGGTCGAGGCCAGCGAGTTGATGAAGACGTGGATGCCGTCATTGCCCGAATAGGCCGTGACGCCGAGATCGGAGACGATGAACCATTGGGTGGCGAGCTGGTACTCGTCGTCAGAGCCCGGGCCCTTGGCGGCCGCCGTCATCACGTAGACGCCGGGCTGGAGCTCGCCGAGCGCCTGGTCGACCGGGAATGCCGTGGTGACGTCCTGGTTCAGCGTCATCGCGGTCGCGAGCTCGCCGGACCACACCTTGACGCCGCGCTCGTCGCCGAGATCGCTGAGCTGGTATTTCGACAGCGTCTTCTGGAAATCGCTGTCCACGACCGTGTTGATCAGGTTGCGGTCGCCGATCCGGTAGACACTGATGTTCACCGAGGGCGTGTTGACGCTGACCACGGGAATGCCGCGCTGGCCGGTCTTCGGCAGCACATAGGCGCGGCTGGTGAAGCGCACGAACGGCTTGCGGTCGCGGACGTAGATGTTGAACTCGGCCGATTTCGGCAGGCCTTCCTTCACCGTGGACGGCAGGCCGGCGCGCAAATTGACGTTGTAGCGCTCGCCATGCTTCAACCCGTCGACGCAGAGCTGCTTGCCCTCCGCCGTCAGCGCCGGCTTGTCCTGGCCCGCCAGCGCCAGGAACGGCGCAAAATCGGTGCGCTTGGCGAGTTCCTCCGAGAACTGGAAGCAGGCGCGCGGGCTCGCCGAGTCGGAATCCACGGTGTAGTCGAGCAGGCGGAAGCCGTGCTCGTCGCGCAGCTTCTCGTAGGGACCCCGGACTTCAGCGACCTCGCGCAGGTCGAGCGACATCCGCATCGTATCAAGCGCCGGCCGCCACAGCTTGCGTTCGGACAACGCCTTGCCGAGCACCGCGAGCGCATCGGCCTCCTCGCCCGGATTGCCGGCGCGCTGATAGGCGATGTAGGCCGCGGTCGAGGCGCGCTCCAGAAGGAAGGTCTGCTCGCTCGAGCTCTTGGGCGAGATCTGGAAGATGACGCGGGCGAGGCGGAGCCAGTTGCCGGCATCGTCGGGGGTCACAGCGGCGATCTGGCCGAGGATCGACAGGCCGCTGCGGTAATCATTGCGCTTGAAGGCGGCGTCGGCGTCCGAGCGCAGCGTCGCGTTGGACTTGGCGACCGGCCCCGCCTCGCTCTTGATCTGCGCCTCCAGCTTGATCGCGGAATCGGCGAGATCGTCGCGCTTGAAGGCCTTGTCGGCGGCTGAGGCCGTCGCGAGGCCAAGCAAAAGCGTTGCGCAAACGATAGCGGCGCGAACCAGACCGTTCATGATGGGACTCCCGGACGACCGCGGACCAACGCCGCGTCGGCAATGATGAAATGCGCGAAATGGTGACGGACTCAAGGCGATGGAACCAGAATAGCAAAACGTCGCATGCGCCATGGCAGACAGGCCCAGAGGAGACCGATCAAGATACCGCCGCGCATCCCGTCCAAGGGCGCAGGCCGTGACCTGACCAGCCGACCGGCAGCAATGTCCCGGACCGGGTTCAGAGCTCCGGCGACGTTATCCGTCGTCCAGACCAAGAACCGCGGGAGCCGTCACCCTGACACTCCACCGTTCCGGTTTGTCGCTGGCATGAGGAAAACGGTTCGGTCCGGACTTGGCGACCACGCGGATTTTTCATATGTGGCGTGCTAGAAGCCGCCTCGGCCCCTCACAAGCGGGCCGCTTCCACGGTCCCGTAGCTCAACTGGATAGAGCATCAGATTTCTACTCTGAGGGTTGCAGGTTCGAATCCTGCCGGGATCGCCAGCTATTTCAATGATTTCCAGATGCTTGAGGACGACGCCAAAACAATGCACACTGAAAATAGGTCGTCCCCTTAGGCGGCGACGTCATCACCCACGGGTGTTTGATCTCGCTCGATCCCCGCAGTCTGCATCGCGGCGCCAAATGCGCGAATAGCCGCTACCGGATCTGCATCGACCATCATTTGCGCGACCTGCGCGAAATGCCTTGGGTAAATTGCCGCATCGAAGCGGCTCGCCTTAAGACCGGTCAGCTCCGTCACGAAGCTGAGTCGGAGCCACTGGTTGTCGTAGGGCGGGCCATTGTGATCCGTCGATAGGGTCGCATCGAATGTCCTTACGGCACTGAAGCTGTGCTCCCTTACCGGCTCGCGCTTGACGGAAAGTTTAAGCGGCGCTGACTTCTTCAGCATTGGTGACCTCCTTGGAAAGTTCGAAGGGTTCCACCAAATTCAGGCGGGATTGCGAGCCTTTTTGCCCGTTAGGCCTCGAATTTCCGCGAGACCAGATACCTGTCTTCGGCACGGGTTCCTAAGACTTGACTCGCGCTTGCAAGAGCATGCCAGCGCATTTTTGTGTGCAGCGGCCGCGCTGGCTATTTCTTATACTTCAAATCATCTCCAGCTGGTGGTGGTCCAAGCACCTGGATGTCCCAAGCATGGTTTGTATGAACAAAATCGTTTCCGCCGTCCTTGTCCGTCAATTTGGCGTAGACTAGGAAACGCGTGCCAAGTGGATGCGCACGTCTTAGCGCCTTCGGGAAACGCACCCGCAAATTAGCCGATATCGATTGACCGGCGATCGGCCGGACGTGAAGATCTCCGTGCAGACCACCACCACTTTCAGTATACGTTTCTACGACCATAAGAATGTAAGGCTCTTCCGGTTTTCCCATCGATGCCTCCCCGACAAACGATTGACGTTGCCTCACCCAACTTTGCGACACAACTTTGCTTCACACTGCCAAGTAAGAGCGCGCAAGCAAGCATGTGAGAAAACTCAGACAGCCTCGATCTGTCGAAGGCAAGCTGACGCAAACCGTTCCACCACGGCGATGTTCGAGCGGGCGAAGATACTCAGCAGTCTGCTAAATTATGGGCCCCCTTAGAAAGACACTCGCGCAGCAGGTTGACGCACAGTTGGGGTGACGCTATGGCCGCTCGACCAGCTTATTGACCATGAAGTTCAAGATCGGACCGAGACGCCCAGCAATGTTCATGCACTCCGTCGTGACCTGCCGGATTCGCTCGGCAGTGAAGACGTGAGCTGCTTGTCCTGTCGACGAGATTACCTCATTCAGATAATGAATGTTGCCTTTTGGTGCACCGACCCGGTAAGCGACGATCGGTCCGTCGCCCACTCCCATTTCCATCGTGGTCCCATGGACGATAAAATTTCTCTTCGGAAGAATGGAGTCTAGGTCAGCAAAGATCTCATCGAGGCTAACGCGCTGCTCTGCCGAAAAATCGTAGAGTGCAGCCGCCTTCTTGAATTCTCTGATTCGAGCACCGAACGTCTTATCAAGCATTTCTAGATATACCTCTTCGAAGCTCTTACTAGCATTCGTGAATATGATCATTGAAATGAGCATGTTCTCTAGATTCGAGCACTCGGTTATGAACGCTCCCATTGCTAAATGAATTTCAACACGGTCTCCCATTATCGCCTCACAAGTGACGTAGTTTGAAGCTCCGCAGTATAGCTCGCAGGATGGGTAGAGCGAAGCGAAACCCATCAAGCTATTCACCTTGACGTCGGCGGTGGAACGAACACTGCAGCGTCACGTCAATATGCGCGCAATGACGGCGTTCACTTGACCGCCCCGATGCTGGCGATGGGTTTCGCAAGAGCTCTACCCTACGCGCTCAAGCGCCTTGTCTCGACGGCGACAAAGCCGGCAGAGCTCCTTTTAAGTTCGCAGACCGCAGATTGACGACGGGATGGACCGTCATCAGGTACAGCCCGCCGCATCGCGGCGCCAACTATCCACGTTTACGGATTTGAATAGCCAAAGCCTTCAGCGCTTCTGCAAGGTCATCAAGAAAATCGGGGTGGCATGATTCAGTTTCTATGCAGCTGAACCGGGATATGCGATGACGCGAAAGCCAGTTTGCTATGGCCCCTCAGTTGCTATTGCAGCTGTGTCATTTGCGACCAGGGGCAATAAACTCCAGCAGCTATTGTGGTTCAATTCGGCGGGATATGAACTCGCAGTCCAGAATATTTCTGCTCCAGCCAGTCGAAGACCGACACGGTAGTTGAATCCTATCAGTTTGGTGTTCTCGACCTTCAGCAAGGCAGGGCCTGTGCGATCGCGCCAAATGATCGTTCGGCTCGATTGGTCAAATCCAATCGAGACGTCGTACAATCCGGAATAACTCATGAGCTTGCCTGCTGATATCGCACTAAGAACATCTTCCGGTTCCTGGAGCAGCGCAACGGAAGGTCCCAGCATAGCCGGCTTCTTATCCAGCAACTCCTTTCGATTGGCTTCATTCGTTGCAATTAGTGGAACTGCGGCAATGAAGAGAAAGCCTTTCCCTTGGACAACCTTTGGGCACGCAAAGAGGGCGCGAATTTGCGCAGCCTGGCTGGCACGTGCGCGCTGCGCGGTTGCCAGTGCAGCCGTCAATCGTGGCTGCAAATTCTTCTCTTCCGCCGCAGCCTGCTTTTCGAGATCGAGGCGCTCGCCCTCGATGCGCTGTGCCTCACTTTCAGCCTGACGCTGCTCCGCCAATTGTCGCTCGGATTCTCTCGCAATTCTCCTACGATCGGCCTCAATTATTGCGCGGCGCTCCATCTCTTCTTTGGCCCTGCGCTCTGCTTCGACCTTCGCCTGGCGCTCTGAAGCAGCCTTCGCATCGGCGTCTCGCACTTTCTGCTCTTCGAATGAAGAAGGCCGATTAGGTTCTGGGTTTGAAGGGCGTGCTTTCACGGCGTCGCTGCCGCTTGTGTCCGCATCAAAAATATTGCACTTCGAAGCGTGTCCAACGTAATGGCAATATAGTTCCCCCATAGTATTCCGGAGCGCGTCTTGAAGACGCCAATCGGTCAAGAATTCAAGCAAGTACAGTGCAAGGCCCAAGGTAATTGCGACAATTGCAGTCAGCCATCGCTTGAATACGGATCCTCCCGCCGGGGTGGGCAGGACCAAGCTGACAAAGCCAACTACTACAGCAACGAAGATCGGTCCGAGAAATTCCAGAAGCGGCGAACGCATTTTATGGATTGCCCAGCAAAGCCGGTAAACGCCAACAACTTCCCCGCATAAATTGCATTTGTCAATCCACGCACGCGTTCGGATTGCTTGATCGTTCCGGCATCCGAGGTTGGTGACTACGGTGACAGTCCTGGACTGCACCCGAAGTGAGACACGATAATTACTGTGACACCCATTTCAGGGAGTCTAATGGAGCTGAATTGAAGCGGTTAGCGAAATCAGCAATTGAATGGGTGCATTCAATCAACTTGAACGCGGTCTAACGAGCCAAATTGAAGCGGTGGGCGAAATCAGCGATTGAATGCACTATCACCGTAGCCAAAGAGGCTGCAGGGTGGCGGGCTATCCGCCACAGCCTGAGCAGGCGGTGTTGCTGTCCATCCATCGCCGGGTGGCCTCGTCGGTCCAACCCGGGACGGCGAAACCGGGGGTCGCCACGCCCTGACCGGGAGCAACGGGGGGAACGAATGCTTGCTGGCGCGCGCGCAATGGCGGTGCCGTGCGGTGCACCGTGGCGGCGTTCCCCGCGGCACTCAGAGCAAGCAATAGGCCCAAGGCCAAAACGGACCGCGTCATCGCTGTTTCCAATCGCGCATTGCCAGCCAGACATGTGGTTCGGCCGTCAATCATCCCCAAGTGCCGGGGGCTTCACGATCGCTCAATTCAGCGGGATGTGATGTCTGACCGTCCGACCAAAATCACCTTTGGCGCGCGGCAGATCGGCCGGCCGCGTACTGCCCAATGGCGAGGTCGGCAAGGTCGCCGTCTGTCCCTAAGCTGCAATCCGTTGCTCGACCGGGGCCGTCAGGCGCTTGAGCACTTCCGCATGCTCCAGGTCGGGCACCGCGATGGCCGTATGACTGTACATCGCATGCGTCCGCGATGTTGCGATCCTGTCCAGGATCTCGCCGCCTTTGACGACGTGAAGGCCCATACCCTCCTCGGAGGGGAAGATCGCCAGCACCACGTCGTAGGCCGCGACGACGGCCCTCAGCGCCTCCGCCTTGTCTTCGGCGACGTCGACAAAAACACGCACATCGGCTGCGAGTTCACGCAGCTCGTCAAAATCCAGCACTGTGGGGTACTCCAACGCAACGATACTGAGCTGAGAGTGGAGGCGTTAGGTTACTGAAGTCTCAACAGCGCATGGCAAGCCACAAGTTTCACGATGAGGTGACCCATCGGGATTGCAAGGCCTTCGCCGCGCCGCTGTTGTCCTTCGAGCAGCGTTATCCAGCCTATTTCTACGGTCTGTTCTTTCTGACGCTGGCCGAATTGTCGGGCGCCTTTCCGAATACGCGGCGCATCGGCGTCGCCATCGTTCATCTCTTCACGGGTTATCACCGTTAGCCTGCGGCGCTCCGGAGCGAGCTGACGGACGGAGCGTGCGCAACTGGTTTCGCTGGAGCCCCCCATCCTTGGTCTGAATGACGGCCGCCTTCCGCTTACAACCGTCGCCCCTACGACTTCTTGTCCCCGATCAATTTGATCGCATCGAGGATCGCCTGACCGTACTGATCAGCGAAATTATGAATTGCCGCGCGCACGCCTTCCACCGACCAGCCGTTACGCCACAGCGAGGGATTCTCGACAATCTTGGTCTTCCAGAACCGAAACTTGTTGTCGATGTCGGCTTGATTGTTGTCCGACGACATGTCCACGACAAGCACGAGGGCATCCGGGATCCCTCGTGCCCTCGAAGGAGACCATCCGACGAGATAGGGGCCCGCCCCTTCGAAACTCGCCTTCTGCTTTCGAGCGTCGGCCATGGCTAGCTGAGACGCCACCAAGTCATAGTGATCCAGCACAAAATCGCAATCGTCGTTCTTCACCTGCCGGTTCGTTGGATCGTCGACCGGCCATACCGTAAACATCTGGTCCTCGACGGGGACCGATGCTGTTTCGTTGCGGGGAAAGAACGCGATGAATGCCTTGCAAACCATCAGCAGCTTCGACCTGCTGGCAGCGGTTGGCTTGGAATGAAGGGCGACCAGCCCGTAGGCGCCAGCCTTGGCCGGCGGAATATCCTTTGCAGCAAGGAACGCACGGACAGGCAAGAGGGGCCTTGTCGAGTCGCTTCCAGTGGCACTTTGACCGGCGCTGCCTGCTCCTGGTCTTTCCAGGGTCTCCATCACGTCCTGAAGCGTGTCATGCAGAGCTTTTCCAATGTCATGGCCGGCCTTGCTGATAGACGTCCCTGCTCCCGCACCGGGAGCTTCGACGTGTCCGGCACGGCAGCCGGGTTCATCCCAGGGACAGGGTCGAGGTTCGGGCGAAGGTCGCGGAGCTATTCCCTGAGCTGCGACAGGAAACGACCAGGACATGAGTAACAGCACCAATCCAGATATCGCAGGCGCTCTCATAGCTGTCCTCCACGATTGAACCTGGCGCGAGCCCAGCCGCCAATCGCCTGCAGGATCATCCCTGCTAACAGGCAGAGGAGCGTGGTTGTGACCAGGATGACCGTTGCTCCGGCATTGGTGTCCGGCCGGACCCACCAAAGCATCGCCACTCCCAGAACGATTCCAACCGTCGCAGCGAGTCCGAGCCCTTTCAATGCTGCCTCCCCACGTCGCGCCGCCGGTGTCCTTTGTCGATGCGATCAGAGCAGAGGTTTCCGCGTTCCGCGTCGCTCACAATCCGTCTCCCTAGACGATCTTCGTCGCGAGAACGTCGGCAAACTTCTGTGCGATCTTGTTGAAACCGCTGGGAATGGGATGGAGTTCGTTCGCCCATTCTGCCGATGTCAGCGTGCCCTGGGTGTCGACCATGTGGAAATTGTTGGCGGCGTCGGCTGCGAGCCGCGCGAGCATGACGCGAAACGTCGCCAGTGCCTCGTGCACGATCACCTTGCCCTTCGCAACCGACCAGTTGCAGAAGTCGAGCGACGGCTTCAGCCACGGACCCGCGCAGGGCGGATGGGAGCCGTTCGGGATCGCAAAGTCGTAGCAATGGCCGAAGATCGGCACGCCGGGGGCCAGCCGATCGCGCAGTGCGAACAGCTCGAGATAGCAGGCCTCGACCACCCCGAGCGACTTTTGGAAGCGGTCCTGATTGAGGCCAGAGACGTGGCCGTCGTTGAAATCGAGGAAGATGCAGAACTGGTCGCCGGCGATGTCATTTCCACCGGCCGAAAACAGGATGGCGTCGGGCTTGCCGTCGATCCAGTTGGAGGGGTCGGTCAGCGCCGCGATCATGCGTTCCTGCTTGGGCAGCGACATCTCGTCGACCGCGGCGTCGCCATGATGGGCGAGATTGAGGATGGTCGGGGGCATTGCACCGATCCTGCGAAGCTGCGCGATCACGTCGGTGTCGACGAGCGGAAGGCCGTTTCCGGTGAGCGGATAGTCGAACCAGGAATCGCCGACCGCCAGCATCACGAGCGGACGATTGATGACCTGCACGTTCAGGCTCTTCGCGCTTGCCCGGGCTGCGGTGAGACGGGCGATGTTGGCCTTGTGGATGAGGACGCGCTTTGCGATGTCCTCGTCGATCCGCCGTCTCGTTTGCTCCTGGATGAAGACATCGTCGGCCATCGGTTCCTCCCCTCATCGGACCGCCGTCAGACTGTTCCAGGACGGCTGACCGTTGATTTTCGTCGCGTTGATGCAATGGGAGCAGGTCGATCGCCGTCATCGCGCCCTCTCCGGCGTACCGCCGTCGACCCGTTTCCTCGCCAGGGAATGATAGGACGTGCGCAGGGGGCGGCTGTGAACCATCTCACAATCCCACCGTTATTTTATGTCTCGATGCTACCTTGGCGAGATACCGCTGCCACAGCAATGACCGTTTCTCACTTGAGGGTGCGGCGCGCTTCTGCACGCGCGTGACCCTATTCTGCGTAGATTGACCTGGATCAACACGCTTTGCGGTCTGAGGGCATCGGTGTCGGGCAAGTTGGAGGAGGTTCCAATGCGCGCATGGGCTTTGACGGTTTTGACGGTGAGCATCGCCCTGACAGCGGGGCATGCCCGGGCTCAAACCTATGATCCGGCTTTTCCCGTTTGCCTGTACGTCGTCTCCATGGGAATCACCCCCTACTATCGATGCAACTTCACATCGATGGCGCAGTGCAGAGCGTCGGCCAACGGTCAGATGTGCGTCCTCAACCCGTATTACGCGGGCCCGAAAGCAAACAAACAACGCTATCGTGGCCAGGTGGGACCAGGATTCCCGCCCCCCGCCGCGACCAGATCGTACGCGGCACCAAAGCCGTCGGCGCGCAAGCGGCCCTCACCGTGCGATCAACCGGAAGCGTATTATGGTGCTTGCCAGGGCTACGCGCCGGGCGAGAAGGAAGAATTCCTCAGGAGTGTGCATCGCTACATGTGACGGGGCGCGTGGGGCCTGGGGCGCGGAATTCTTGCGGCTTGTGCAATGATGGCAATATAGCGGTGATTTGCCCGACGGGTCAAGCGAATTTCGGAAAATGCGAATCAAACCCTCCCCGGCCCCGTGCCCCCGCCCCGGGGCTACTGTGCATGGGGTTGTTTTTTGCGTTTTGTTTGTCCCGCCCCCAAGTCGAGCCCGGACTCTATCCGCGTCACCCCATGCGATTTGATTGCCATTCCCTCCCGGAAGGAGGATGCTTGCCGCCGGGGGGGGACGCTTGGGAGAGCGGCATGAGCAAGTCAGGTCTCGACAATCGCCACCGCAATCACGATGGCGAGATCAGCCACAAGCACGGAAACACCCTGCTCGGCACGCTGCGCAAGATCTACGGACCGGGCTTTGCAGCCGGCTATCCAGCGACTGAAACGTTGAGCACGGTTCTGCTGCAGTTGAACGAGACGTCGCTGAGCCAGCTCCGCCGCGACCATGACACCGGCCATCTCGCGCACAAGATCCAGAAGGCATCGAAGTAACCGGGATCGGTCCCGACCTCATCAGCAACGTCCTTAGCCGGCCGCTCGCGCTGCGCCGGTGGATGTGCACCGCGCAAATCTTTCAGGTCGGAAGTGTGAATTGCGTCACATGCCGTAGCGCTACGCTCGGCTACACAGGGCTGCCCCGGATATTTGCGGGCGCGGGACGACAACCAGATGGCCCTTTCAGCCATGACACCGGAAGCCGAAGCTGCGATCCCTCAGGCCGAGGCAAAGCCACGCCGCAGGCTGCCCGACCTGTTCGGCGTTGCCTATCTCGTCATCATGGCCGTGGCGATGACGGCGTGGATGTGGGTTCTGGTCTGGATCGCCTTCTCAGCCTTTAGCTGGCTGGTTTCCTAAAACAGGAGCGGAATCGCTTGAATCGCCTTGATCGCCCCGCAAACGATCATGACCCAAAGCGCCAAGCTGATCTGGATGGCATCCAGCATGTCCATTTCCCCCGCGAATCAGTCGACTTGTTTTTTCTTTGATCAGAACCGCGAAGCCGCGCGGAAAGCCAGTCAAAATTTAGGGCACTTGTTGTGCAGCGCGACAGGGTGCGCGGCAACAGGATTTCAACCGCTGCGCTAAAGCCTCAGCATTGAAGCCCGGCGTCGCGCTTAGCGCGAAGCCACCCGTCGTCGCTTAGCCTCCACCCTCGCCTTGATGGCGCGGATGCGCGACTCATGCGCGGCCCAGTAGGCCCGGCTCGCGGCGGCCGTGCCACGCTTGTAGACCGCGTAGACGTCGGTCGGCTTCGAGGCCTGCGATCTGACAGGTCGGGACGGCGCCGTTGTCACGGCCTTCGTTGCGACTGATGTCACGGTGCCCTTGGTGGGCGCGGCGAACGCGGAGTTCATGGCCGTCAGGCGATTGCGCACCCGGTTGCAGTAGATGGCGGAGCGCGGCGCCACGCCGTCCTCATCGTCACCGGCGCGGTAGGTCATCAAGGCGCGGCAGAGATCGCCTTTCGCGAGCGTCCAGGCTTTGGCGAGATGCGCCACACCGTAATGGATGTTGATCTCGGGCGTGGCGAGTTCGGCGGCCGTGCCCTTGAAACCAAACCCGGCGGCCGTCTCGAGCTTGATCTGCATCAGGCCGATTTCGCCGGCGCGGCCGGTGACGTCCGACTCATAGCGGCTCTCGACGAAGACGACGGCTTCGGCAATGTCGGCGGGCAGTTTCGACGTCGCGGTTTCCTTGTCGATCAGGGCGCGCACGGCGGCTTGCGCGGGATAAAGGTCGGCCTCGGACGCCGGCAGTTGATCGCCGGTTTCACGTCCGCCCACGGAGCTCGCGCCATCGGCGGCCATGCCGGCGCGCAGCGGCCACACGGCCAGCAGGAGCACCGCCGTAACCGTCAGCGGCGCAACAGATCCGGTCCATGACGAACGCCTGCGCATGCAGGTTTGATAGACGCGACGCGTTAACAACGCTTGTCGGGCGCGCGCATGCGCCCGACAAAACAAACGAGGCGGGTCCCTGCCCGCCTCGCTCCAGATCAGACTCTTGAAATCTCAGTAGCAGGCTCGGGGATCGGCCTGCACATACTGGCCGCTGGGATAGCGGTAGTAGCAGACGCCCTGCGCCCAGTAGTAGCCGGGCTGCGAGGCGGCCGTCGCGCCCGCAATGGCGCCGGTCGCGCCGCCGAGGACCGCGCCGGCGGCAGCACCCGTGGCATTGCCCGAGATCAGGCCGCCGAGCACGCCACCGACGATGGCGCCGCCGAGCGCGCTCACACCGGGATCGGCCGGCGGCGGGGGCGGCGGCGGCGCATAGGCCGGCGGCGGCGGCGCATAGGC